>SVQR01000173.1 GCA_015065225.1 Oscillospiraceae bacterium | reverse complement strand
GAATATCTCAGGCTGTGCACCTCTGAAACGGTAGATACTCTGCTTTACGTCACCGACAAGGAAACGGTTGTTTTCCGTTCCGAGCTTTTCGTCGTATGTTGCGGCGGCGCGGAATATCATATCCTGAACATTGTTTGTATCCTGATACTCGTCAATATATATCTCACGGTAATTTGCGGATATGCTTTCCGCGAGAGGTGTACGCTCAAACTTGCCGGAGAATTCACCTGTGTCCTTTACAAGCAGCTTAAGCGTATATTGCTCAAGGTCTGAGAAGTCAAGGATCCCTCGTTCAAGCTTTTTCTCCGTGAATGCTTTGTCGAATTCCAGAAGGATATCAAGTATTTCGGCAAGTACCTCACGGCTCTCCTTTGCGGCGGTCTTAACGGTTTCAGCATCGGCACCGAGATATTTCTTGTATACGCCTTTAATACGATTTATCGCCTTTGTCCTCTGATCCTTTAGTCCCTCGATATATTCCTTGCTGTCGCAATCCTTTGGGATGCTCTTGCATCTTGCGGCAGAGAATCCGTTTGCAGTATTTACTGCGGTATTATATCCGCAGTCCAACGATTCTCTTATAGCTTCGAGAAGTGCACAATCTTTACATACCGCTTCATGCATGACTGCGTATGCATCGGGATCCATATCAGCCTGCGAGAGGATACAGTCAAGGTCGGAGATTGTCTTTCCTGTCTCATAGAGAAGATCGTCTTTAATCAGTTTGCCGAAGGCGGTATCGAATACTTCCGTACATGTTTCCGCTTCACGGTATTTTTCAAGATAGGAATTGTATTTTTCCCAGGGATCGGCAAGTCCGCGAAGCTTATTGTAGAGCTTCAGTAGAGTACTCGCAAAATTTTCATCGCTTTTTGCACCGGAAAGTATCTCCACAGCTTTCAGAAACAGAGAGCCTTCATCACCGTTTTCGTATCTTTCACCGATTATGCGGTCAAGAGTGTTGCTCATAAGGACATTGACTTCCGTTTCTTCGCCCATTCTGAGAGTGGACGGCAGCGAAAGAGCCTGGAAGTTTGATCTTATGATATCAAGGCAAAATGAGTGGATGGTACTGATCTTTGCAAGACCTATAAGTGAGAGCTGGCGTCTTGCGCGCTTGTTTTCGGGATGCTCTTTTATATATGCGGAAAGCTCCTTGTAAAGTCTTGCGCGAAGCTCGGCTGTGGCGGCCTTTGTAAAGGTAACTATCAGATATTCCGAAATGTCACCTTCGTCTTTTTCGCTGCACAGCTTCGATATTATACGCTTTGTGAGTATTGCGGTTTTTCCGCTTCCTGCGGCTGCCGCGACAAGAAGTGTTCCGCCTCTGTCCTCAACAGCCGTACTCTGTGCTTTTGTGAGCTTAAACTCTGCCATCAACTTTCACCTCCCACGGATGTGGTGAATTCCTCATCGGAATACTTTGTAAGTGAGTATCTTGTGCCTTCCTCACCGTTTTCATATCTGCAAAAAGGAGCAAGGTCACAGAAATTACATGAGTTTAACGCATCGCATCTGTAAGGATTCTTGCCGATCTTTCCGCTTTTTATCTCGCTTGCAAGTTTTCCTGCAACATCAGCGGCACAGGAGAGCATCCTTCCCATTGTTTCAAGAGATGCCACGGATGATGTACTATAAAACGATCCGTCTTTTTTTAGCTTTACCGGGATAAACTTACCTTCAAGATTTTTTTCCATAGCACGAAGTATCTCCGGATCGTCGATCAGTATGCCGTTTGTGCGGAACGCGCTCTTTTCGTCTGCGGCGGCATCTTCTCCGAGTTCAAGGTTGAATGCCGGACGGTGGATGGGAGTATACAGTACACCTGCCGGTATGGGCTCTCCGTTTCCGTATCTTGTTCCGCAGTTCTTTGAAAGGCTGTAAAGATACAGCAGCATCTGAAGATTGAGTCCGACACTTACATCCGCAAGATTGAATTTTTTTGTTCCTGTTTTGTAGTCGGCAACTCTTATGTAGACTTTACCGTCTTTCTTAAATATATCTGTTCTGTCTATCTTTCCGTTTATGGTGAGAGTTCCGTTCGGCTTTCCGGTACTGTCATATATCGGAATACTCGCAAATGGGATATCTGCATTCTGTTTGCCTATCGACATCTCAAAGTCTGTCGGAACAAAATCCGATTCGACTATCTCGTTCGCCATAACGGAAACGCAGGCATCAAGAGCACCGGAAAGTCTGTTATAGAGATATTTGAAGCGTTTTGAAAGCTCATTTTGATTCTTCTCGCCTACAAGCTCGGTTATATAGCTGTTAAGGAGTGCTTTTTCACGTTCAAGGGCATATTCTTCCGTAACAGGCTCACCCTTCTGTTTCTTTTCCGACAGTTCGCATATAAGAAGCTCGAGTATCTTATGAATGATATTACCGGATTCGGAGCTACCGAGTGTTGCCTTCCTTTCGGGGGAAAGCGCAAGAGTATATGTTCCGAAATAGGAGCAGGCACAGTAATTGAATTTATCAAGTCTTGAGGGACTGAGAAGCATTTCATCCCCGAAAAGAACTCTTGTTGTCTCTTCGGAAAGATACTGTTGCTGTCTGTCTGCATCAGTTTTCGGAGTAATCCCTTTTGACAGAAGATATTCCGAGATCACTTCCGAAAGCTCAGGCTCGGCTCTGCTTATCTCGGATGAAAGTGACATATCCGAAAGGTAGAGCTTGAGCTTTGATATCTCATCGGCAGACTTTTCCGTAAGTCCCGGAAGTGCACTCTTGCACATTGATACGACAGATGAGCTTTCGATCTTTTCGCCGCTTGTATCCTTTTCCGAGTACAGAAGGAACAATCCCTTTGAGCATGAAGTAACTGCCTTGTATGCAAGGAACAGCTCGTCATAAGCCTCATCAGCGGTAGTACCGGATATTTCAAGTCCGATATCCCTGAGCATAAGTTTTTCACGGTCGGAGAATATGCTGTCCGCAGAAGGATTACGGGGGAATATACCGTCGTTGAGTCCGAGTATTATGGTGTACTTATTCTTTGCGGCTCTGAAAAGCTCTACGTTAGCAACAGATACCTCATCCACAGTTCCGGGTATCCTGCCGGTATCATACTGTGAGAGTATCATCTCAAACATATCGTAATACTCGGAAGGAGTCATATAGTCGTTTCCGCAGATATCCGCAATGCAATCAAGAGCATCCATCACCATGTTGTGGTAGACTATCTCCTCATCGCAAAGCTCATCGGGAGCATATTTTCCGCTTTCAAGAAGTCTCACTATCGCTTCTGATATCTCATTTGCACAGTTTGCATTTCTTATATTCTCGTCAAAGACAGAGAGGGGAGTGATCAGCTTTTCCCTTGCATCGTGTACCGTTTCAAGAGCTTTTCTTGCACGGGGACTCATTTCTTCGGCACTTGTGTAACCGTCGGGATTCATCAGCCATTCGCTGTCCGTGAACATCCTGCCCTGAATATTCCATGTTCTTATGTAGCATTCGGTAAGATCCGCCTCCGTATCGGATAACGGAGTAAGTCCCGTTTTGAGAAAACGCAGTACCGACTGCTTTGATTTGCTCTTTGAAAACTCAAATGCCGCAGTGATATATGACGCCGCAGGTCTTGTGAGAAGATCGTATCTCAATGCGAAGCTGTACGGGATATTGTTTTTGGTAAGCTCTGTATCAAGTATGCCGCAAAGCTCATCGGGATTTCTCGAAAGAATGGAAATATCCGAATACTTTGCTCCGTGTTCACTTGTGAGCTTGTTTATAACAGCACACGCGGTTTTCGCTTCATCATAGATGTTTTCACATCCGTAAAGCTTTACTCCGGAATCACGGCAGGGGACAGGCTCGCATCTTTCTTCGCAAAGCTCAAAGGCAAAGCACTTTTCAAGGTTGTAAAGATCCTCATCATCAAAGCCGTGCTCAAAGCCTGTTTCGATATCCTCGTATTCCACGAAGTTATCATTTGCGAAACGCACGATCTTTTCATATGCCTTTTTGCCGCGTTCAAACAGAAGATTATTTGAATCCTTATCAAGCAGATAGGTTATAAATATATCATCCGCATCGCGAAGTATCCTGTCAATAACGGAGAATTCGGGTACGGTAAAGCCGTAGAAGGAATCTATTATGACTGTCTTGCCTTTGAAAAATTTTGTATCACAAAGAACTGTGGCAAGCCTTTCAAGGTCTTCCGTGCTGTCACGGTAATTAAAATTATCTCCGAAGGTATCGGCAATGACCTTTGAATATGCGGTATAGATAAGAGCAAAATCACGGAGCTTATCGCAGAGCCTGCTGTTTCCTTTGTCCGAGAGCTTTTCCGCCGCTTTTTCAAGTATTTCGGGAGTGATACCGAACATTTTAAGCTCGTTAATCACTTGCAGTGCTTTTTTTGTAAATACAGTATTCTCTGCGGCTCCCTTATATTCCGACAGCAGATTTTTTACGGATTTTACTGCCTTGAACATAAGAAGCAGCATATGAGCAGAATCTATATAGCTTTGTGTAAGTCCGCCCGTCTCACGAAAAACTCTGTTGCAAAGACGCTTGAAGTTAATTACCTCTATATACTCGTTGGATCTGTTGCCGAGTCTTTCTATTATCTGACGTTCATATACCAAAGCACCCTGTTCGGGAACTATCAGGAATGTATGCTTTTTGTCATTTATCATCTTTTCGCACACTGAGAGTATATATTCGGTCTTGCCGCTTTTTGCACGTCCTTTTATATTATGAAGCATTGTTTCACCTCATTTCCCAAGTCCGACAAGGTCGAGAAAGAAGAAGCGGATCTCTTTTTTTACGTTGCCGTTGTCGGATACTATCTTTATATCGTTTTCGGTAAAGCCGGCTCTTTGAAGCTCGGTTGCATCGTCACAGCTTTCCACAGATGCACTTCCGAGGCACATCGGAGGAAACAGAACGCACCACCAGTTCTTTCCTTCAGCTTTCCCTATTTTTATTCTGAGTGAGTAATATTCCCCTGCGGGGAAGGTATAATTGCCGTATGTTCTTCGGGGATAAATCTCAAAGCCCGTTTCAAGCGTTACGGTGTGATCGTATCCTTTTTGCAGTACGGCTTCTTTTGCTAAGGTGAGTATATCTTCTTTGTGACGATCAACGGTATCCTTTGCCTGATCAATGTCGGTACAGCTTTTAAGTAGCTCGGTTGTATACTCGGTGACCTTGTCCCGCACATACAGCTTCAGCTCCTGATCCGCATCGGAATCGGAATTTGCGAGCACATGAAAGCGTATGATATTGTTGTAAAATTCCTTCTCACCTTCAAGTGGGACAATTGCGGATGCAACTGTCATTGATATAATTATATAAGCGAGAAGCGCTGCAATTGAGAGAGGGTCTGCTCTCTTGATGACCTTTCCGAGAAATGCCGTTATCTTTTTTTTCATAAATAGCCTCCGTAGAATTGTTTCTGCAGAGGATTATTACCGTAAAACGGCGGTTTATTCGAAAAATTATATTTTGCAGACAGAAACTTTTACATTGAAGGGAAGCGTGGACAAAGCTTCTGCTGCTTTTTTCGCTTCCTCCTCATCGGTGAATATACCGAATACCGCACTGCCGCTTCCGGACATTGCAGAGGTATACGCACCGTTTTTCAAAAGACACTTCTTTATCTTGCCTATTTCCGAAAGCTCATGGATACATATAGGCTCGAACTGATTCACGATATTGTCGCATATCC
>SVQR01000172.1 GCA_015065225.1 Oscillospiraceae bacterium | reverse complement strand
AGACTCTTTCACCCGGTGAGGTAATGTATATCGGAGACTTTGAATTCTGGGGCGATTATCCCGGAGGAAGAAAGTTCAATGTAAGCTTTGACTGCGATATTGCAGACGCACAAGGTACTGATCCCACATCATATGAGGCAAAAAAGGATTCTGAGATCATACTTCCCGAAAATCCGTATACTCTCGGTTCTTCGACGTTTCTCGGCTGGAGAAGCTCATATGATAATCAGCTTTATGCCCCCGGTACATCACTAAAAGTTCCGGAAGGTAATATTAAATTCGATGCAGAGTTTGATTATACTCCGGACGGTGCTCCCGAATACAAAGCTCTTAATTTCTCGGAATATCATAATGGCCTTATGAACAACGGTGCTTATGCAACTGTCGAAAATACAGTTTTCGACAGCAGAGACACCGTCAAGATAACACTTGATCCGAATTTTGAAGATAAGACCGCTTCCGTGGTGGTTGACGGTTGGAGCTATGCCCCCGCGGGTATCGACCTTAAGGAATACAAGAATCTTGCAATTTCTTATTATATTGACGGTAAACTTCCGGAGGACAAAGAGGGAAGACTTAGGATTGGTATTGCCACAAACGGCGGTATTCTTACCGGATATTACGGAAGTGTTGCAAATCAGGCACTTAAGAGCGGTTCATGGCAGATTGCTGTATTCAATATGGATGCTACAAGCAGGCTGAATATGGGCAACGATAACCACAATATAAGACAAATGCATATTCGTCCCCTGGGCGATTTTACCGTTGCGGATTTCCCCGAAGGCGTAACCATCTACATAAATCAGCTCATGTTCTTTAAGGGAAAACCCAATCTTGAGATGCATGAGTCCTACATGAAGGGTTATGACGGAGGACTTTTCAAACCGGGTAATACCATGACAAGAGCAGAGGCTTGTACCATAGTTTCGAGACTTGCCGCAGGCGGTGATGATTCTGTTCCGACGGATCTTACGGTTGATTTTACAGATGTTCTTCCTTCTGCATGGTATTATAAATATGTTGCATATGTAAGAAGCCTCGGTTATCTGTCATCATATAAGGCAGGCGAGTTCAGACCGGATCAGCCTATCACAAGAGCTGAATTTGTTGAGCTTGTATATAATATGGGACTTCTTTCCGATGCAGGCAAGAACGGTACATTTACCGATGTTCCGACGGATTATGCAAGATATGATGTTGTTACTGCGGCAGGTAAGGCAGAACTTGTAAACGGCTATGACAACGGTGACGGTACATTCAGCTTCAAGCCCGATAATACCATTACCAGAGCTGAAGTTGTGAAGGTTATAAACAACGCATATTCAAGAGGTGTATCTGCAGAAGATCTTTCAAAGGATGTCAAGTTCCTTTATGCCGATGTTTCAAAGGATTTCTGGGCATATGCCGATATTGCCGAAGCATCGCTACCTCACGTTGAAAGTAATGGCGAGTGGATCTGTACCATGCTCAATCCCAAGGAGCTTCTGGGCGGTGACGCAAGAGCAGACCTTGAAGCAGGTGCGGCATATCTTGCAGAGCTTGACAAAAAGACTGCAGACAGAATAGCAGAGATAAGAAATACAAAAGGCACTGTTACTGCAACAGGAATAACATACTATGTTTCAAACAGTACGGGCAATGACGATAACGATGGTTTATCACCCGATACTGCGTGGAAGACGCTTCAGAAGGTAACAAGATCGGAAAATCTCTTAAAACCCGGTGATGCTGTCCTCTTCAAGAGGGGAGACCTCTGGCGTGAAAGAGTTACATTCTATGGTGGAGTTACATATTCAGCATACGGCGAAGGTGCAAAACCCACCTTCTACGGCTCTCCCGAAAACGGAACAGGTGCAGATAAGTGGAAGCTCGTTGAAGGAACGGAGCATATCTGGGAATACATAACACCCATGACAGATGTCGGACTTGTTGTTCTCAATGCCGATATGGAAGGCACGATCTGGACAGATAGGGAAGTGCCGATACTTAAAGAAGGCGTGTTCTACAGCTATGGCTCAAAATATGAAAAGGTATACGATTTCAAGACAGAGATGACAAGAAATCACACCTTCTTCAGCGATATACCTTCCACCAATAACAGAACCCTTACAGGAAAGCTCTATCTCAGATGTGAGGAAGGTAATCCCGGTGAGGTCTACAAGTCTATCGAGTTCAATACAGCAAACAATATAATTACTGTAGCAGGTGATGATGTTCTCATAGACAATATCTGCATTAAATACGGCGGATGCCACGGTATCGGATCCGGATCGAGAAAGAATCTTACGGTGCGTAACTGTGAGGTCGGCTGGATCGGCGGCGGCGTTCAGTATTACGGCGGTACATCAGGCATAGTGCTCTTTGGTAACGGTATAGAAATATACGGTTCTGCAGAGAACTATACCATTGACAATTGCTATGTATATCAGTGCTATGATGCAGGTATAACTCACCAGATAGATGGCGGTACAGGCAGCTATGTTATGAATGACATCACATATTCAAACAATGTAATAGAGGATTGTATCTATAATATAGAACACTTTATTATCGACAGTGATGACGGATCCGGTGTGCGTAACGGCAGAAACGTGAAGATAATCGGAAATATCCTCAGACGTGCCGGCTATGGCTTCGGTATTACAAGACCTAACGGTGACGGATCGACAAATATAAGGGGCGTGGGCAGAAATGAGTATGTTCCCGGTACATTTGTCATTGAAAACAATATTTTTGACAGAGCAAGCAACGTGCTTCTCAATTCAACGGCAGGTCATAAATCATGGCTTCCCGTGTATAACAACAATACTTACATTCATGTCCTTAACGGTGTACTCGGTTACCATACCGGTGAAAGACTGTTCTATGACTCCGTAGCGGATCTTACAATTATGAGTGAGCTTGGAGACCGCAACGCAAAGGTCTACTTTGTAAGTGATAAGTATAAACCCAATAATTAATACTTTGTCCGTGGATATCGGGGAGAGAGACGATCTTTCCCCGATGACATGGATCAATGATCTTGAAAACAATGGCAGGGTATTGAAGTAAAATATGATGTATCATCAGTATTCGGCAGTTTTATAGAGTGTTTAATAGGAGTTTTCGATAGATTAAGATAACAAGTAATCGAAAATCAAACTTTAAGAGTATTTAACGGGGGTGATGATAATGTCAGAAATTGTTTCAAGATACGATGTGACAAAAAAGCTGATTTCAGAAATAGATGAAAGGTCAAATAAGCTAAAAAACAGAATACTCAATTCAAAATCAAAGTATACTGTCAAGGGAAATGTCTACTATGTATCTCCGTACGGTAACGACAAAAATGATGGTTTGACGGAAAAGACGGCATGGAAGACTCCCGCAAGAGTAAGTAATGCCCCCGAGCTTAAATCGGGCGATGTCGTTCTTTTTGAAAGAGGAAAAATGTTCCGCGGTATGGATATACGCTGTGTCGAAGGTGTTACATATTCGGCATACGGCGAAGGTGCAAAACCGATAATTAACTGTTCACCGGAGGACGGTGCGGGAGCATCAAAATGGAAAAGACTTTCCGGAACAAAGAACATCTGGGTATATAAAACAAAGTTCTTTGATGTAGGAAACCTTATCTTTGACGGCGGTGTTAACTACGGATTGAAGCAGGTTCCCGACTGGAAGCACGGTGAATTCTGTGTAAGAGATACAGGCGGCAAGGAAGTATTTGACGTAAGAAAGCATCTTACTCAGAATTTCCAGTTCTTCTGCGAGTGCAACAAGGTGCTCTTTAACGGAAAATATCCTCTTTCGGAAGATCCGAAGAATCTCGGAAACCTTTATCTTTACTGTGATATGGGTAATCCGGGAGCAGTCTTTTCGTCTATTGAATTTGCGGTAAAACGCTCAGGCATGATATGTAAGGACAATGTTACGATTGATAATCTTTGCGTTCTGTATGCAGGTGTTCACGGTATCTGTGCGGGAACCTGTAAGAATTTTACCGTACGCAACTGTGAGATCGGCTGGATAGGCGGCGGCATCCACTTCTATAACTGTGACAGAGCCGTAAGACTCGGAAACGGGGTTCAGATATACGGCGGATGTAAGAATTATCTCGTTGAGAACAACTACATCTACGAATGCTATGACGCAGCCGCAACTCATCAATTCTCAAGAGGCGGCACGGATGATATCACAATGATAAACGCAGTATACAGGAACAATCTCATTGAAAACTGCGTATATTCCATCGAATATTTTATAAATCTTCCGTTCCCCGGACTTGAACGCAAGAGATTTATGAAGCATACTGTTGTAAAGGATAATATCATGCGTTACTGCGGCTTCGGTTTCGGTATGCAGAGACATGACAAGGAGAATCCCGCTCACATAAAGACATGGAGAGCGCAGAACATGAGCTTTGATTATGTCATTGAGAACAATATCTTTGACAGAAGCAGAGCTTCCATGGTATGCTCCACGGCATATGATACAGCATGGCTTCCCGAATTTAAGAATAACATTTTTATTCAGTATGACGGTCTTGCAACGGCAAACTTCGGTAAATACGCATATGCCGATCCGGATAATGATGCCGAGATCATTCCGTATGACAAGAATGTAAAAAACAGCACCGAATCACTCGGATTCAACGGAAATACCTATTATTATGCAGAGGTGGATCAACTCTGCGAGGATGAAAAGAATATAAGGAGTTACGAAAATGGCTTGCAAAAATAACAATTGTGCTGTCGATTTCGAAAAGACAAAGGCACTTATCGCCGAGATCGACGTAAAGGCCGAAAAGCTCAAAAAGAAGATACTTGAAAGTAAATCAAAGTATAAAGCAAAAGGCAATATATACTTTGTATCTCCCACAGGAAATGACTCAAATGACGGTCTTTCACCCTTTACGGCGTGGAAAACAGCTGCAAGAGTAAGCGGAGCACCCGAGCTTTGTCCCGGTGACGTCGTTCTGTTTCAGCGCGGTGCAATGTTCAGGGGTAATAACATCAGAATGATGCCCGGTGTAACATACTCTGCATACGGCGAAGGTGCAAAGCCGATAATAAACTGCTCTCCGGAAAACGGTGCAGGTGCCAATAATTGGAAGAAAGTACCCGGTACAAAAAATATCTGGGTGTACAAGAACAAGCTCCCCGATGTCGGCATGATAGTATTCGACGACGGTGCAAGTCACGGTGTAAAGCATATTCCGGACTACATAGACGGAAAGTTCTATGTTCGTGATACCGAAGGCAAAACTCCATACGATCTCAAGACAGAGCTCAAGGAAAATCTCCACTTCTTCCACGAAGGCGAATACACACTGTTCCCGGACGGAAGTCCCAATATGTACGGAGGACCTTCTACAGGAAAGCTCTATCTATACTGTGATATGGGTAATCCCGGTGCGGTATTCTCATCCATAGAATTCAATATCCGTATAAGCGGACTTTGCGGTGGTCAGAAGAATGTCACGGTTGACAATCTGTGCGTTATGCACGCAGGTGTTCATGGTATCGCTTGCGGTACTATGGAAAATCTCACCGTCAGAAACTGCGTATTCGGCTGGATAGGCGGCGCGATACAGATGTATAGAAACGGCAGGGTAGTAAGACTCGGAAACGGTATCGAGATCTACGGCGGATGCAAGAACTATCTTGTTGAGAACAACTACATATACCAGTGCTACGATGCCGGTGCTACACATCA
>SVQR01000171.1 GCA_015065225.1 Oscillospiraceae bacterium | reverse complement strand
AAAGCTTATAGAGCTTCATGCTCCCAATATCATCATCAGAAACGAAAAGAGAATGCTTCAGGAAGCTGTCGATGCCCTTATAGACAACGGCAGAAGAGGAAGACCTGTTACAGGTCCTTCCAACAGACCTCTCAAATCTCTTTCCGAAATGCTCCGCGGTAAGCAGGGACGTTTCCGTCAGAACCTTCTCGGTAAGCGTGTTGACTATTCCGGACGTTCTGTTATCGTCGTAGGTCCCGACCTTAAGATATACCAGTGCGGTCTTCCTAAGGAAATGGCTCTCGAACTGTTCAAGCCCTTCATTATGAAGAGACTTACAGATACAGGTAAGGCACAGAATATCAAGGATGCAAAGAAGAAGGTAGAACACGTAAACGAGGATGTGTGGGACGCACTTGAAGTAGTTATCAAGGAACATCCCGTTCTCCTTAACCGTGCGCCTACACTTCACAGACTTTCAATTCAGGCATTCGAGCCTGTACTTGTTGAAGGTCGTGCAATAAAGCTTCATCCTCTTGTATGTACAGCGTTCAACGCCGACTTCGACGGTGACCAGATGCCTGTACACGTACCGCTTTCAGCAGAAGCACAGATCGAGGCAAGATTCCTCATGCTCTCTGCAAATAACCTCTTGAAGCCGGTTAACGGTCGTGCTGTTACCGTTCCTACACAGGATATGGTACTCGGTTCATTCTATCTTACACTTGAAAAGAGCGGTGAACCCGGCGATCCTTACGAAAATGAAAACGGCGAGCTTGTTTACAAGACATTCCGTGACTTCGATGAAGCAATGATGGCTTACACCAACGGTGACATCGGACTTCACACTCCCATAAAGATAAAGCGTGAAAAGCTTGACAAGGACGGTAACGTTATCAAGTCCAAGCACGTTCCCGGAACACTGGGAAGATTCATCTTCAATCAGCCCATTCCTCAGGATCTCCACTTTATTGAGAGAAACGAAGAGAATGAGCTTGATCTTGAGATCAACTGCCAGGTAACAAAGGACGAGCTCGGTAAGATCGTAGACAACTGTATCAAGTATCACGGTATTGCAACGACAGCGGTTGTTCTTG
The DNA here is from genome assembly GCA_015065225.1 of Oscillospiraceae bacterium. Classification (GTDB taxonomy): domain Bacteria; phylum Bacillota; class Clostridia; order Oscillospirales; family CAG-382; genus SIG622. The sequence goes on along the minus strand of SVQR01000171.1, from coordinate 4,665 downwards.
ATAAGATCAAGGAAATGGGTTACAAGTACTCCACAAGAGGATCTATCTCCATCTCCGTTGCCGATATGACCGTTCCTCCGCAGAAGAAGATAATTATATCCGAAGCGGAAAAGCAGGTAGAGCTTATTTCCAAGTTCTATGCAAGAGGTCGCTTCTCCAACGAAGAAAGATACCGCTCGGTTATCAAGGTCTGGGAAGAAGCTACAAACGAAGTTACAAAGGCTCTTACAAAGAACCTTGACAAATACAACAACATCAAGATGATGGCTGACTCCGGAGCGAGAGGTAGTATCAAGCAGATCAGACAGCTTGCCGGTATGCGTGGTCTTATGGCTTCCACATCCGGTAAGACTATCGAGCTTCCTATTAAGGCTAACTTCCGTGAAGGTCTTAATATTCTCGAATACTTCATCGCCGCAAAGGGTGCTCGTAAGGGTCTTGCGGATACCGCTCTCAGAACGGCTGACTCCGGTTACCTTACACGTAGACTTGTTGACGTATCTCAGGATGTTATTATCAGAGAGATAGACTGTCATGATGATGTAGGTCTCTGGGTATACAGCATTTACGATACCTCCAAGATGATTCCTGTTGATGAGAATGCTATCGGTAAGACTATTGTTACTGATGTATACGGCGGCGTAGAGCTTATTGCTCCCGTAGGTACTGTTGTAACAGAAAAACTTCTGGATGTTCTTCGCGATAACCATATTTCCGAGATCAACATCGGTATGGAGCTTGTCGAGCCTCTTGAAGACAGACTTCTCGGCAGATACACTGTTCATGATCTTGTTCATCCGGAAACAGGCGAGCTTATAGTTGCCGCAAACACAATGATGGACGAGGATGACGTAAATAACGTTATTGCAGCAGGTATAACAAGAGTATGTATCAGATCCACACTTAACTGTCGTGCAAAGCACGGTGTCTGTGCCCACTGTTACGGTGCTGACCTTGCTTCCGGCAAGCCTGTAAATATCGGTGAGTCCGTAGGTATCATCGCAGCTCAGTCTATCGGTGAACCCGGTACACAGCTTACCATGAGAACATTCCACACAGGTGGTGTCGCAGGTAACGATATCACTCAGGGTCTTCCGAGAGTTGAAGAACTCTTTGAAGCAAGAAGACCTAAGAAGACAGCTACAGTTGCAGAGATCGACGGTAAGGTTGAAATTGAAGAAAAGAACTCCAAGAAATCTGTTAAGATCACAGGTCTTGACGGTGACGAAAGAATATACGCATTCCCCAAGTCACAGAGATTGCTTGTTGAACATGATGCATTCATCACAAAGGGTACACTTCTTACAGAAGGTACAATGAGCCCTGCGGATATCGTCAAGGTCAATGGTCTTAATGCGGTATATGAATACCTTATCAAGGAGATTCAGAAGGTTTACCGTATCCAGGGTGTTGATATCAACGACAAGCATATCGAAGTTATCTCCCGTCAGATGACAAGAAAAGTAAAGGTAGAAACAGCAGGCTCGACAGATCTTCTCGCAGGCAGCGTTGTTGACATTTCCGAGTTTAATGAAAGAAACAAGGAGATCGAAGACAGACTTGCGGCAGGCGAAGTAGGAATTTCTGTAGCTACAAGCTCTCCTGTGCTTCTCGGTATTACAAAGGCATCTCTCTCCACTGAGAGCTTCATGTCCGCAGCATCCTTCCAGGAGACCACAAAGGTACTCACCGAAGCCGCTATCAAGGGCAAGGTTGACCACCTTATGGGACTTAAGGAAAATGTTATTATCGGTAAGCTTATCCCTGCAGGTACAGGTATGGAGCTCTACCGCGGCGTAGAGATTGCCGACAAGGAAAACGAAACAGTAGAGATCCCGGACGATTCCGATCTTGAGGATTTCCCGAAGTTCGCTGTTGACAAGGCTAAGATGTTTGCCGACGAAGACAACGATGTATCGTCCGATGACGGTGCGGAAGCATCCGAAGAACTTGATCTTGATATAGATCTTGATTCTGTTTTTGATGACGACGAGGAAGCTGTTTCCGACGAAGAATAATCCGAATATAAATAAAATTGAGGGTGTATCATTTAAGATACATCCTCTTTTTTTCTTGCACAGAATGGCGCGTGCTAAACAACAGAAAAAGTGATGATTATTACAGAATAAATTATAAAAACTTATTGACATTAGGATAAAGTGAGAATATAATGGGGGCAGTATCAATATATATAAAAGGAGTTTTTATGAAGATACCAAAGCTTGAAGAGATGACTCTTCGTGAAAAAATAGGACAGACTATAGTATTCAATCACGCCATAATCGGCGGAACGAGGAATGTCAAAACATATTTTACGGAGAATCCCATTGGCGCATTCTGGACAATGACTCATAATCATGATTATTATAACGTATTCGAAAGAATGGGCGGATGTCCTGTGAAAGGTACTCGTCTTGATGAAAAGTTTATAGATCAGCTTAACTTCATTAATGGTCTCATGAAGGTTCCTGCTATTCCTGTCATGGATGCCGCACAGGGAATATCATCCTTTGACGGTCACGGTAAGCTGCCAACGGCGTTGGGACTTGGTGCTACACATGATCCAGAGCTTGCTTATGAGTACGGCAAATGCCTTGGCGATGATCTTTATTCCATAGGCTTCAGATGGGTGTGGAGTCCCGTTGCGGATAATCCGGGACATTACAGAGATCCCCGTGTACTCAGCGCCGATACCGAAAGCAACTGTAAAATGCTTGCTGCTTTTATAAAGGGACTTAAGGATGCGGGAGTTGCCGCAGGAGCAAAGCATTTCCCGGGAGAAGATCCGTATGAATACAGAGATGCCCATTTTTGTACGGCTGCCTATTCCGAAACTCTTGAGTACTGGGAAAAAACACAGGGCAGAGAATTCAAAGCCTGCATTGATGCAGGTGTTGACAGCATAATGGTCGGACATTATACATTTGTTGATGTCGATGATACTACCGTTAACGGAGCATATCTTCCCGCAACACTTTCGGAAAAGGTGATAAAGGGACTTTTGCGTGAAAAAATGAGATTTGAAGGTGTTGTACTGACGGATGCCGTGGGAATGAAGTCTCTTACTTCCATATATCCTCCCGAAAAACTTTATGTTGAGCTTCTTCGTGCAGGTAATGATATGATACTCGGACCGGAATCGCCGTGGTGTATCGATGTTATAGAAAAAGCGGTTCTTGGTGGAGATCTTCCCGAAAGCAGGATTGACGAAGCTTGTACGAGAATTCTTAAGATGAAGGAAAAATACGGTCTTTTCGATCAGGGTGAAATAGTTCCTCCGACAGAGGAAAGACGTAAGGAGATACTGGATAACACTCACGTTCTTTGTGAAAAAATAGCGGAAAAGGGTTTGACACTCTGTGCTAACAGAACGGGATTTTTACCTTTAAACAAAAATAATATAAAACGTGTAAAGGTAATTTATATAGGATACTTGCCGGCATGTCTCGACAGTATACGGGAATATGCGGTTCCGGAATTTGAAAAGTACGGAGCAACGGTAAGCATCTCCGACGGTTATCCTATGGAAACGGGTAACAGCAATGTAGCCGAATTTGATAAAGCGACGATTACCGACGATAATTCCGACAGAAACCTTGAAAGCTACGATCTCATTATATATGCGACATACATAGGAATGCATCAACCGAGAGGCGGCCCGTTTTTCTTTGGCGACAAGTGTACAATGATGATGAAGGTCATGACAAAAGCACCCGAAAAGTCGATAGCCGTTTCATTCGGATGTACGGATATCTTCTTCAATTACTTTGCCGCATCGCATACATTTATTAATTGTTACAGCTACAACCGCGAGACAATGGAGGCATTTGTCAAAGGCCTTTACGGTGATATACAGTTTACCGATTACAATCCGTTGCCGCTTAACCCCATCAAGAGAAATGATGATGTTTACGGCTGATAAGATAGCTGTGTTTTGAAATTAATAAAAATATGGGCTGCAGCATTTTATTATCGCTACAGCCCTGTTCATTTATCTTTTGTAAGGTTTTATATCAAACACGTTATACACATCTTCAAACAATACCGTTTGTTTTTGTGCACCGCCGGAAACGGAACTTTTCTTTTATAAATCTTTTTTGTTCATGTAAAGCTCGGTAAAACTATCTACCGTGAGCGTATCATCTTTTTTTGAAAGTGTGTGTGATTCTCCGTCAACGGTAATCATGCTTCCAACAAGATTTCGTGCTTTAAGTGCGAGACAACGCTTTGCCGTATCTTCATCCGCAATATATCTGAAGCCTGATATTCTGAAATTATCTATTCCCGTTTCAAACCTCAATGCGGCACGAGGCGATGCGGTCGAACCCATGGTATAATAATCTTTCGGCACAGCCGTGAAGTTTTCTATCGCTATATCGCTTATCGCACCGACGCCGTTCGGGTAGTCCTCCTCCTTAAAAAGAGGTGTCCTGCAATATCTTGCCGCATCGGCATTTATGGCATTTCCGTAGAATCCGCCGTAAATATTCTTAAAACGTATGTTGTGTATGGGAGCTGTAACACTGAGCATCCTTATGACGGTAAGACAGCATTCGGCAAAAATATTCTCAAATGTAATATCCTCAATGGCATCACGGACAAGATCAAGATTCTCCACACGTTCAATCGAATCATCGGCATTGAGAGCTATCATATCATCGGTTG
>SVQR01000170.1 GCA_015065225.1 Oscillospiraceae bacterium | reverse complement strand
CATAACTGCCTTCTCCGTTCAGATATGCCTGAACTGCTTTTAATTTAAATTCATAACTATATTTTCCCATGAAAAAACCGACCTCCCAATCGTTAGATTTTTGGTCTAACTTTTGGGGGTCGGTTCATTTACGCCGCCCCTTTTTTATACGTGATGTGTATGCTTTACTATCCACTGCTTCATTTTTATGCTCATCCAGAGGCCGTAAATGCCGAAAGTTATCAAAGTAAGAAGAAACCACTTTATGTAATTGCCGAACAGTTGAAATCCAGTACCGTCAAAACAAAGCACTCTGCCGTCGATAACCGTGTGTCTCGCTATCCATCTTTCCTTGATGCAAACAGCCCAGGGCGCTGCTATCCCCAATGTGATAAAGCAGATTAGAAACTGTAGGATGCTTATGCCGATAAGTCCGAGAAGTCCGCCGGTAAATTTTGATTCCATGGTTAATATCTCCTTTCTCTTAGAATTCAAGTATCAGTATTATAGGATAACATATCTCGCACTTCACGTCAAAGCAGTATATATCGCTGTCCGTTTTTGTGAATGCCACATCCGTTTCCGTGCCGTCAAAGTTAAGTATCTTTCCTTTTGACGGTGCTTTTTCAAGATAAAGCTCAAGACCTTCCTCCGGATCTGTCCCGGTCACCATATTAAAGGTTAGAAGCCTTCCGTCCGGAAGATATCCTGCGCGGAACATAAGCTGATTGTCACCGTAATAATACGCAGGAAGCACACCGGCACGCATAAGCAGCGCTACAAACTGCTGTTTCCTGGACTCATTCAGAAATGCGAATCCTTCCATATAGTTAAATGGCGCCCTTGGTGTACCGCAGTATGTGACGGATATCTTACCGTCTCTGTCAAGCACCGTCACCGCAGGAGCAAGAAGATCCGCTTTTCCGTCATTGTTGCGGCTGTTGTGTGTAAGTACCTCTGTACCCTTACCCGGGATGAGCTTCTTCGGATCCTTCTGCTTTGTACAGAAGTGATTCGACGATCCGTCAAAGGACTCATTGGTAATGTTACCAAGATCCCATTCCTCAAGCCTCACTCCGAGATATTTACCGTATCCCCTTTCCTGAAGATCCGTCGCCGCATCGGAAGCTGTAAATACCGATCCCTCAAAAAGTGCCTCTATCTGCTCGTCCGACATATCACGGACTATATCTCCGTCAAGGAAGTTTGCTTTTCCCGGGATATCGGAGAAATAGAACGGCAGCCCCATTCTTTCAATAACATCATGTATCCACGAATTGCGCTCATACACGCGTGAGTTCTGTCTTACATCGGTATACTTTCTTTGCACGATATAGGAGTTTATGCCTTCCCACTTTATATTTTTTCCGTATTCGGATACCTTTTCATAGAAATCCTTATGCTTTGCGAGCATCTCCCTGTGAGATATGCCGCTCTTCTTCTCACCGGAGGTAAATCTCGTTATCCAATGCTTCGCCCCTTCACAGCCTTGCATGAGGGAAGAAGTATACTGTGCATGAAGATACCTTGAGCTCTTGCCGTATCTGTTGAAGGGGATGGTGTCCGTCTCCGCAATAAGAACATCAACACCGCCCGCTTTCAGCTTCGCACCGGATATCGCTGCTCTTGAGATACAGCTTGAAAGATGATGCACGGATGCGGGAGCATATGAACCGTTGGGAACTCTTGCAATGCTCGGATTGCCCTTGCCGGCAAATATACGACTTGTTTTCACGGAGATATCACTCTCGTTTCCGTTCACACAGATTATTCCCTGTATCGAAGGATCAACGCTGTCTACAGCCTCGCGGAATAGTCTTGCGGCATTCTCAAGTGAATCTGACTGAAGCTCAATATATTTAAGTGTCAGCTCATCATCTATCGGATGGGAGAATATATGATCCCGAAGTTCCTCCCGTGTCATGGACAGACCTGTTGCCTTATTGATTTTCTCCATATGCAAAGGGCAGGCACAGCCGAATGTATGTGACAGAAACAGTCTGAAATCATCATCCAGCATTATTGCTGACGGATGTTCGGATGCAAGCCTTTTCATAACATCGCAGAAATGTTCAAGAAAGCCTTTATCCTCGGGGCAGCAGCAATAGGACATCTCGCCTGTTGAAAGAGCGACCTCCCTTTGAAAAGGATTCGGTGTTATAACATATCCGTGTCCGAGGCTCGCCTGAACAAGAATACCTGTCTTAACGCCATACGGTTCAAGTGCGGCTTTATATCTTGCATATATCCTGCACATCTTGTCAGCCTTATCCCATACCGGATCCCCCTCGGGAACAAGCGTCATTTTGAACAGAGGAACGGTGCTTATACCGCGCTCATACTGGTCTTTAACGTCTCTGACAGTCTCCTCGAATTCTTCTTCCGAGAGAGGCATTATCGAATAGGTGTACATATCGTATACCTCCTTTGCTCTTGTGATACACAGAGTATACTGCTATCCTTTTTGTTTGTCAATAAGTTTTGGAAAATACGAATATAATTCGTTACCGCACCTTTGACACAAGGGTAAATACAACAAATACCGCTGCATTTGCAAGAACAATACTCGCTCCCACGGGAGTCTCAAGCACTATAGAAATAAGAGTCCCCGCAACAAAGCACGCACATGATATCACAACAGAACTTACTATCACCGCTTTATATGATCTGAATACCCTCATAGATGAAAGTGCGGGAAAAATGACAAGCCCCGAAATCAGAAGCGTTCCCATTATCCTCATGCCGATGACCACAGTCACAGCTGTAAGTAAAGCAATAATCATATTATATATTTCCGTTCTGACACCGGAAACCTTGGCAAAGCCTTCATCAAAGGTCACAGCAAATATCCTGTTGTATAAAAGAATAAATACCACTACAACAATGAGAAGCACCGGAACACAAAGAAAAATATCCTCCCTTGATATCGCAACGATACTTCCGAACATATAATCATTGACATTTGTGTTGACACCGCCCGCAAGCGATACGGAAGCGATACCCAAAGCAAGAGCCGTACTCGAAACAAGAGCAATAGCGCTGTCACCGCCCATACGACTCCTGCGGCTGATACGAAGAAGCAGGAAAGCCGCAACAATAACTACGGGAATGGCAAATGTCAGAGGAGCAAATCCCATAACAAGAGCAACAGACATCGCACCGAACGCAACATGGGAAAGTCCGTCACCGATCATAGAAAAACGTTTAAGAACAAGAGTAACCCCCAGAAGTGCCGCCGCAAAAGAAACAAGAAGTCCCAGAAGCATCCCCCTCTGAACAACCAAAGGGAGATTTGTTATAATACTTATAAACTCACTCATCACTCTCACTCTCCTTTCCGGAGAATTTGCCGCACAGCTCGGTCTTTATATATTCCTCACGAGTACCGAAGAATCTCATCTCCCTGCCCATGTGAAGTACCTTTGTGGCATATTCCATAACGCTGTCCACAAGATGTGAGACCATTATTATAGTCATCCCCTTGTCACGGCGAAGATCATCCAAAGTCTTGTAAAGATTCCTGTTCGCAATCGGATCAAGTCCGTTTGACGGCTCATCAAGAACTATAAGACCGCTGGTATGACAAAATGTCTCATCATGACAGTGACAGTGCTTGTCGGTACAAACATCGCAGTCCGTTGCTGATACAAGTGCACGGGCAAGAAGTACTCTCTGCCTCTCTCCGCCGGAAAGTGCACTGAAATGCTTGCCGGACAGCTTTTCAAGTCCGAGATAGGAAAGAATATCCGAGGCTTTCTTTCTGTCACGTTTTGTATAAAATGAAAAAACTCCCTTTTTGCCGACAAAACCGGACATCACAACTTCCTTCACCGTTGCGGGGAAATCCTTCGGAATATCGTTCTGTTGAGGAAGATAGCCCGTCTTTTTTGCAATAGATTCATCATTATATACTATCTTGCCGCCGCTTTTTCGAACAAGTCCCAGTATCCCCTTCAGAAGAGTACTTTTTCCCGATCCGTTTTCTCCGACAATAAGTAAAAAGTCTCCGTTATTTACCTCAAATGATACATTCTTCACCGCATCATCCGCACCGTGATAGCCTATCGAGATATCCGAGACGGTTAAAATGGTCTTTTGTGCATTATTTTCCATGTTTTCTGCTCCGAATCCGTTTTGTTTAAATTATGCTCATCGCTTGACGCACCATTGCCCTGAAGTACTCATTTTCTCTCATTCAAAGCCTTACGCATATTGGCGATATTCTTATACATCAAGGAAACATAAGTCTCCCCCGCCTTAGCCTCATCCTTTGAAAGATTATGGCAGGAATGCAACACAAGAAGCTCTGTGCCTGTCTCATCGGCTATAGACTTTGCTATCTTGCTCTGCGACATCTCCTCGGTGAAGATATATTTTACTCTGTCTTTTTCAATATCTTCACAAATATCGGCAATAGTCTTTATGCTCGGCTCCGCCTGATCCGAGCAACCGTTATAAGGTGATCTGTGCTCAAATCCGTATTCCGAAAACATATAAAGAAATGCAAACTTTCCACCAAAATAAAGAGGTGTTCCGTCATAATTCTCCGCCATATCGGAAAGCTCCGAGTCAAGCGAGGACAACTGCACCTTCAGGTTTTGGGCATTCATTATATAATGATCAGCGTTTGTCTCATCAACGGTACAAAGTGCACTCAGTATTTCATCGGTAATAACGACAGCATTTCGCGGACTTGTCCAGAAGTGAGGATCATAATCGTGGATATGCTCATCTTCGGAATGATCATGAGACTCGTGCACATCTCCTTCAAGAAGTGTTATATTTTCCGAAAGATCAACTACCACCGTATTATCCCTGTCAATACTTTCAAGTATGGAAACGGTCCACGGCTCGGTCTCAACACCGTTATAAATAAAGATATCGCATGAAGCCACATCCGTCATATCCTTCACAGACGGCTCATATGTGTGAATGTCACTGCCAAAAGGAAGAAGCATGGTAACATCAGCCTTCCCACCGGATATATGTGACGCAATATCATACTGCGGGAAGATAGTCGTAACGATCTTGAGTTTTGAAACATCCGCATCCGTACTTTTGCAGGAAAAGAGAGCCACAACCGTTACAAAGGCAAGTATAAGTGAAATTATCCTTTTCATAGCTATTCCTTTCTCAGCCGTTCGCCGACGCAATCTTTTCCGAGCATCTCTCGCAAACACCGTAAAAAACAGTCTTTGAAGGCACAACGGCAAATCCGTGATGATGATCAATATGCGAGCAAAGCTCCGCCAGAAAATCGCAGTCCGCACAAAAAAGCGATCCGCACTCGGTACATTTAAGATGGAAATGCTCACGGCACTCCTTTTCGGTGTAAGTATACCTCGCTCTGTCGGTGACATATTTTTGCACCGCACCTTCCGAATAAAGCTTTTCAAGATACCTGTATACCGTCGTTGCCCCAACCTTCTCACCGTCTTTTTTCAGCATCTCGCAGATATCCTCTGCCGACAGATGAGAGTCGGTGTTATTTTTCAGAAGCGCAAGTATAGTATCTCTTTGTCTGGTCCTATATCCTGTTGGGTTACGCATTTTGTGTCCTCCGAAATTTATCTAAAATGAAATTGGGTTTCATTTTCATATTATAGCATAGATCATATCAAATGTCAAGACTATAAAAAAGACAGACCACCCAAGCAGCCTGCCTCAAAGAATCATTCCGTTATAACATTGGAATAAGCCGTCTTAACACTTATCCCCCGGAGCTTCCCTATCTTCCCCGAAAGAGCCGAAATCTCATCCTGCGGTGCATCCAACGCAATGCTGATGATATTTATACCCTTCTCACGGTAGGGAATCCCCATCCTGCCGATAATATATTTGCCGTAATCATGCAAAAGCCCGTTGAGAGGCTCGGTAGCATCCCTGTCCTCAACGATTATCGCCATGACGGCTACTCTGTTAGCACTTTTTG
>SVQR01000012.1 GCA_015065225.1 Oscillospiraceae bacterium | reverse complement strand
AGACTCTTTTGGAGGCAACAAACTATGCTGTTTCAAAGGGCGTTCCGGTTATAGTTGCGACAGGAAACGGGGGCGGTTCATCAAACACCGTAGGCGGTGATGCCGATTATTATCCCGCATCGTATGATGCTGCAATTTCCGTCGCAAACATAACCGTAGATGATACCCATTGGAATTCATCACAGGAAAATAACGGTGTAGATATTTCCGCACCGGGAAGGATGATATACGGTCTCCTGAATCAAAATACCGGATACAGATATAACAACGGTACATCTTTTTCATGTCCTATTGTAACAGGCGTTGCATCACTTATTCTCGGATATAAGCCGAATATCACTCCCTCCGAGCTGAAAAAACTGATATGCGATGCAGCCACAGACCTCGGCACAGAAGGCTGGGATATGAGCTACGGCCACGGCAAAGTAAACTGCGCCGCAATAGTCCCTGTACTCCTTGACGGAAAGTTCTATCGCTCCCCAATAGTAAAATACAAAAACACCTGCAACGTCGCAATAAGAAACGGACTCGATTCAACGTACTCATCAAAGCTGATATTCTCGAATTACACCGGAAACAAAATGACAGCGATCTCCTTAAAGGACGTGACTCTCGCCAACGGAGAGAGTACGACATTTAGCATCGCTTCCTCCGGAAGTATGTCTAAGTTCTTTGAGCTTGACCGTTATACATTTAATCCTATAGGCTCCGCACTGACAAAATAAAAGCGAAGCTCCGTAGAATTCATATGTTGTCCCGGAATTTGAGTACCAAACATATACAAAACTGCCGTACCATGCCTGTGCGTGGTACGGTATTTTTCAACGTGATCCGAAGGGATATTTTTATGCGTATATCTTGACAAACCCACAAAAATAATATATAATACATAAGCAACAAAAAGGCGCATAGGGGGGGACATCTCCTTATGTGCCAAATCCGTTTTACCGAAAGGCAGGGAGAAAAATGACAAACTTCAGAACAAACGAAGCCGCCATGATAACCGAAGCAATAAAGCGTGAGCCGGAATATGCCCGCATCGTCGCAAGACTTGAAATGTTCAAAGCTGTAGGCAGCCTCTACCGTGATGACGCACTCATGGCAACAGGTCTTGCCGATACTCCCCGTGCGGCACTCTGCTATGCTTTAGCAAATGAGGAAACGGTGACGGATAACGGTAAATGCAGTATCATATGCGTACCGGACGAAAAGACGGCTCATAACCTGGCAAGATTCCTGTCATCCTTTTCCGACGGCATACTTGTCTTTTCACAGCGTGACTACGTGTTCTATAATATCAGCGCAACAAGCCGTGAATTCGAGCATGAACGTATAACAGCCCTTCGCGCTATCGCAAAAGGAAAAGCAAAGATAGTTATCTGTGTACCGGAAGCAATGCTCGGAATACTCCCACCGAAAAAAAGATGCACCGATGAGATTGTCCTTAAGATCGGCGAAGAATACCCTACAAACGAGCTTTGCGAAAAACTTGTCTACCTCGGATATTCAAGAGCCGATACCGTAGAAGGCAAGGGACAGTTCGCCATCCGAGGCGATATCCTCGATGTGTTTCCTCCGGATGCCGATAATCCCGTTAGAGTGGAATTCTTCGGTGACGAGGTGGACTGCGCAGGCACATTCGATATACTAACCCAGAGAAGAACCGAAAACGTATCCGAGATAACCATAACACCGGCAAAGGAAATTGTCCTGACAGCCGAAGAAACAAAAAAAGCCGAAGCGGAGATAGATGAGCTTCTCGGCAACGCACAGAAACGCCGGATGATGGCAGAGCGAAGCGGAGATAAGCTGAAAGTCGCAGACTACGAAAGCCTTATAACAAAGCTCCTGTCGGAAAAAGCATCTCTTGCCGACGGTGACCTTCCATGCATAGATAAATATCTCCCCTCAATAATGGAGGAAAAATGTACCCTCCTGGATTATGCCGAAGGAGGCATATTCCTCTTTGACCTTGCAAGAATAACGGAACGTCTGGAAAATTTTGAGCTTCAGACAGCACAAACGGTAACATTCCTTGCGGAACACGGCGAGATAAATCTCAAAAAGACATCCTATTGCGAAAACTACGAATATCTTCTCTCAAAGGTGCGTGAAAGACCGACTCTTGTCTGCAATACCTTCACACAAAGCTCGAACATGAAGTTTTCGGGTATCTATACTTTCAGAACAAAAGCCACCACAGCCTTTACAAAGGATATGGAAGTTCTCTGCGACGACCTGGAGGACTACCGCGAAAGAGGCTTCAGATCCATAATCCTCGCATCCTCCGTTCACAGTGCGGGCGTACTCAATTCTCTTATGGCGGAAAGACACATAAAATCAGTGTTCGTTTCTCCTTCCGAGCTTGATATCGCATCAATGAATACGGAATATGTATATATAACCTACAAAGACGAATCCACCCACGTATTCCCCGGATTTGAGCTGACAACATCAAAGCTCGCCTTCCTCACCGAGGGCAATACCGAGTATACCGCAACGAAAGCTGCGGCAAGACGCTCCGGCAGAAGCAAGTCCAGTGCAAAAAAAATATTGTCCTATCAGGATCTTTCGGTCGGTGACTACGTTGTCCATACAGTACACGGTATCGGACGCTATGACGGCATAAAGACACTCACCGTCGGCGGTATTACAAGGGACTATATCACCATTCTATACGCAGGCAACGACGTAAATTATGTCCCGGCAGATCAGCTTGACAGAGTATCAAGATACGCAGGTGCGGGCGAAAACGTAAAGCTCTCCAGAATAGGCGGCAACGATTGGCAAAAGACCAAAACAAGAGTAAAAAAAGCCGCAAAAGACATGGCAAAGGAGCTTATCGAGCTGTATGCCAAAAGAAGAAGACTTCCCGGCTACGCATTTTCCGCGGACAGCGAATGGCAGATGGATTTTGAAGGGAAATTCATATACGAGGAAACCGACGGTCAGCTTGAAGCAATTTCCGAGATCAAAAAGGACATGGAGCAATCCTACCCCATGGACAGACTTCTCTGCGGAGATGTTGGCTTCGGTAAAACGGAAGTGGCTCTTCGTGCGGTGTTCAAATGTATAGCGGAAGGCAAGCAGGCGGCAATACTTGTGCCAACCACCATTCTCGCATGGCAGCACTACGAAACGGCACTTTCAAGATTCAGCGATTTCCCCTGTAATATAGACGTGATCTCAAGATTCAAATCTCCCAAGCAGATAAAAGAGACCATAAAAAAGCTCAGAACAGGCGGCATTGATCTCATAATCGGAACACACAGACTTCTTTCCAAGGACATAGAATTCAAGGATCTCGGACTTCTCGTGGTTGACGAAGAGCAACGCTTCGGTGTTGCCCATAAGGAAAAGCTAAAGCAGCTTGCGGAGAATATAGACGTACTCACACTTACGGCAACGCCTATCCCCAGAACTCTCAATATGGCAATGGCGGGTATCCGTGATATGTCCGTACTTGAGGAAGCTCCACAGGACAGATACCCTGTGCAGACCTATGTCATGGAGCACGACATGGAAGTCATAGGCGAGGCAATAAAGCGAGAGCTTCGCCGAGGCGGTCAGGTCTTTTATCTCCGCAATAAAGTGGACGGCATAGAAGGTACTGCCGAAACCATAAGAAAGATAGTCCCGGATGCCAATATCGCCGTAGCACACGGTCAGATGACGGAAGACCTGCTATCGGATATATGGCGAAAGCTGGTTGACGGTGATATAGACGTTCTTGTCTGCACCACCATAATTGAAACGGGAGTGGATGTCCCCAACGCCAATACCCTCATAATAGAACACGCCGACAGAATGGGCCTTTCACAGCTGCATCAGATCCGCGGAAGAGTCGGCAGAAGCACAAGGCGAGCCTACGCATACCTCACCTACGACGGATCAAAAGCACTGTCCGAGGTAGCACAGAAAAGACTTGAGGCGGTACGCGAATATACCGAATTCGGCTCAGGCTTCAAGATAGCCATGCGAGACCTCGAGATACGCGGTGCGGGAAACCTTCTCGGAGCAGAGCAGTCGGGACATCTTGAAGCTGTCGGATATGACCTGTATATAAAACTTCTCGAAGAGGCTGTCCTTGAAGAAAAAGGCGAAGCCAAAGCAAAGAAATGCGAATGTACCGTGGATTTCGGCAGAAACGCATACATCCCGGAAAGCTACATCTCCATGCCGGGGGCAAGAATAGAAGCATACAAAAAAATAGCCGCAATAGAATCAAAGGAAGACGCCGACGACGTAACGGATGAACTTCTTGACAGATACGGTGAGATGCCGAAATCTGTAACTACGCTCATATGGATATCCCTTGTCCGCGCTACCGGTGAAAAGCTCCGCATAAAACGTCTTGAACTCAGATCCGGCAGACTCAATGTATATCCGGAAACACCCTCAAAGGAGATACTCAAATCAATGTACGCAGAATTTGGCAAAAGCCTTCTTTACTGTTCGGGTGCGGAGCCTTACTACAGCATAAAATATGCCTCGGAAAACGATATAGAGAAAATGACGGAGAAAATATTTAATCTTTATTCACCAAAAGAGGAATGATGTCTGTTACAATATATAATGTATAAATATTAATAAGCAAAACGGATAAGGAAAGGTATAAACAATGAAGAATATATTTGCAAGAATACTCTGTGCCGTACTTGTTGTAACCACAGCGGCATTCTCACTTACCTCATGCGGAAAGAAATACGATATAATATATATAGAAGATGACAACGGAGAGATTGCCGAAGGCTTCAACGAAAACATGGTGTCTTACCATATGTCCATGGAAAAGACCGCAACTCTCGCATCCATCGGTTATCAGGAAGATATTCCCGAACTCTGGACATACAAGCTCAGCGATTTTCTCGGAGATGCCGTCATCGACTCGGTTTCAGATATGACCTTCGGAGAATACAACGACAAGATCGCCCTTGACAGCGCAAAGAAAATGGTCGTCGCATCATATCTCTTTGACACTATGAAGGATGAAGAGACGGTCGAGGGAAAATACCTTTCTGCCTCATACGCAAAGATGGATGCATGGGTGGATAACGTGGTATCCGAGCTTCAGTACACGATCGGCTCAAAGGCAGACTTTGAATCCCTCCTCTCAAGTGTGGGCATCACAATGGAAGATTTCCGCAAATACTACGAGATGAATTATAAGACAACAGAGCTTCGCGGTGCAGTCTACGTTTCGGAAGAGGAAAAGATGGACTATTTCCAAGATAACTACGCAATAGTAAAGCATATCCTTATCAATACCGAGACAAAGACCAACGAAGCGGGCGAAAAAGTCTCCCTTACCGCAGAGGAAAAGGAAGCAAAGCTCGCCGAAGTACGCACGATAGAAGCAAGACTTTCCGCAGGCGAAGAATACGAGACAGTCTATGAAGAGTTTGCTTCGTCAGATCCCGGAACACAGGTCTACACGGAAGGCTACTTTGTAACAAACGACAATAAATTCATGCCGGAATTCCAGGATGCCGCCCTTGATATGAAGGAAGGCGAGACAAGAACAGTCTACACCTCCTACGGTGCACACATCATGAAGAAATATCCCATGGACAAGACCAAATACAACCTCTATGCCGATGTAAAGAACAATATAGACACAGTACTTTTGAGTGCGGCATACACCAAGATGCTTGAGCCTTATATAGCAAAGGTAAAGGTAAACGAAGAAGTGCTCGCAAACTATAAGATGGAGCTTATCTCCATGCTCAAGCCCGAACAGTAAAAATATCAACAGACCGAAAGGAGAAAGGAAATGCTTCATTCAAGCGGTAAAAGAGAACTGATATTTTCAATAGTCCTGTATACTGTGTTTTATCTTCTTACCGCTTCGGTGGTACCATATCTCGGAGTAAGACCGGATATCCTGTCGTTTACGGGAACAGAGCAGATAAATACCGTAAAGCCCGACATAATGCTCTCACTTGTCATCTGCAGTGCCGTACTTATCTCATCAAAACGCAGCGTGGTGCTCGGAATGATATTCGGCTTTGTGATAGATATCACCTGCTCCGTTCCCATGTTCTCATCTCTCACATACTGTCTTTGCGGACACTATGCTCCGAGACTTTCAAGATTCTTTGCGGGCAGGGGAGTAGTCAATATCGTGCTAATCGCCATACCGCTTCTTCTTCTGCGTGCTGTGGTCAGCACCTTCTATCTTCTCGGAACATGGCACAATATCAGCTTCCCGGATATACTTTTCGGAGCAGTATTGCCGGAATACTTACATAATCTGATCTCCGTGGTGATAGTATACTTTGTACTTATCCTTCTCATGAGGATATTCAGAATAGAGAAATCGGTATGAACAACAAATGCACGCTATGCCCGCGAAACTGCGGACGTGACAGAACAAAGGAAAAAGGCTTCTGCGGTGCAGACGATAAGATCCGCATCGCAAGAGTGGGACTCCACGAGTGGGAGGAACCCTGCATATCATACGGCAAAGGCTCGGGAACAGTATTTTTCTCGGGCTGTTCGCTTAAATGCGTATTCTGCCAGAATCACGAGATATCATCGGGACTGCGCGGACGGGATATTACCGCATCCGAGCTTCCGGATATCTTCCTTCGTGTCCGTGATATGGGCGCAGTAAACCTCAACCTTGTAAATCCGACTCACTACAGCCTTGATATCGCAAAAGCTCTTGAAAAGGTAAAGGATAAGCTCGGTATCCCTGTCGTATGGAATACAGGCGGCTACGAAAAAACCGAAACCTTGAAAACACTTTCCGGACTTGTGGATATCTACCTCCCCGACATAAAGTATCATTCATCGGAATATTCCCTGAAATATTCCGCCGCCAAAGATTACTTTGACGTGACCTTTTCCGCAATTGAGGAAATGTTCCGACAGACGGGATATCCGAAGTTTGACAGCGAAGGGCATATGAAAAGCGGTGTACTTATACGTCACCTTGTCCTTCCGGGAATGTACCGTGATTCAATGGAGATTTTGGATAAGCTCTCGGAAAAGTACGATACATCCGGGCTGTATATCAGCATAATGCGGCAGTATTTCCCGACTTATAAAGCATATGAATACCCGGAAATATCAAGAAAGCTTACAACTCTCGAATACGACAAAGTCATAAAACACGCGGAAAAACTGGGTATCACCAACGGCTATACCCAGGAAAAAAGCTCCGCGCGTGAGGAATACGTTCCCGACTTTGATTTCTGAAAAAGAGGTCATATATGGCATTTAAGAAACAATACGGTAAAAAAGAAGATAATTCAAAGGAAAACCTTGCCGAGCTGAAAAGAAGGCTTGCGGAAAAAGCTCCCGCAGGCGTGTATGTCTTCAGCGGTGACGAGGAATACATGAAACGCTATTACTTTGGTGAGCTGTGCCGTGCCTCCGGCGAATCGGTAAATGTAAGTGTCCTTCGAGGCGAGGTGGATTTCGGTGAGCTGTGCGATGAGATATCCGCAGTTCCCATGCAGGAATTCTCCCTGTTCGGAGACAGCGATCCGACAGCATCAAACATACGGGTAGTAAAGCTGGACAGCCCGGACTTTTCAAAGCTCTCGGAACGTGAGATGTCTGATGTCTACGATATGCTGTCCGATGTCGGAGATATGACCGTGGTGGTCATCTATTTCTCCAATATTGATCCCGTGAAAGGAAAATCCAATACCGCAATAATAAAAAAGCTCTCGGAAAATGCTCTTGTCTGTGATTTTCAACGAGCCGCACCGGGAGATCCCACGCTTCTTCGCTGGATAAAAAAACACTTTGATAAGGAAAAGATAGCCATAGACCAGAATGACGTAAGGTATCTTTGCGACTGCGTCGGAACGGATATGTGTCTGCTTGCCAACGAAACAGAAAAGCTGTGTGCATATCTGTCATTCCAAAAAAGAACCGCTGTCACCCGTGAGGACATAGATCACGTCTGCATCAAAAACACCGAAGCCATAACCTTCGATGTCACAAACGCAATATCCGCAAAGAACTTTGAAGCCGCAATAGATGCCCTTTCAAAGCTCAAACGCACAAAAACAGATCCCCTCATGATCTTTGGCGCAATAAGTAAGATGGCGACCGACATGAGCATAATCTATTCGCTTTCCCGAGAGGGCAGGGGAACGGCAGAAATAATAAACCTTTCGGGACTTCGTGATTTTGTGGTAAAAAAATACACAGCATCAATATCCGCAGGCGGCAAAGGCTACGTCAAAAAGTTTGCGGATGCCTGCCTTGATGCCGATGCAAAGCTCAAAAGACGTTCCGACGGTTACAGAATACTTGAAAATCTTGCATTTACTCTCATAAATCTCAAATAAACAAAAAAACGAGGCGATGTATCACACAAAGATACACCGCCATTCTTTTATCCGTATTCGGTCTAAAACTATTTACCCACACAGAAATGTGCAAATATCCCGTCAACTATCCTCTCGTTGACACTTCTGCCGTCTATCTCAAGCAAGAACTTCACTGCATTCTCAAGCTCGGAACAGCACATATCCGGTGTAAGCACCGTCAAAGCCTCAATTGCCGCTTCAAGACAATCCTCGGCATTCTTAAGTGAAGTATATCTTCTGACACCGGTAAGTATAAGACCGCTTCTTATCTCATCATCACCGCCGGGGAATATTTCCGCAAGCACAGCCTCAAGAGTTTCTCTTCCGCTTTCCGTAACGGTACTGAGCTCAAGAACATGATCTGTAATATCGGCAACAGCAGCTTTGTATTCATCGGTATATCCGGCAATATCCTGCTTGTTGAGAACAGCAACTATCCTCTTGTCACGGTATTCGGAAAGTTGTGTAAGAATGTTTTTGTCCTCCTCCGAGATCGCCCGTGAGGTATCAAACAGCACAAACACAAGCTCAGATCTCGAAAGCTCCTTCCTCGAACGTTCAACACCGATCTTCTCAACTACATCCTCCGTATCACGAATACCCGCAGTATCCGAAAGAAGCAGCTTTATATTGCCCACGACCGCACTCTCTGTAATAACATCTCTTGTCGTACCTGCAATATCAGTAACGATAGCTCTGTCAGAACCGGTCAGCATATTAAGGAAAGATGACTTACCCACATTGGGCGCACCGATTATAGCACAGGGAATACCCTTGGATATCGCCCTTCCCGTATCATATGTCGACGAAAGCTTCCTCATGTCCGCAAGTATCTCCGAGCAGGCACTTCTCATCTCGTCATCCGACATATCCGCAATATCTTCATCGGGATAATCAATATAAGCATAAACACTGGTCAGAACAGACGTTATTCTGTCTGCAAATGAGGATATCTTCTCGCCAAGCACCCCCGAAAGATGTGAAGCGGAAAGCCTTGCCCCCGCAACAGTTTCTGCATCAATAAGCTCACCAACCGCCTCAGCCTGAGAAAGAGTGAGCTTTCCGGAAAGAAAAGCCCTCTTTGTAAATTCACCGGGACCTGCGGCAACAGCACCGTTCTCCATCAGTGCGGAAAGCACCAGCGAAGCACCGATCTCGCTTCCGTGACAGCTTATCTCTACCGTATCCTCACCTGTATAGCTTTTGGGTGCGCGAAAAACAGTCGCAATACCGTCATCTATCTTCTCACCGCGGTAGAAAATATTACCGTATACCGCTATGTTAGATGCCTTTTCGGAAAGTGTTCCCTTCAAAGGAACGAAAACCTTTTCGCATATCTCTATCGCTCTGTCACCGCTGACTCTTATAACGGCAATACCACCCTTACCGGAAGGAGTGGATATTGCAGCAACGGTGGAATTGGGATAATTATCCATCACTATCTTCCTTTCAGCTTCGCAGAAGCATCCGAACGATATTGCCGAAGGCACATTTCAAACGACAACATTCGGTACAGAACATCCTCGCGAAAGCAAGTTCCCCATACTAATCGAAAAGACCGACACATCGGCCGGCCTTGACTTTAAATTCTTATCTTAAATTATTCAGCGGGAGTTTCCTCTGCAGTAGCTTCAGCTGTTTCATCAGCGGGAGCTTCTTCTGTAGTACCCTCTGCTGTTTCATCAGCGGGAGTTTCTTCTGTAGTACCTTCGGCTGTTTCATCAGCAGGAGCTTCGGCAGCATCTTCGGCTGTTTCATCAGCAGGAGCTTCAGCAGCATCCTCAGCTGTTTCATCAGCAGGAGCTTCGGGAGTAACATCAGCATCCTCACCGGGAATTGCAGCATTATCGGCTACGATAGTATCATCTGTGGTAGTATTTGCTGTATCATCAGCCTTGTTTGCTTTTGCTGTTGTGTAGTAAAGAACAAGAACAAGGATACAGAAGATAACGGATATAACAGCTGTAGCCTTGGAAAGCTTAGCATCAATTGTCTTACCCTTCTGCTTACCGAAGAATGTTTCGGCACCGCCGGAAACAACGCCTGACATTCTGTGATTCTTACTGCTCTGAAGAAGAACGGAAATAACAAGGAAAAGTGCGCATACAAGAATTAATACGCCGAGTACTGTGATCATTTTAAAAATCCTCCGAATTAATCATTAGTATAAAAAAGCGCCAAACGGCACCCTGATACATATCTTTTGAGATTATACCACAACATTTTCATTTTGTCAAGTGCAAAATGGCATTTATTTTCAAAGCACAGCCGTTTTTGTTGTTAATACATAACTTTAACGGAACAAAGATGTCGATTTTTGACATTTGATTGCGATTATACCGTCAAAAAGTATGCTCCGCCGTAATATTAATATCCGAATAACGCAACAGTCGGATATAGTACTTTTCACCTCTGTGAAGATAAAATTTACATAACAAATGGTAAAAAAGCCAAAAAATCGCAAGAAACAGGAACAAAAGAACAAAAATACACCTTTAAATCTTCATATTATGATGATAGAATAATAATGTGAAAACTTCCTTTATATAAAAAGGGGATGCTATGAACGGACTCAAATACAGGCGACTTGTCGCCGAAAAGGAGATAGCCAACGGCATCGTTGATGTTAAGAAAAAGACACTGAAAAACTATTATGAGCTGCATTGGCACGATTTTTTCGAGATAACCTACTATTTCGAAGGCAGAGGGCAAAACATAATAAACGGCAAGAAATACGATATCTGTCCGGGCAGTGCGGTATTCCTTACTCCGACGGACTATCACGAGATACTTGTTGACGAGCCTATGACCGAGGTCACCCTCATGATAAATCCCGATGTGATTGACGATGAGCTTGTTTTCAACACCGTTTCCCTTGACGAAGCCGTCTTTTGCGTATTCCGTGGCGAAGAACGCGAAAAGCTGGAGTTTCTTCTTGAAATGCTTCAGAACGAATTCAGATGGAATAAGCAGTACGGATTGTCATGTCAGAAAAATCTTGTGGGACTTATAGTTGCACAGGTCGTGCGCGGCTTCGGTTCGGCAAGAGGAACTGAGGATAGTGCGGAACGCAGTCTGGCAGGCAAAAACGAAAAGCTGTTCAAAAAAGCAATGTCCTATATCCTCATGAATTTTACAAATAATCCCGGACTGGCGGAAATTTCGGAACATCTCGGCTACAGCCCATGTTATTTTTCCAGACACTTTCATGAGCTTGCGGGAGTTTCCTATAAAGAATACATACGAAAGCTCCGTCTCAATCACGCAAAAAGACTTCTCGTATCCGGTGACATGAGTGTCGCAGAGGTAGCCACCAACAGCGGATACGCCACACTTCAGGTATTCCTCGCAGATTTCAAAAAAGTCTACGGCGAAACACCCACAGCCTTCAGAAAACGGTATCTCGGAAAAGGGTGAATGACTTTTTTGTCCATCGGGAATATTTATTCTATTGACATTGTATGACTGCACGATTATACTGTTGCTGTAATACTTATATAAATATATTTTGTAACAGTTACCTGCGGTGGAGTAAATGCCGTAGGTTTGCCGATACATTTAAAAACGGATGAGAATAACATTTTTACTTGTTTGGTCGGATCGTGTCGGTTTTAGCCGTAGTGTTCATTTACAATCGGTATATATATATGATAACATGAATATATAAAACAGGAGGAAAAAACATGAAAAAAACTCTAAGAAGATTTGTGAGCTTGCTCATTTGCACGCTGATGCTGGTTGCGGGCATCGGCTACACCGCATTCAATGTAAGTGCACAGACAAACACCATCTATGTCTCCGAGACAGGAAACGATGCAAACAACGGTGCAGGCATCGCAAGTCCCGTAAAGACACTGAAAAAGGCGGCAGAACTTGCAGGTGCAAGCGGTACTGTCATAGTAATGGATAAGACGGATGTTGCACCGGGCGATACTATCCCCGCATGTAAGATCACGGGACTTTCACCGGATGCGGTGATAAATGTCACAGGCTGGTGCATGAGATTCGGAGGTCCCGCAACAATTGAAAATGTAACTCTCAACGCTTGTGCGGCATGGTCGTATATCCTTGCAAACGGAAACAAGCTCGTTATCGGTGACGGTGTTACCGTTACCGCAAACGAAGGCGTAAATACCGCACTTTCCATCCGTGGCGGCGGTGAGGGCAATCAGATAAACGGCAGCTGCGAAGTGGTTATCAAGAGCGGTGTATGGAAGAACTTTGTCGGCGGCACAAGAAACAAGGACGTTATCGGCAATACTCATGTTACCATCTATGATGGGGCAACGGTTGCATCGGTAAATGTGGGCAACGAAAACGCAAAGGACGTTACAAGTGCCGTAAAGGGCTCTGCAACGGTAAAGATCGTCGGTAAGTCCAATCCTGTTCCCGGCAATATCACAGGTACGGTAGAAGCAAACAGATACATAGATGTTACGGAATACGAAGGTAATGTTCCCACAGTGTGGAGAAATTCCGGAATGACTATACTTGCGGATGCGTCAAAGATCCCCGCTGATGCAAAGCCTGCATCCGAGGGCGGTGTTGTCGGTATTCCCGGTAAGGTATTCGATACCGGAAGTTCGACTGTTGTCGAGCAGACAGGCGTAAAGATCTACCTTTCCGACAACGGAAGCGACTCCCAGGACGGTACATCCATCTCAAAAGCAGTAAAGACTCTTGCAAAGGCAAACAGCCTTGCAGGCGAAGGCGGTACTATCGTAATTGCGGATAATTATACACACAAGACAGGCGATAAGATAACCGTATCAAAGCTTGAAGGCTTCACGCAGGATTGTGTATTCGATGTTGCAAACTGGTGTTGTAATCTCGGTACAAACTGTACAATTGATAATATCACTCTCAACGTATCCTACAACTGGGCTTTCATCCTCTGTAACGGCTTTAAGCTGACAGTGGGCGAGAATGTAAAGTCTACAAAGAGCGGTGCGGCAACAGTTCCGCTTTCAATAAGAGGCGGCGGTGAAGGCTTAAGCGTTGGCGGCAGTACAAGCATTACGCTCAAGTCCGGTACATGGGGCTCCGTTGTCGGAGGTACCAAGAAGGGCAATGTAAACGGCAACACAAGTGTTACGATCTATCCCGGTGCATCGGTAAATATGGTTACATCCGGAAATGACGGTGCTTCCGAGGGCAATACCATTGCAGGTACAGGTACTGTCAAGGTAGTCGGCAGCAAGCACGGCATCAGCAAGATAAACGGTACAACTATCGTCAAGGGTGGACTTGTTCTTGACACTACCGAATATACCGGTTCAGACAAGGCTTCCCTTGAAAAGCTCGGTTCGGACGCAGGCTACGCTGTATGGAATGACAAGAATAAAGCTCCCGAGGTAGTCATCCCCGAAGTTCCCAAGCCCGAAGTTCCCAAAACAGGTAATATCACAAAGGTAGTCCCCGGAGACGGTGTTGTATATGTTTCCGATAAGGGTGACAATTCAAAGGACGGTAAGACACCGGAAAATGCCGTAAAGACTCTTGATGCTGCATTCTCCAAGGGCGGCGCAGATCCGATTATCGTTGTTGTGGATGTATTCACCATTCCCAACGCAAACAAGATAGCAGCTTGTACATTTACCGGCTATTCATCCGATTCTGTTCTCAATATCTCCGCATGGTCAATGGCTCTCGGCGGAAAAATGACCATCGAGAACGTTACACTTACAGCACTTCAGAAGTATTCCTACATTCTTGCAAACGGCAACAGCCTTACAATCGGTGAAAACGTGACGGTTGCAAAGGGACCCGGTGTTACAACAAATCTCGGTATCAGAGGCGGCGGTGAAGGTGCTGCCGTAAATACAGACACCAATGTTGTCATCAAGAGCGGTACATGGGGCGACGTACACGGTGGTACAAGAAATGCTTCCATCAATGCAAATACTTTCCTTACAATACATGAAGGCGCAACCGTTGCATCCGCAAATATCGGCAACAACGGTGTAAAGGAAGGCAATACCTTCACCGCAAACGGTGTTATAAAGCTTGTAGGTAACCCTACAGTTTCAAAAATCGAAGCAAAGCCGGGATACTGCACAGGCGAGATGATACTTGACCTTACAGAGTTCACAGGTGCACAGAACGAATCCTGGGCAAAGCTCGGTGCAAAGGTGGTCACCGATAAAGCAGAGCTTCCCGCATATGTTTCCGAGCACTTTGCAAAGAATCTCGGCATATACGATCTCTCAGGTCTTACAAACTTCAGATACGTCTCGGACAGCGGTGACGATGCCAATGACGGTCTTACCAAGGACAAGCCCATGAAGACCATCAAAGCTGCCGTTACAGCAATGGGCGAGGGCGGTACTGTTGTAGTTACAGGTACTTATACACATAAGGAATACACAGCAGGTCTTCCCTCATTCAATATCACATCCGAATGTAATAAAGACAAGTTTGTAATGGAGCTGTGGGCACTGCACACAAACAACACAAAGATATATAACCTCAACTTTGTTGTTGCAAGAGATCACAACTTCATCCTTCACTGTGGCAAACCTCTCCACATCGGAAAGAACGTAGAATGTTCCTTCACAAACGGTGCAAAGGTAAATGTCGGCATAAGAGGTAACGAATCAGGTGACGTGGCTATGACGGATATCACCATCGAATCAGGTTCATGGGCAATTGTATTTGCCGGCACAAAGAATGCTAATCTTCTCGGCAATGCTGCAATTACAGTCACCGGCGGTACTTTGTCGGGCATCTCCGTAGGTAATGACTCCGCAACAGGCAGAATACTCGGCAGTACAAAGATAACTCTCAAGGGCAAGCCCGTTATTCAGACTATCAGCGACAAGATGCAGACAGACGGCTACAGCATTGTTGATATCTCGGAATTCACAGGCGCTCTGCCTACTATCGCAGATTCTTTAACAGTTATCACCGACAAGAATGCAAATACCATTCCGATAAACAGCTCGGCTCTCTTTATCAACGGCTATCCCGACGGAACATTCCTTCCCGAAAAGGTAATGACAAGAGCTGAGGCAATAACCGTTGCCGCAAAGGTCGCAGGTCTTACAACAATTTACGAAGCACCCGAAACAACCGCATTCACCGATCTTAAAGCGGATGATTGGTATGCGACAAACGTAAAGTATCTCGAATCCTTCGGAGCACTTTCCTTCTGGGGAAATACACTTGATGCAAACAAGGGCATCACAAGAGGCGAGTTCGTAAAGCTCATCTCCGGAATGATCGTAGCGGCAGAGGGATCTTCTCCCGCATTCTCGGATGTCCCCGCAACACATCCCTTCTATAACGAGATAATCCTTGCCGCCAAGGCAGGACTTGTAAACGGTTATCCCGACGGAACATTCCTTCCCGATAATACGCTCAAGAGAAGTGAGATAGTTACCATCCTCAACAGACTTACAAAAAGAAATACAGTTGCATCCAACGCTGTAAAGATCACAAAGTTCACAGATATCGCAGGTCATTGGGCAGCTCCCAATATAATTGCAGCATCCTGTGCACCCACAACAGACGGTCTTATCATCTGGTATACAGGTGATATAATGGCGGGCAATTCTCCCGTTGACAAGAGTACCCTCGATCTTTCCACAACAAAGGCAGTTCTTGAAGGCGTTGACGTAAACGATGCAAACGCAGTTGCGGCGGCAGTTGAAAACTATACCGTAAAGAGACGTGCGGAGATCGCAAATACGGCAACAACGGTAAATGTAACAGGTACAAAGTATTACGTTTCCGCAAACGGCAACGATGCAAATGACGGTAAAACTCCCGAAACCGCATGGCAGACACTTGAAAAGGTAAACGGTGCGGCACTTGCAGAGGGCGATGGTGTGTTCTTCAAGAGAGGTGACATATTCAGAGGTCAGCTCACTACCAAGAAGGGCGTAACCTACTCCGCATACGGTGAAGGTGCAAAGCCCGCACTCTACGGTTCTGCAAAGAACTATGCAAATATCGGCTACTGGCAGAAGACAAACAAGGAAAACATCTATGTTTCCTCCGAAACCTTCTCTGCAGACGTAGGTCTTATCGTATTCGATCACGGCAAAGCATGGACAGAAAAGGGCGTTATGAACAAGAAAGGCTTTATAGGTGCACTTACAAAGGACCTTGAAATGTTCCATGACACAAACGACAATAAGGTATACCTCTACTCCACATCCGATCCCAACACAAGATGGAGCTCCATCGAGATAGCTCCCGGTCGCAACGGAGTAACAGGAAACGGAAACAATGTAACTCTCGATAACCTTACAATCAAGTATTCCGGCGCACACGGCATAGGCTACGGTGACGGTACAACAGGTCTTACGGTACAGAACTGCGAGATCGGCTGGATAGGCGGTATGATACAGCCCAGCAGAACCGCCGAAGGCGTAAGATTCGGCAACGGCGTTGAGATATATCTCGGATGTAAGGATTACACAATTACAAATTGTCATATCTATCAGTGCTATGACGCAGGTATCACACACCAGTACTTCCAGACAAGAGATTCCTATGTAAACATGGAAAATATCAAGTACACGGACAACGTCATCGAGTACTGTGTATACGATATCGAATATGTAAACGCACAGCCTGCGGACAAGGGTATCATGAAGGATGTTGAGATATCCGGAAACCTCCTTATCCACGGCGGTGAAGGCTTCGGCAATCAGAGACCTGACCACGGTGAGGCTGTCATTAAGGGCTGGAGCAGCATAAACCATGCTGTAAACAACGTATACTATGACAACGTAATAATGACTATGGAACCTATCTGTTCACTTGTACATCTCGGAGTCGACAAGCTCGCATATATGCCGGAGCTCTACGGCAATATCTTTGTTGCAAAGGACGGCACAAACTTCGGTATTTACGGTATCAGGTCAAGTCAGACAAAGGTCGTATTTGACGAAAAGATCACCGATACCACAATCGGTCTTGACGACAATACCTTCGTATTCGTAAAATAAAAAGACAAAGCACATAACCTCAAAAGGCGGTATATCTTCGGATATGCTGCCTTTTTTGAATACGAAAAGCAAAATTAATCGTCAAAACATACAGCCTATTATAAAATAAAGCTATCACCAAGTTCGAGAGTGAAAAATCCTTCTTCACACATTTATTAAAATGCGGGGTATTAGGGGTGCTAAACCCCTATGCAGGTCTATCGGAAGATAACGAACAGCTATCAAAGGTTTGTCAAAGCCAAGACCAAAGGAGATTTTTAAGAACGTAGTTCTTAAATGGCAGTTTCTTTGGTTACTTTCTTTTTGCTATAGAAAAGAAAGTGACATCCCCGCCCGCAGGCGGACAAAGCAACAAAATTGAAGTTGTTCAAATAAAACGTAATCACCCCGGAAATAAATAAACGTCTTTTATCACTTCATTTCCGAAAGAAAGCAATTGCCCACTGCACAGCCAAATACAAGAAATCGGAAAACAGATTACAATCGAACCGTAAAAAAAGATTTCCGCAAGCCCCGGCTCCAATACACAACAGAGCCACCTGCGGAAATCAACTTTCATATATTTTCTTTTATTTCTTATCTCAGCGTGCAGAGTCCACAAGCTCATCCATCATATCCCAACCCTTGGAATAGAACTTGACCTTGAGAACGCCCTCCTTACCGTGACCGAAATACTCATCATATCCCAAAGCACCGCTGTTTTCATCCTTGCTGTGAGTGTACATAACATAAGGAACAGCATCAAGTGAGTGTGTCCTCTTGCAAAGAGGCGTGGGATGGTCGGGAAGGAAGAATATCTTGAAGTCCTCGCCGGTAGATTCGAGATAGTCGTAAATGGGCTTAATGATCCTTGAATCAAGATACTCAATGGAAAGCACCTTGTTCTCTATCTCAGCTCTGTGTCCGCATTCATCCGGTGCTTCAACATGAACGTAAACAAAATCATCGCCATTCTTAAATGCATCTATCGCAGCCTGGGCTTTACCCTCATAATTTGTGTGGATATTACCTGTCGCGCCTTCAATGTCCGGAACCTTGAGACCGGCACAAAGACCGATACCCTTTATAAGGTCAACCGCCGAAACGACAGTACCCTTGAGTCCGTACTTTTCCTCGAAGGATGTAAGGAACGGCTTCTTTCCGGGGCTCCATATCCAGAGAGAGTTAGCAGGCAGAAGACCTCTCTTCTTTCTGTCTATATTTACGGGATGATCCTTCAGTATCTCCCAGCTTCTCTTCATTATCTCGTAATAAGGCTTTCCATCCTCACCCTGAGGCAGATATTCGCCGATAACAGAGCCGAGAATGTCATGAGGTCTGTTGAAGTTGATGGTCTTGGGAGCATCCTTCCAGATAAGACAGTGACGGTAGCTTACACCTGTGTAGTAAGTGCGAAGCTCATCCCCCATTTCTTTCTGCAGAGTCTCGATAAGCTTTCCCGATTCCTCCGTTGATATCTCATCCGCACTGTGATCAAGAATGGTAAGCTCTTCGTAAACATCCCCCTCGGAAAGAGCAACGGTATTGATTCTGAACGCTGTTTCGTTCGGCTTCATATCAATACCCATGCTCACAGCCTCAAGAGGAGATCTTCCCTTTGAGTATATCTTGGGATCATATCCCATTACCGCAAGATTTGCCGTATCACTCTCCGGCACCATATCCATGGGAACATTGTGAGAAAAACCTATAATACCCTTCTTTGCCATCATATCCATATAAGGCTTTTTGGCAACCTCAAGGGGAGTCTTGTTACCAAGTTTTTCGTGGCGGTAATCACTCATACCGTCGCCAATAATAACCGCGTATTTCATTTTAAACTTCCTTTCGCTTATATATAAGATTAAATAACTTACATTTTAAATACAATACCCACAACCGCACCTATCGCAATAAATACTATGGGATGTACCTTCTTGAACTTTGCGATAAACGGAATAAGCAATACAAAGAACACAATTCCCAGAACATTGACCGTTTCGGGAATACCGACCGAAAGACCGAAAATATCAATCGTACGGCTGCCCGTAAATACGGAAAGAAGAAGAACATCCAGCATCGCAGACGCCACAAGAGCCGCACTGCAGGGACGTATACCGTAAAATGCACCGTCAACGATCTTGTTCTTCTTGAATTTTTCAAGGAATTTCGCAACTATAAGTATTATAATGATGGAAGGACAGATAAGCGCAAGCGTCGCACATATACCGCCGAGAATACCTATCAGCACACCGGCGAATCCCTCCATACTGTCAACACCCATGTTGAATCCCGCATAAGTCGCCATATTGACACCTATGGGACCGGGCGTGGATTCGGAGACCGCGATCATATCAGTAAGCTCCGAAACCTCAAACCAAGGATACTTCACAGCCATCTCACGAAGGAAAGGAATAGTCGCAAGTCCGCCGCCTATGGCAAAAAGTCCCGTCTTGAAGAACTCAAGCGCCATGATAAGAAAATCATATACTATGCTCATTTTGCCTCTCCTTTCTTATCATCGGATACATTTTCCGTACTGTCTTCAGCCTTGTCGGAGGCAGCCTTGTCATCCTTTTTATCGGCAGACTTTTTCCCGCCTTTTTTGATAACGCATCTGAAGACAATGCCCACAACAGCCGCAAGCACTACGGAAATAACGGGAGTAATATCAAAGAATCTCATCAGCAAAAATACACCCAACGCAATAAGTGCAGTCACCGCATCAACAATACCCTTTTTGAAAAGCTTGAAAATAGACACCGTAACAAGAGCGCAGACTGCAAGCCTTATACCTGCGAGTGCGTGCTGAACATAAACATTGTCGGAAAAATGCGTAAGACACGCCGCAATTATCGAAATAATAATGATAGAAGGGCAAACAACACCAAGCGTTGCAAAAATACCTCCGGGAATTCCTTTTTTCTTATACCCTATAAAGGTCGCAACATTTACGGCAATGACACCGGGAGTACACTGACCCACCGCATAGTAGTCCATTACCTCATCTTCATCTGCCCAATTGTGTTTTTCCACGACCTCTCTCTGGATAAGCGGAAGCATCGCATAACCGCCTCCGAAAGTGAAAAGTCCTATCCTGAAAAAAGTGGTAAAAAGACTGATAAGCTCCTTCATGCCGGAAAAATCATCCTTTCATAAAACTGTATTATAAAATATATATCTGATATATCAAAGCTCCTCTGTCACGATCTTTTTCGCAAGAGCCTTATTTGAATACCTCTTGTCACCGGTGACCTCTTTGATAACGGAAATAAACGGAGGAATATCAAAAGCCTCATCTTCCGACTCAAGCTCCACCTCAAGTACCGCTCTGTCACTCCAGAAAGGATAAACATCCACTTCAATTATATGTCCGCCGAAGGGAAAAGCATACCTGGTTTTCTCAACGGTATTGCGGGATGTATCACGGCAGAAAAGCAGCTCACCGTAAGTTTCCTCGGAAATGACCTTCTCATCCTCAAGATGCGACATATCCGATATCCTCTTTTTGATGTTGCGGTAATATACCGTTTTGTCATCATAAACAGACCTTCTTACCCTCATGCTTCCGTCATCGCACAGAAGATATGTCTGTGATATACCGATCCTCTCGCATCCTTCAAGTCCCCGAAGGAACTCCGTGTCGGGATATTTTATAAGAAATTTTCTCTCGATCTCGGTGATTTGTTTGTCTTTCATGGATGCTCCTTGTAACAATCGTTTTTAATTAAAATATTATACCACAACGGACAGGAAAAATCAAGTACTTTTTCCCGCTTTACAACCTCTTTACGACAGAATACGCATCATATACACTATCTTAACGAGATATTTCGCATACGTCATGAAAAATATTTTCAAAATTTCTCGTAAAAATGAAAATCCCCCTTGAAAACAGACACAAAATGTGGTAAAATACTATCAGAAAAGCAAAACTGCAAAAACATCATGAAAGGATCGCCAAAATGACAGAAAAAGGAAAAGCCCCCATAAACGGAATAGAGCTCCGCATAAAGTCAATGTATCCCAACATGGGCAGTGCGGAAAAAAAGGTTGCCGATTGGATAGTCAAGAATCCCGGTGCCGTCGCCGATAAGTCGATAGTCGAGCTCGCATCTCTCACAGGCGCAAGCGAAGCCACCATTGCACGCTTTTCAAGAAGACTCGGCTACGGCGGATTCCAGGAAATGAAGATATCCGTCGCCAAGGATACGGCAGGGGAGAGCAAGATAATCCACGAAAAGGTGCAGAGAAGCGATACCTGCTCGGAAATATTCACAAAGGTAGTCAGCGGCATAGATGAAACTCTCATGCACACAAGACGAGTGCTTGATCCGGAAAAGCTGCAGACTGCGGCAGAGTTGATACATAACGCAAGAAAAGTGCTTATAATAGGACTTGGCGCATCAGCCTCGGTAACAATGGATGCCGCCCATAAATTTCTTCGTGAGGGTATAGATTGCACATATTCCTCCGATAACCATATGCAGATAATACTTGCCTCCCATCTCTCGGAAAAGGACGTTGTTCTCGCAATATCCCACTCCGGTGCATCCAAGGACATAATGGAAGCCATGGACGTGGCACGCTCCTGCGGAGCAAAGACCATATCAATCTCCAATTACGGCAAGAACCCGATAGAAAAGTATTCGGATATCAGCCTCCATACAGCTTCTGACGAAACTCAGTTCAGAAATCTCGCACTTTCCTCAAGAATAGCACAGTTGTCTATAATAGATACAATGTACCTCTACATAGCAATGCGCCGCGACAGATCGGCACTGAGTGCAATAAACAAAGTAGAGTCCGCACTCACAACAAAAAAGGTATAACGAGCTCCCAAACCGAAAGGCGGTGACAACAATGGATAACGGCAGCCCCATCTCCGAATATGAGCTGCAGGTAAAGCTTTACAAAAGAGTGAAAATGCGCGAAATAAAGACAAATATCGTTTTTGCTATCGGGCTTCTTTTCGGATCATACATTGCCGCCTACACCGTTCTTTTTCTGAGCACCATGCTGATAGGCATCATTCCCGTTGACCATATACCGATAGTCTACAGCATAATTGATGCACTTATATATTTCGCTCAGATGGCAGTGCCCATAATTCTGTATCTTATCCTTGCATCAAAGAATCCGCTGTCTCTCTTTAAAATACGAGGCTCGGATGACGATCCGAACGGATACAGCAGAATTACCTTCGGCGGCACACTTGCATATTTTGTTATCGCTTTCTCACTGTCACAGATAATGGCGACTGTAAGTATGTTCTTTTCCGAGTTCATATCCTATATCGGTTCGTTTTTCTCGGAAAACCTGATACTTGATCCGGCGGCATTCGCAGAGCCCGTACCCATGAGCATACCGGAATTCATGGTGAGCATAATATCCGTGGCAGTCCTTCCGGCAATACTTGAGGAGCTTTTGTTCCGCGGAGCATTTCTCAATATGTTCCTTCGTTACGGCAAGACCTTCGCCATAGTAATGAGCGCATTTCTTTTTGCCTCGGCACACGGAAGCATAGACCAGATGATGTACAGCTTCGTCTACGGTATCATTTTCGGATATATCGCTGTAAAGACAGGCTCGCTTACCACAGGTATCATCATCCACTTCATTAATAATCTCTACAGCTGCACAGCCGACTATCTGGGATATATTCTTGATGCAGAGCTGTTTGAGACTGTTATCATGACAGTAAATATCATCCTTGTAGCCGCAGGACTTGCGGTCGTAATATACAAGACCGTTAAAAACAAAATAGGCTACAGCGAAAAGCACGACCGTGAAAAAGCACCCTACGAGCTTACCAACGCCGAAACCTTCAGAGTGTTCACCTGCCCGGTAATGCTGTTCTATTACGCCTTTATAATATTTGAAACATTGTATATCTATATATCATATAATATGACACTATGAAAAAAGACATAATACCAATAAAAGAAAAAACATCGGAATACTACATGAGAGCCGCCCTGCGATACGCAAAAAAAGCCGCACTTGAAGGAGAAGTCCCGGTAGGTGCGGTTGTGGTATATGCGGGACACATAATATCCGGCGGCAGAAACAGACGTGAAAAGGGCAAAAACGCCCTGTACCACGCAGAGCTTGAGGCAATAGACAAAGCCTGCAGAAAGCTCGGCGGATGGCGTCTTTTCGACTGTGATATGTACGTCACACTTGAGCCTTGCCCCATGTGTTCCGGAGCTCTCATAAACTCCAGAATGAGAAGAGTCTATATCGGAGCAAAGGACACCAAAGCGGGCTGCTTCGGCTCTGTGACCGACATGAATACCCTGCCCTTCAACCATAAACCGGAAATCATCCATGGCATACTCGAGAACGAATGTGCCGAAGTATTAAAGGTTTTTTTTGCGGATCTTCGCCAAAGAAAAAAGAAATAGGCCGCATACCGGCTTGAAAGCAAGAATTTGACAAAAACACAATAAAATGTTGTATCAATATTAACAACAAAATAGTATAATACCCCATAGCAACCATCAATAAAAAAGAGGTACTCTGAAAAATGCTAAAAAGTGTAATAATAGGCTGCGGAGCTATCAGCCATACCCACATAAATTCCATAAACGGCAATAACCTCGGCAAGATAATCGCAGTGTGCGATATTGTTGAGGAAAGAGCCAAAGCCGTAAGTGCCGAAGCAGGCTGTGATAAATACTACACAGATTATAAAACAATGCTCACCGAATGTTCCGAAGCGGATGTCGTTCATATCTGCACACCCCACTATCTCCACGCAGAAATGGCAATATTCGCTCTTGAACACGGATTTGATGTCTACCTTGAAAAACCCTGCGCAATGACACCGACTGAAGCAAAAACAATAGTGGAAGCCTCCGAGAGAACAGGCAAAAAAGTCTGCGTATCCTTCCAGAACAGACTTGTAAAAACAACAGCTGCGGCAAAACGTATCATATCCGAAGGAAGACTCGGAAAGCTCCTCGGCATGAAGGGTATAGTTACATGGGAAAGAAGCGGCAAATATTATACCGAAAGCGGCTGGAGAGGCACATGGGCAACGGAAGGCGGCGGAGTACTGATGAATCAGTCTATCCATACACTTGACCTTCTTTATTGCTTCGGAGGAAAAGTGAAATCGGTTGAAGGAAGCGTGGCACTTCGTAAGAACAAAGGCACTATCGAGGTGGAAGATACAGCCGAAGCCACCATCCTCTTTGAAAACGGCATAAGCGCAATATTCTACGCTACAAACTGTAATGTTGTAACCACTCCCGCAGAGCTTGAGCTGATTCTTGAAAAAGGCAGACTTCTGATCTCAAATGATATCCTCTATGAGATAACAGACGGACACCTTCGCGAAGCCGCAGAAAACACCGGAGCCGCTGTCGGCAAAAGTGTATGGGGATCGGGACATACACTTATGATAGGCAACTTCTATAAAGTCCTCCGTGGCGAACAAGCAGAGTATTGCGATATAACAGACGCATATCAGGTGCTTGAGA
Organism: Oscillospiraceae bacterium; assembly: GCA_015065225.1. GTDB lineage: Bacteria > Bacillota > Clostridia > Oscillospirales > CAG-382 > SIG622. The sequence continues at coordinate 11,408 of SVQR01000012.1, read as the reverse complement.
TTATAGAAAAGATATACGAAACAAGTCCCCTGAAGCTCAGATAAACTCATAAAGACTCAGATAAAAAACAGATCCTCCGGTAATAATTCCGAGGTCGGCACAATATAATGTGTTAAAGACCAAAGAATCTTACCGGAGGTAATTTTATGTTTGTATGCTCACTGAAAGTTCAGAAACTGAAGGCGGTTGCCCTGTCCATCCTTTGTGCCGCAGTATTGGGAACTGCCCTCACATTCATGCTCGGAAACGGAAGCAGCGGGGAAGACCTCGCCGCAGCAGCAGTATCCGGAAGGAACATCCGCTTTGACGGAATAAAAACAGACGAGGATATGACGTCGTTCATAAGCTCTCTCGGAATTGAGGTAAAGCTCCCCGCAATAAAAAGCACAAAGGTGGATCTTCCCCGCGTGTTTGACGCCGTATATGCAAAATATAACGACATCCAGAAACAGCAAGGCTTCGATCTATCCAAATACTGCGGCAAAACGCTGGACAGATACACCTGGGAGATGACAAACTATCCCACCCCGACAGCAACGACGGAAGAAGGCAAAACAAACACTGAAGCACCAAAGGTCTACCTTACACTGTTCAGATACAAGGATAAGATAGTCGGCGGCGATATCTCCTCGCGCGACAACGGAGGATTTGTCACTACCTTTGTGGATTTCAAGCCATCAAACTGAAAAATGAAGAAAAAAGCCTTGGCAGGGATTTTCCTTGCCAAGGCGATTCTTTTTTTATTATTTGTCAAGATGAACATCAAGCTGAGGATAGGGTATCTCAATACCGTTGTCCGCAAGCAGCTTCTGAAGACCGAGATTGATCTCACCGGCAACAGGCCAGTAATTCTCATTCTTTACCCATGCACGTATAGTCATGTTTACAGCACTGTCACCGTAAGCAACAACCACTGCAGGCTCAGGATCCTTTTCAACATTTTCAATGCCCTTCGCATATTCAAGAAGAAGCTCTCTTACCTTTACAATATCGCTCTTGTAGGAAACTCCGATGGTAACATCAACTCTTCTTGTTTCCGAAGTGGAGTAATTGGTGATAGCCGAATTGGATATAGTCGCATTGGGAATCACTATTGTCTTGTTGTCGGGGGTGATAAGATATGTGTAAAGTATGGTGATCTCTTTAACCGTACCTTCAAGACCGTTAACGCTTATGAAATCACCGTCTTTGCAAGGTTTGAAGATAAGTATCATAATACCGCCCGCAAGATTGGAAAGACTTCCCTGAAGTGCAAGACCGACAGCAAGACCGCATGAACCGATTATCGCAACCACATTGGTCATCGGAACACCGAGATAATTCGCTGCAGTCAGCACGATGATGATCTTGAGCGCAATATTTGCAAAGCTGATAATGAAATCAAGAGCGCTCTTGTCGATCTTTTCGGAATGTTTTCCTTTTTTTATCGCCTTTGTGACCTTGTTTACTATCATAAAGCCGATGATCACGATAAGGATAGCACCGATAAGCCTTACACCTGCCGTCATAGCAAATTCAATAGCTTTGTCAAATAACTTTTCAAAAAAATCCATTTTGATCTGTCCTTTCAATTGAATCTCAAAGTAAAACGTCGTCTTATCTGTTGAAATAGGATACCGCTGTAACCGGAAGCAACCAGAACAGCTGGATAAGCAGACAGAAGATGATGTTGAGCGATCCGTTGTTCGTAAGAACGAACATAGTGGAAAGTGCGATACACATAATCGCGCTTATCATCTTAAGTACATTGTTTATCTTCACGTTTCTGCCTGTCTTTTCACAAACAAGAAGCATCTCAAGGAAGCTGTGAACACTGCCCAGCGCGATAACACCGGAGTTGACCTTGTTACGTACCGTGGGAATGTCATTTGAACTGTTACCCTTGATAACGGAAAGCGCATAGTTTGTTCTTTCAAGACAGCCGAATACAAGATCGTTTGTGATACAGGGATCAAGAGTCTTTATGCCGATGCAGAGATTAGCATCATGAAGCTCTCTTAAAGTCTTTTCGAATATGGGGTTCATTGAGTACTTGATGTAGAACTTGGAGAGTATCCTTCCGGAGCATACCATAAACAATATACTTCCGTGAGACTGTTCAAACGCCGCATCAACACTGTCATTGATTATTCTTATGCCGTTAGCACCGAGATAGGAAGCCGTAGCAAGGCAAATGTCTCTGCCGTCAACATTGACCTCGATAGCATCCGGATAAACCTTTACAAGTCTTACCTCGGAGCGTACATTCTTTATATCCACCATCTTGGAGAATATCTTGGAAAGCGGACCGCCTATCTTGTTGTAGATATTGGACATGGTAATGACTGCCTCATCAAGAGCCATACCGCCGTAAGTCTTGATACTGGAGATTCTTACATCCTTGGGAAGGAACACTTCCGTATCATCAAAGGCAACAACGGAAAGTCCCTTGTATTCCTCGCTGGCATTCTGACCTACGAGCGTCGCACCGATCTTCTTGCCCTTCTTTACGGCAAGATACTTGGGAAGCGCCGAAACAAAGAATATATTAAGAGGAATAGAGCTTGTAATAACAATAGAAGCACCGGTAATACCGTCATATATACGTTCTCTGACATTTCCGTCTGAGAAGATACCGACAAACACACCAACAAGAACGGAGAGTATAGTTATCACGGTAACAAGTCTTCCGAGCTTCTTTTCGCCCTCGGGCATCTTTTCGTTTCTGCCCACAAAGCCCTCATAAACAGAGCCCTTGTTGACAGAGATGACCTTAGCCTTTTCAAGATCTATGTGAGAAGCGAAAGGACTGCACTCGAGAGAATTTACCGAAAGTTCGTAAGCACCGTACTTGTTAGCCGTAGAGGAAGCAATGGCAAAGGACTTGTTGTCCGCACTTGCACGAAGGCTGTCGTAAAGAGCAAGCATGAATATGGAAAGACATCCGACACAGCAGAACAGCTGCATCTTTACATCTGCCGCAAATACCGCCGAGATCACAGCTTGTGCGGTACAGGTAACGAACACCGTCAAAGCACACGAAGCGGGGGAGAACTTCCTGTCTATAAGCGAGTAGAAGCCGCCCACAAGGCTGTCAAGCACAAATATCGCACCGAAGCACATCACCTGAAGATCTGCCAGAGCGAACATCAAAGGATTGACCTTAGGACTGATTATCTCGGGAAGGGGAAGTACCCCAAGCATGGAAAGCTCAAAATAAAGGCTGACAAGGAAGAATAATGTCGCACCGAAAAGCGAGATCATGGAATGTCTTCTCTTAAGGAAGAAGCGTCTCTTGGCATTGTCTACAGCCTCGGGATCTGCCATGTTGATCTCCTCATAAGCACCAAGCTCTGCAGCTATCTTCTTATGTTCTGATCTCTTCTTCGAGCTCTTTCTGTTATTTGTATGATCATCATCCGGAATATCAACACCGAAGAGTCTGCCCAGAGAGGAATTAACATTGTTTTCCTGCTGCTGTGCCGCCATCTCAACATTGTGTACATATTCACCCTCGGGTGCCGTACCCTCAAACATATCAAGATCGGGAGTGCCTGCATCCTCGTTACCGCCAGGCATCTGTCCGTTGGGATAATTCTTGCCGTATCCCTGAGGATAGTTCTTGCCGACGTAATTGCTTCCGTAACCGTTCTGAGAAGCATCCTGCGAAGCACCTTCGGCTGCACTCATGTCTGTGTATCCATCCTCGGATACATTGCCGTCCTGCGCATAGCCGTTGCCTTCAAATACAGGCTGTTCGTTTATGTCTCCCACAGCACCGTTTGTATTGTCCGGAGCTTCCCAACCGGAATAATCTTCATCCCCGTTGTTATTTGAAGATGAGACGAATATCTTTGTATCATCATCGGCGGAAAAACCGTCAAGATCAGGAGCTGTGTCCGCATTCTCAGCAATTATGACATCATCCCGTACCTGTTCTTCCTCAGCACCGAATCCGATATCCGTCGGAGCATCATCATTGAATATATCGTCATCTATAATAATGTCATCCGCCGCAGCAGTGTTCTGCATATCGGCAACACCTTCAACACCCTGAGCAAGCTCATCCTCCTGTGGCATTACCGAAGGATCGGGAACTACATCCTGTACCGCCTGCGCTACCTGTGCCGAATCACCGTATATCTTCACATCGTCAACCTGTACATCATCCCGACTCTGAGCATTATCGTAGATCTGTACATCATCTTCTGCGATATCATCAAGATCCGGAGCCGCTTCGGAAGCACCGGTGTCAAAGCTTTGTGCACCGTAGATGTTAGCATCATCCCGGACATTACCGAATGCACCCTCATCGACGGGAGCTCCTTCAAACTGAGCATTATCCTGTGCATTAAAAGGAGCATTATCCTGAATAATGTCCTCTGCATTATCTATGGGGTTTGCGAAAACACCCTCTTCAACATCATCCTCGGGAATGACCCGGTCCGGTGTTATGATACTTCCCGGAACAGCACGCTTTGCGGCAGAAGAGCCTTCCGCACCGTTGTCGGCGACATTTTCCTGTACAGTATCTTTTTTTGTCTCGCCGGTACCGTTCATTATGTTGTCAAGCCAGGCAAGATCCTCAGCACCTTTTTCAAACATCTCGTCCAGCTTCTTCATCGTATCGCCGAGTCTCTCCGTACGGGGATATGATCCACCGGAGTTCTTGCCGAACTGATCTATAATATTATCAAGGGATACCGCATTCTTGTTTTCATCCCGGGACATATTTCTGTCGTTATGCATAACAATCTTTTCCTTTCCCTTTTGTTACGATTTCTTAATATCGCGCTGCTTTATTGCCTCATAAAGGAGTACCGCCGCCGCCGTGGAAACGTTGAGAGAATTAACCTTACCCTTCATGGGAATGGATACGATAAAGTCGGAATTCTTCTTAACGATATCCGAAACGCCGTTTTCCTCACTTCCGAGAACGATGGCACACGGGCAGTCATAATCAGCCTCGGTATAGCTTGTACCGTCAGCCTCTGCCGCAAAGATCCAGAAACCGAGATCCTTGAGCTTGCGTATCGTGTCGCTTATGTTTGAACACTTGACTGCCGCAAGATGCTCCGTAGCACCCGCCGAAGCCTTTACCACAGCAGGAGTGATACCTGCCGCGCGTCTTTTCGGAAGTATGACACCGTGAGCACCCGCACCTTCGGCACATCTTATGATAGCACCCAGATTATGAGGATCGGAAATACCGTCGCAAATAACGATAAGCGGCTTTTCGCCTCTTTCTTCGGCAATGGCAATGACATCCTCAAGGGAAACATACTCCATTTCCGAAGCTATCGCAACGATACCCTGATGCTGCTCATAACCGCAAAGTGCGTCAAGCTTCTTCTTATCTGTCTCAATGACAGGAATGCCTCTTTCGATAGCCTGTGCCACAAGGACGGTTATCGAGCCTTCTCTGTCGCCTTCTCTTACGAATATCTTTTCAATGTCTCTTCCTGACTTCAGAAGCTCCCTTACGGCATTTCTTCCGGGAACGGAACCGTTTGAAAGTTCCTCATTATGTTCGCTTGCGGCACGTTCATCATCTCTGAAACGCTTTTTTGAATAACTGTCTCCAAAGTCCTTTTTAAAAGATCTGTCCGAGCCGTGATCCTTACCGGACTTTTTGCCGAACTTCTTGTCGGGATCTTTTTTATATTCCTTCCTTCCGAAGGAGTCTTTGTCTTTATATCTGAATTTATCGCTCAAGACTTATACCTTTCCTTTCATATGAAACTTTCGTCCAAAGCTATATCGGGGCATAATTCCCGAAAATAATAATACACACTATCATTATAACATAGATTTTTCGTTTTGTATATAACAATATATGTAATATTTACAATAATTTACAATTACAGCAAACTTTTGGCACAAATACTAAAATCAAAACATAAAAAACATCCATATGCCGCATCAAAGCGCACCATATACCGTGACAAAAAACGAAAAAAGGGAGCATAAAGCTCCCAAAATGACCGTAACAGATCAGAATTCCAGCTCCATCCCGTCATAAGCAGCGATAAAGCCGAGCTTCTCCGCTTCCTTTTCAAGCTCCTCGCGATTACCTCCGCAGTTGTGACAAAGATGCGTAACCACATATATCGTCTTATCGTCGCAAAGTCCGAATTCTTTCATCATCTCCACAGTATCAACACAAGCCTTGAAATTCATGTGGAACTTGTCTCCCGGATTGAAACCGTTAGTACAATCAAGCGAAACAACATCAAAATGCTTGCCGCAATTTTTAAGATATTCCACCGTCTCGGAAGGCAATCTTCCGGTATCGTTGCCGTAGAATATCGCCTTACCGTCTTTTTCAATGATAAAAAGAACAGGATCGGTGTTTGGCGAATGATCCGCCCTTACGGGCATGATGTCAAACCCTTCGGCGTTAAAAGCACGAAACGCCTCTATCAGTACAGCTCCGACTCGTTTTTCCTTGTCAAGCTCATTACCTTCAACAACAGTTTTTATCTTTTCATAACCGACACTTGTGGCGTAAAAAGTCAACGGTGTACCCTCATCGGGACAAACGGGACTCACCGCGATCTTTCTCGCCCAGATATCATTCGGATAAAGATGATCCCCATGCGAATGTGTAACAATACAGGTATGTATCGACGGGAGATCCAGCTCACCCAAAGAGGCATGCATAAAAGTATCCGGCGGGAAATCCACCAACAGCCTTTCATCAATCAAGACCTGATTTCTTGAACGTATGTCACGCCCCTTATTCTTTCTCGCATCCTCGCAAACGGGACATTTACAGAACAGCGAAGGGATCCCCTCCGATGCACCGGTACCAAGATATTTAATCTTCATTGCAAAAACTCCTTATCACAGAATAATAAAATCAGAATTCCACCGTCATAGTGTCATAAGAGACCACAAAGCCGTATTTTTCCGCAATCTTGCAGAACTCCTCATGCGTAGCGCCGCCGTTGTGACTGAAATGATTAACCACAAAAACCGTACTTTCGTCGCAAAGTCCCCACTTGATGAGCATATCCTTAACTTCTGCATTTTCTTCAAGTCCCATATGATTACCTCTGTGCTTCAGAAGCATATTTGTGCAGTCAAAGGACACAAGATCAATGTGCTTTCCGCAGGTTTTGAGATAATCCACAGTCTCCTTCGGATATGTCCCCGTATCGTTGGCATAAAGTATCGCCTTGCCGTCTTTTTCGATAATAAAGAATACAGGATCCGTCGCGGGTGCATGATCCGCCTTGAGAGGAGTAATGGTATACCCTTCAGCTTCAAAGCTTTCAAAAGGCTTAATAAGATGACACTTCACACGACTTTCGGGCGTGTGCACCTCTTTACACCTTTCCGTTGTAAGTCTGTAGCCTGCATTTGTCAGATACATATCAAGCGGAACCTCCGGAATGTTATTTCCAATACCCGGATTTCTGCACCACAGATCACGCTCGTAAAGATGATCCATGTGGCAGTGTGTAACTATGCAGGTGTGTATATCCTCAAGCGGAAGTCCGTAATTGAGCGCGTGCATATAAGTATCCGGAGGAAAGTCAATAAGCAATTTGTCATCAATAAGTGCCTGACTCCTCGTCTTTATTTCTTTGCCCTTTACCTTTCTTGCGTTCTCGCATATCCTGCATTTGCAGAAAAGTCCCGGAATACCTTCAGCCGCCGCTGTACCGTAATATGTGATCTTCATAGTCGTTTCTCCTTTATTATATAATCAAAGCATTTCAAAATGCTGCCGCAGCAACCGTAAAATCAAAATATTAAATCATCATTTCACCGGTTACTTTTTCTTGCCACCGTATTTTTTATCGCCGGATCCTTTATATCCCTTCCTGCCGAAGTCTTTGTCCTTTCCGTGACGTGCCTTACCGTCGTTATCATTACGTTCCTTGTGACCGTCATGGTAAGAACGCCCCTTGTCAAAGCTCCTGCGTTCCTTGTCTTTGCCGTGACCGAAGTCGTCTCTGCCGTGATCCTTCTCCTTCTTGTCAAAGCTACCCTTGCCTGACTTTTTGTGATAAGCGGATTTTTTCACAGAGTCATCGTGATTATACTTCTTGCCGCCTCTTTCATCGAAACGCTTGCCGTGACCTCTGTCTTTCTTTCCGTAACTGCTTCCGAGCTTCTTTTTTTCGTGATCGTCACCGAAAATATCCCCTTCAAAGCCTGCTTCCGTATCAAACACATCGTCATCGGAATTTTCCACAAGCTCAATGAGCTCCTTCATATCCGTGATCTTCTCATCACCGATCCTTACCTCAAAGGCGAATCCATCGTTGTCTTTTTTTACACTGTCTTTTTTCTTGATCTTGTTTTCTTTAATATCAGCCGTCTCTTTATCGGAATGTACTTTTTTCGCATCCTTGTTCTTGCTCTTTTTCTTAGCAGAGAATCCGAAACCGCCTATCTTCTTTCCGAGTGCAAAATATTCTCCGTGTGCAAAAGCCATAAGCTGTGCCTTGTCAAGCCTGAGCTTACCTTCCGCATCAATAATATCCTCATTGACATCCGTGCAGAGGATATCCGCCACAAACATATCATGTGTACCCATCTCCACAATATCGGTAACTCTGCATTCAAGGCTGAGCGGACACTCGCCGATACAGGGAGCGGCAACCTCCGAGGCCGCCTCAAGCGTAAAGCCGCACTTATCAAACTTGTCAACCTTCGCACCTGTATATATACCGCAGTAATCCACCTCGCGAACCATCCTTGATGCAGGAACATTTATAACAAACTCACCGCTGTTTTTTATAATATCATAAGAATACCTGCTTTTTCTCACGGAAATATAAGTTTTTGGAGGCACAGTGTTAAGAATCCCCGTCCACGCAACGGTAAAAACATTCTCCGCCTCAACACCGTTCCTGTCGATTCCCCTGCAAGTAACCAGTACCGCAGGTATCGGAGCAAGTAAAGCTCCACCCTTCCAGATAATTTTAGCCATAAAAATCCTTTCAAACCTCTGCCAAACTGAAATTATTATTTTAAATCCGATCGCAAGAAAACTAAGCCATCGACCTTGCCGAAATCTTATTCTCGGAATCCCGGATCCTCAAAATTTAACATATAACGCTATAAGAATCAAAAAATAAGTAGTATAATACTACCTTGAAATATGAAATCGAGGTACCGCAATGAATATAACAAAGCAAAAAATAACAGGTCACATCTTCGCTTTTATCGTGGTCTCCATATGGAGCATCACATACGTTGCAACGGATATGCTTCTCGCAAACGGCATAACAGCGTTGCAGATACTCGTATTGCGATTCTTCCTTGCTCTCGGAGTGCTTTACATACTGAAGCCCAAGCTGTATCTTCCCAAAAGCTTCAAAGAAGAACTCGGTTTTGTATTTATTGCAATGTTTGGTATGTTCTTCTATTACGTTCTGGAAAATTTTGCCATAGGCAAGACCGACGGCACAAACGTCTCTATTATAATAAGCTTCGTGCCGATACTTACTACCCTTGCAAGTGCCTTTTTCACAAAGAAGACCGGAATAACATCTCTTACCATTCTCGGCTTTGCAATAGCCATATCGGGCGTTGTAATGGTGGTATTCAACGGAACAGTCACCTTGGACTTTGACTTTTTAGGCTACATCCTCGCCTTCGGAGCAGCCCTGTGCTGGACAGTATACTCGGTACTCCTTGAAAAATATCTCGAACGCTTCGACAGCATCATAATAACACGCCGAATGCTGATCTATACTCTCATACCCTTAACTCCCATGACATTCATCATAGACGGCATCCCGAACATGAAAACCTTTGTCGAAACCCCCGTACTTATAGCCTGCATATCACTTCTCGGCATATTCGGCGGAAGCCTCTGCTACCACTGGTGGAACAAAGCCACAAGAAACCTTGGAGTAGTAATTACAACAAACTACCTCTATATGAGTCCCTTCATAACCATGGTGTTCGCCTTCTTTGCAACAAAGACACCGATAACCGCCATGGGCATCTGCGGTGCAATTCTGATCCTTTTCGGAGTTATCCTGTCCGACCTCAGAAAATAAGATTCTCACATAACGTCAAAGCGGTTTTTTCACCATCTGCGCATATCTTCTCGGATATTGGATCGGCGTGTTCTTCACTTTCTTTACAACAATAAGCGAATGATGCAGTACCTCGCCGTCGGAGCTCTCCGGAAGCTCTACCTCGAACGTCTCGATATACTTTCCTCCGAGCATGGGAATAGCCTTCTTTGACATCTCCAGCTCCTCTGCGGCACCGGTAGCCTTGTAAGCGACAAAAGTACCGCCCACCTTAACAAAAGGCAAGCTCAGTTCAAGAAGCACCGGAAGCGACGCCACCGCGCGTGAGACCGCAATATCAAAGCTCTCGCGGTATTTTTTATCGGAGCTGACTTCTTCCGCACGCACAGGCAGAAATTCGGCACTGATGCCCAGCTCCTTGCAAGCCTTTTCGGTAAACTTCAGTTTTTTTGCGGTACTGTCAAGAAACGTCACCGAAAGGTCACGCCTTACATGAGCCAGCGGAAGTCCGGGAAATCCCGCACCGCAACCGATATCTATAACTCTTGCGCCAACCGGCACAAGATCAAACCTCAATGCCGCAAGCGAGTCCGCAAAATGCTTTATCGCAACACCCTCCTCATCCTTTATCGCAGTGAGATTTGTGTGAGCATTGAATTCAAGAAGACTTGAACAAAGGGTATCAAACCCCGCAAGAGCCTCCTTGCTTATATCAATATTGTTTTTACTGCAGAATCCCTGCATTATTTCATTAACCTTCAAGGATATCTGTCTCCTTTCAAACTTAACATTATCCCGATCCTACGGAGTAAAATCATGGAAAATCTCATAATCGACTTTTTTCGGAAAGAAAAAATAAAATACTACGCAAGCCTGCCCGTGACCGAGTGCAAGCTCCTGTATCCCGCAAAGCTTCCCGATTATACCCAAACGGTATGCTTCTTCCTTATCCCGTATAACATAAAGGACAGCGGGGAACACAATATCTCTCTTTACAGCATCCCCCGTGACTATCATCTCTATATAAAAGAGCTGAATGACCGCTTCGGCATCGCACTGAAGGAATCGGGCATAAAGACCGAATATCGCTTCTTCGCCGATAATTCCCCCTTCTGCGAGAGAACAAATGCCGAAAAAGCAGGCATCGGCACACGGGGAAAAAACGGACTTATCATAAACGCCGAATACGGAAGCTATGTTTTTATAGGAAGTCTTTGCCTTTCATCACCTATCAGCATAACACAGATCGAAAAAAAATTCAAGGACGACATATGTGGAAATTGTGAAAAGTGTAAGACATATTGTCCCGTAACACGCGGAAAATGCCCCGAATGCCTCTCGGCAATAACTCAGAAAAAGCGAATAACAGACGAGGAAGCCGCCATTATCGCCGAAGCACCGATTAAATGGGGATGTGACATCTGT
>SVQR01000169.1 GCA_015065225.1 Oscillospiraceae bacterium | reverse complement strand
TGTCAACGGTAAGCGTGAGATCATTGGCGGAAGAATTGCGGACACACAGCTTTGCTATTCAAATCCGAGGGCAAGAAAGAAGATCGTTGACTTCACCGTACAATTCTGCAAGGATCATCCGCAGATGGACTATATCTTCTTCCCTCTTGCAGATGGTGTAAATGTTCACTGTGAATGTGAAAACTGCTGCAAAAAGACACACTCCGACTGGTATGTAACACTTCTTAATGAGCTTGATGCGGCACTTGAAAAGGAAGGAATTCCCGCAAGGATAATCATTCCGCTCTACTGCGATTCGCTCTGGCCTCCGACAGAAGGCAAGTTCAACAATCCGGACAGAATGATCTATACCTTTGCTCCCATGCAAAGATATGTTTATAATCAAAAACCATCAAAACGTCCTTTGAATGTAAGGTACAAGGATATGGGCAAGCTGTTTACAAAGGATGAGCTTCCGCCTTATGTAAGGAACAAGCTAACAATGCCGAAGACTGCCGAAGAATTCCTATCCTTCCTGAAGGCATGGCAGGACTGGCAGGATTGTGACTCTTTCTCACATGAATACTATAACTATACCGGTGAGCAGTATTTTGATTTCGGAAGCGTTGAATATGCACATATAATATACGATGATATAAGAGAGTTTCCCAAATACAAGCTCAACGGCATGCTTACCTGCGGAACACAGCGTACATTCATGCCCACAGGTCTCGGTATGTGGGCGATGGCAAAGGGACTGTGGAACGATGAGCCGGAATTTGAAACTGTCAAGAAGGAATACTTTGATGCCGCATTCGGAGACCTTAGCAAAGAATTCTCAGACTACTTCACATATCTTTCAAAGCTCGCACACACACTTCCCGAAGTACCGTATGATACGGTCATCGAGACTTGTACAAAGATGAAGGAATACATCGGCACACTCGACCTTGACAGTATGCACGAGTGTCACAGTGCTTCCATCAAGTATGTTCTCTTCCATTGCGATCTTATCATAAAGCAGATGCTCGCAGAGAAGAAAACTACCGAAAACGGCGGAAATCAGGCACCTGCCGAAAAGGAATACAAGGATCTTTTCCATTATGTCCGTGTGAACGAGATGTCTGTTCATTACGGCTTTGATCAGTTCGTGTACTTCCACAGCCTCGGTACGAGATCACAGCCTGCAACCAAGCTCTATCACCAATGGTGGTGGGATTGGGACGAAAGTGACAGATAATACGTAACTATATAAATTTTACACCTGCCGTTGATCCGGTGGGTGTATTTTTATGTCCGATGCAAAAAAATACAGTCGACCGAAGTTTTCCACGGTCAACCGTATATGTAAAGCAATTATTATTGAGGAATATCGTCCGTACGGATGTACGCAACATTTCCTTCGCTGTCAAGAAGTGCGATGCCGTCGAATGCATATGAGACAGTATTACCTTCGGCATTCTCAAGATGAATTCCGTCCACATCTCCCTTACAAGCAAGTGCTTGCCCTGCCGTACCGTCATAATAGGGAGTCCAGGTACCTTTATCACTTTCTACAAGGAATGATGCGATCCCGGTATCATAACCTTCGGTACGTACCCAGTAGCCTTCCATCTCATCAAGATAATTGACCGCCAGTTCATCCGGCTGTGACAGGGTGCTTTCATCAAGCTCTTCTATCTCTACAATGACCTTTTCTTTTTCCTCGGGCTTTTCCGCAGGCTCATAGGTTATGCTTGCAACTTCTTTGTTTTCGGGTTCTTTCTGTTCCTCTTTTTTTTCGCATGATATTGCGGTAACGGCAAAAAGTGCCGCAAGAGAGATCGCGATAAGCTTTTTCATTTTTGTATTCCTTTCGTTATTGAAATATATTTTAATCTTTTATTTTATTATATCGCAAAGATGTGTATATTTCAAGTGCAAAGGTAAAAAGGATGTCTCTTGATTCAAAATTATGTATACCGGAGAAATGATTATTGAGACATACCCGTTTTTATCAATCGGAGACCTTAAGGACTACCTTTCCGACATTTTCCCCTCTTTCGAGAATTGCCTGTGCCTCTTTTGCCTTTTCAATTGGCAGTACCTTGTAAACGGAAGGCTTCAGCTCACCGCTTTCAAATTTACACCATACCTTTTCAACAAGGGTTGCGAGAAGCTCCGCCTTGAACTTGGGAGTTCTGTTTCTGAGCATACTTCCGACCACATGAAGTCCTTTTGTAAGCAGAGGTCTGAGCATCAGCTTTGTTTCTGTCCCCGCAAGTGTGGATATTACTACCCAATACCCTCCGCGCGCCATATAAGGAAGGCTCTCGCCAAGCATCTCACCGGAGAGGCAGTCCATAGAAACATTGACAGGCCTTCCCTCTTTTTCTTCTTTTGCGAGTATTTCCGCGGTATTCTGAGTTGTGGAATTTATAATGATATCCGCACCGAGACCTTTAATTCTTTCGGCTATCTCATCGGAAAGAACGGAGGTTATGACTCTCGCACCGAATGCTTTTGCAAGGGGGATTGCCGCCGATGCAAGTCCGCTTGCGCCCGCAGGGATGAATGCGGTCTGTCCCGCTTCAAGATGTCCCTCTATAAAGAGGTTGAGATAGGAAGTTGCATATGCTTCGGGAAGTGATGCCGCTTCTTCAAGCGTAAGTCCGTTGGGGACAGGCATGAGCATATCGTATTTTACAGCGGCATATTCCGCATAACCGCCTCCGCCGAGAAGTGCGCAGACTTTATCTCCTGTCTTCCAATCGGAAAGTGTCGGTATATCTTTACCTATCTCGGTTATCTCACCGGCTATTTCAAGTCCCGGCCATTGAGGACAGCCTTCGGGAGAAGGGTATGTTCCTTTTCTCTGGAGGATATCCGCTCTGTTGAGAGCTGCGGCGTGTATTTTTACAAGTACTTCGTCGTCTTTAATTATCGGGTCTTCAACGTCTGTCCATACAAGGCTTTCGTTTTCGCCAACAAGCATTGCTTTCATATCTTTTTCTCCTTTGTTTTATGTCAATCTGTATACTACATTTCCGTCACAGACCGTCAAAAGACATCTGTATGAATTATCGCAAACAAATCTGTTGCCGTCTTTATCTGTCATATCTATTCCTTTGCCACCTTTATCAAAGACCGCAACATCGGCAACACGGCCGACCTTGAGAATTCCCCAATCCGTTCCAACAGCCTTTGCAGCATTCACAGTCACACATCGAAGGATCTGTTCCTCTGACATACCGCTTTTTTCCGCTATCATCATACAAGCACCCATTCCGTACATACCGCCTCGTATAAAAGCACTGCAACAGGTAATATCCGAGCTTAAAGTATCGGGGATCATACCGTTTTCTATTGCTTTTTTAAATATATCGAAATTTGTGTGTACGCATCCTGCAAAGCCGGAATCTATTATTACTCCCCTTTTCTGTGCTTTTTTCAGCGACTCAAAATTATCGTCAAGCGCCGTGTTCTTCACTCCGTGGAAGGAATGGGTTATGATATCTCCCGTTCGCAACGCCTCAAGCACATCCGATATCGGTGTCGGGGAACCGGCACAGTGTACCATTACTTTTATTCTGCGTTTGTCCGCATACTTCACGATCTCATAAAGCGGATTTATCGTTCTGACAGTCTTTTCCGCCGTATCAAAATATACTTTTATGCCAACAGCTTTATCACCGTAGACCTCAAGAAGCTTATCAGTCCTGTCAAACAATGCAGTATCGTCTTTTATATCCGTAACGACAAACACTCTGTTCTTAGCAGAAAAAGCATCAAGTGTATCTCTTGAGCCTTTATACGCAGATGCATCAACGGCATTTGTTACTCCGTTCGGAAAGCATACAGCATCAATGGAAATTCCAAACGCATCGCTTGATATGCCCTTCATATGAGCATGAATATCGCAAAGTCCGGGTGTTACGAGATTTCCGTTGGCGTTGAAGTTGTAATTTGCTTTTTGAGAGATGTTTTCTCCTATTGCCATTATCTTATCGTTTTCTATGTATATGTCGCCGTATGTATATCTTTTACCGTCAAATATACGTCCGTTTTCTATCTTAATGCTGCCAATCCCCACAGGCTGTACCTCCGCATATTTCGTATAATACCTTCTGAACGAGATAGTCATGCTCATAGGTGAAGGGATTTTTCTTTGTGCCCTTGATGTATTCGTAAAGATCGCTCATCATAATGTCGTATCTGATTTCGTTGGGAACGTCCGGTACTTCTATCTCCTGCTTCATATCGGCATATCCGTTTGTTGCGATAGTTGTGTCGGAATATGTGACATGACATTTACGTTCTATCGGGACTATATTATATGTTCCTTTGCTTCCGGAAACCACAAACTGCCGTCTGCCCCAGCCGTTGACCTCGACAGATGATACGAATACCCTTGCAAGAGCCTTGTCGTATTCGAGAACTGCGAGATTGTTGTCCTCGAAATCAACTCCGTCAAGTCCCGTGTGTTTCAGAAAGGATGTAATCTTTTTCGGTGCGCCCAGCATATAGACGATAAGGTCTACAAGATGAGAGCCGAGGATATACATAATACCTCCCTTGAAGTTTGTCAGCCACTTTTTGTATTCTACCGAATGGAATGTACTCATTTCCGCATTGATGGAATAAACTTCTCCGAGCTTGCCGTTTTTGAAATCTTCAAGACACATTCTGATTGCGGGATTGTATCTGTACATATAGCCCATCTGTACAACAAGATGTTTTTTCTTGGCAATATCAAGCAATTCCCCGAACTGTTCAAGTGTTCCGCTTGCGGGCTTGTCCATGTGAATGTGCTTTCCCGCTTCAACACACATTTTTGCGTATTTTGTGAGATTCCAAACATCCGATTCTACAATAACCACATCCGACTTCTCTATTATCTCCTCAACGGACATTCTTTCAAGACCTTCGTATGCAGGAAGCGTACCTCTTTTTTCTATCCAGCTTTCATCCGGCTCGGCATACCCTATGACCTCATAAAGATCGGGAAACTTTCTTGCCGCAAGCATCTTATCCGCACCGTGATTGTGCCCTATGCCTATCTGACCTATCTTTAGCTTTGACATATCATTCTATCCCTTTGGCTTTCAGGTATTCATCCATTCTTTGGCTTATCCTGTTTTCGGTATCGTACTTTTCCCAATTCTGATTTTTTGTATTCTCAAGCTCCGTTTTAAGACCGTCAAAAAGGGGCATAAGTTCTCCCTGCTTCATGCCTGTTGTTTTAAGCACCTTTGTGTTGTCCGTGATCCTGCGGAACATTCTTGCGTAAAGGAGCTGATATCTTCTCCATGTTTCACCGCCAAGTATTGAAAGGTAATCTTCAAAAGGAACGGTGATATATTTAAGACCGCAAAGCTCCTTATACATTTCTGCGATCTCTCTCCAAGTGTGATGCTCTCCGGTTGCTACATTGAAGTCCTCGCCGTAAGCCTCGTCGTTAAGAACAAGTCTTGCGATCATTACACCGACATCGCCGCCCCAGCCGAGAGTTGCTTCCTTTTCCATTGCTTCCTCCGGAAGAATTACCGTCTTGCCCATTCTCATTCTGTGTACAAAATCGGGAGCTTCAAGAGTTACAAGCTGATATCTGCCTGTTGAGAAGGTAGTCGCAGGTCTTACTATTGTCCAGTTATTCTTGCCGGAATTTCTCAGCATATCCTCTTCTCTTGCTTTATAGAGAGCATAATCGTCGGTTGCCATAAATACAGGATCGGTACAAACATCAAGAAGCCTCGGAGACCTTTCGGTAATAGGCGGACAGTCTGCGAATACTCTGCAGGATGAGAGGAATATGTAATGCTTGGTATTATCAAGAAACAGATCGTACATACCCTTGAACTCATTTGTTCCGTATGTCATGAAGTCTATAACAGCATCGTACTTTCCTTCTTTAAGGAGCTTTTCCGTTACGCCGGCTTCCTTTACATTACCTACAATATAACGAAGATTTGGGTTATTCGATTCAATGGAATCAAGTGCCGCAACATCTACCTTATGACCGAGTCTTAAAAGCTCCGGAACGCAGTATCTTCCCATTGCACCGGTACCGCCAAGAACGAGAATTTTTCCTTTTGTTATCATATTGGTTACCTCATAATT
>SVQR01000011.1:1390-36808 GCA_015065225.1 Oscillospiraceae bacterium | reverse complement strand
ATAACCTGCTCGCAAGCGGAACTATCGAGCCTCCGCAGACCGGGATATTATTGGCTTTAAGCTCCCTCATAAAGGCGACAGCATCCTCCTCCGAGCAGGTTATCGGCTTGTCTATCATCATCGGGATACCGTATTTTATGTATGGCTTCGCATACTTATAGTGATTGTCTCCGTGTCTTGCGGTAATGATTATACCGTCAGCCTTTCCCGCAAGCTCATCATAGCTTTCCATTATCCTGACACCGTATTTTTCGGAAAGCATCTTTGCGGCTTCCGGCTCATCGCTATAGATGCCGACTATCTCTATATCATATTCATTTCCGCTTTTATATTCTTCAAGGAATGTTACGGCATGGGAGTTTTCCACACCGAGTATCGCTGTTCTGAACATTGCATCACTCCGCTTTTCTAATATAAATTAGTCGAGATATTCCACTCTGTCGTCAAATCTTGCCTTGAGCGGATTGTCCGCATGACATTTTTCTATGATACCTATGACCTTCATTGCCATTTCGGGAGTGATCTTCAAAGGTTTTCCTTCAACTGTCACATCATACATCATGTCGTAGAATCGCTTGACCGCACTGTCGAACGAGCTTCCCGTGAAAATACCCGTCTCCTCGGTAAGTTCTATAGTTTCGTTGCAGAAAAGCGGATCTCCGTTTTCCTTCTCAAGCGGTCTTCTTATGAGCTCTCTCGGCGCTGTCTTTTCTTCGTCAAGATATTTCATTGCATATTCCGAGCCTGCGATCTTGATGCTGCCCTTTGTTCCGATGACCTTGAAGCGATAGCCGTCATTGTATGCGTCTGTGCTTGTTATCTCAATATCTACAAACGGTTTGCCCGGTGCTGTGATTATTATTTTTGCAAAGTCCTCGGCATCACCGCTTGTTATAGCTGTTGCAAGCGAGCTGAATGCAACCGTTGCTTTATCGTCCCAATCGAGAAGACAAAGTGCCTGACCGATGGGATGAGGTCCGGTATTGTACACCGAGCCGGCACAGAAGCTCTGAAGCGTTTGCCAGTCCCAGCGTCTTGCAAAGCCCTGATATCTTATATTTATCTGAAGAACGTTACCTATCTTTCCCGTATTAATCAGCCTTTTTACAGTCTCAAAGTCGGGAGCCGCAAGCGACTGCTGGAATGCCGTGACAACAACACCGTTCTTTTTTGCGGTATTTATAAGATCCATACACTCATATACAGTTCGTCCGAAGGGCTTTTCGCATACAACATTAAATCCATGTGAGAGAAGATCCTTGGTTATCGGATAGTGCATCTGAGAAAAAGATGCATTTACGACAAGATCGACATCCTTTTTGCCGAAAAGTTCTGTATAATCGGAAAGTACCGTACATCCCGCATATTCTTTTGCGGCGATGTCTCTCCTTTTTGCCGACTTTTCAACGATATATGCTACCTCGTATTTCTCGTTCTCATCGCTTTTGAAGAATGCACCGTGTATACCTTTTCCGCTTCTGCCCTGTCCTATTATTGCAACTCTCAGTTTTTTCATCATCTTATCCTTTCCACGCCCGCGCACAGTTTGAAATCCAACAGATATCCTGTCTTCAATAAGGGGCTTGCTCACGTTATATGCCCATTATAACACAATAAATTCTGATATACAACGCATATTTTACCGAAAATATTGCAAATCTTACTTTTTTATGTTATAATCGCAATGAGGTGATATCATGTTCAAGCAGACTATTCCCGAAGGCTTTTATGAGGTCTCACACAAGCGTGTCGAACAACCTGACGGTGCAGAGTACAACAACCATGTTCACTCATATTGCGAGATACTTCTTTTCATGTGCGGAAATGCCGATTTCAACATTGACGGTACGATCTATAGTCCGCGTCCCTACGATCTTTTGCTTATACCGGACACAAAATATCATTACCTCATTCCAAAAGCCGGTGAGCCTTACGAAAACTATGTGCTGGGTTTTGAAAAGGATATACTCACATCATCGCAATATGACAGCATATTTTCCACACCCTATGTAATAAACATCCGTGCCGATCACGAGCTTTGCGGTTTTTTCAAACGGCTTGACTTTTATTATGACAATTACAGTCGCGAGGATTTTGAAAAATGTGCATCCCTTCTTATCCGCGAACTGCTTGTATTTCTCAGCTATATGCCCAAGGATGCCGCTTACTCTGTTCCCTTCCGCAATAAACAGGTGCATGATATCATAGGTATAATAGACAGTCATATCACGGAAAAGCTAAACGCGGATATAATTGCCGGGAAGCTGTTTCTTTCCAGGTCCTATGTTCAGAACATTTTCTCGCAGGTGATGCACATAGGTCTTATGCAGTATATAAACCAGAAGAAGATATTCTGTGCCGCATCGGATATCGAAAAGGGGATGTCCCCGTCTCTTGCGGCGGAAAAATACTCCTTCGGTGATTATTCGTCCTTTTACAGAGCATACAGGAAAGTACTCGGATCGTCACCGCTGAAAAGGAAGAACAAGCTTTAACTTTAATCTGCGGGCTGTCTCAATAATCATTTATATGTATATATCCTCCATTTGCAGGTGACATTCACGAATGTCCCGCAGACGAATCGCCCCTACAATTCCGGTGTTTTTATACATAGAAATGATTATTGAGACAGCCCCTTTTCTTTTTCTGCAAAAAAATATCGGGGAAACACTATGCAGTGCCCCCCCCGACAGATGATATTATATATTATCAATAAGTCTGAAATTCTTTGCCGACTCAAGATTCGGGAACGGCGCCCATGCCGCAACATCGAAATATGCATCGGGATACAGCGGTTTTCCGTTCTCGTCAAAAAGAGCTGTACCGTTTATCGTTCCGGCAAAATACAGATGTATCTGGCGGAAGCTTGCACTGTCGGCACCTGCGGTGATCTTGATTATTATTTCCTCCCATTCTCCGTTGCCCTTTCCGTTCTCTGTTGCAGAGCCCGCACCGGAGCCGCCCTTTATTCCGTAGACATCCGTCATGGTATGGAGCTTCACCGCAGATTCGAGAGGTCTGTTGCTTCTTGCAAGGAGCTTTATGTAGACCTTTCTGTCTGTTATCGGTGTTTCGGGAAGTCCTATACAGTCAAGCAGCATGAAGGATTTATGGCATACGGGGATTATATGAGCGTATTTCATATCCCCTTCCAAACATTCGGTGATATCCTCGCAATCTCTTTTTGAATAGTAAAGATCACCGTTGTTCATGCTTCTTATGTAAAACGGAGGCAGTATTTCGCGGCTCTCTTCCTTTTCCGGAACTTCAAAATCTTCCTTTACGACTCTGTCCTCGTCAGTTACGGGGACTTTGCTGTTTACCTTGTAATCGTATTGATAATAGGGTATATTCTCGACAAAATACACTTCGCCGTCTTTATCTCCCATCATATCTTTTACAACATTTTCGGTATCTTCGTCGGTATTCTTTGATGTCGTTCCGAAATAGCAAAACTTGTTTCCGACACCCTGAATATAGATATTACCGGACATTTTGGGAAGCGATTCTTCAAAAGGAGTATTTATCTGCACATTTTCATAGACACTTCTGTCAAATACGCAGTTTTCTATCCTGTAATCCGTGAAAGGATTGTTGGTAACTCCCGCAGTGCCGGATCGAATATTTTCCTGATTGTGACCGTTTGGTCTGTCCGAGCCGAAACCGTAACCCGCACGTCGGCACATGGTGTTCTTAAAGAGGATATCCTTACCTCCTCTGTCAAAGCCTTCCACAAGTCCGAGGAAATATTCGATATTATATACCGAATCGGTAAGAATACAGTTTGTGTATCTTATATGATCCATACGGCAGTTGCTTCTTGAAAGGTAGCTGTACTGATGTGTAACGCCCGCATCGTAGCACTGATAGATGTAGCAGTTGTCAATGACATATCCGTCACAGCTGCCGTAGACCTCGACACCGTTTCCGTAGCGGGTTGCAAAGTTGCCGCTTGTGCCGTTGGCGTTGTAGCTCTGTATCGAGCCGCCTATCCAGCCTATCTCGCAATTTCTGACGGTAAAATTCTTGACATTACCCGCTGAAATACCGTGAGCACCGCAATATTTTATGCAGATGTTATCTATCGTTATATTGTCTCCGCCTATCTTTATGCCGTGTACCTTGGGGTTGAATTCAATGGAGTTGAACACTTTACCGGGGTTTCCGTTGTCGCACCTCAGATACAGAGGCCCCGTCGATGCCGCCGCATCTATCTCCTTACCGCACACAATGGAATTTGCCGCATGGAAGTACTTGAGATCCTCATCAAGACTTACGGTGAAGTCATATTCCCGGCTCTTGTCTTTGGCGTACACAAACCTTGCACCGTCACAGGCGGGAAGCTCTTTTCTGCCCCAGCCCTCGCAGTCGTTGAAGAATATCGCTCCGACATCCGTCATATGTGTGTTTCTGTACTGCCAGATGAGCGCACCCGTCTCCTTATTCTCATAAACGAGGAACCAATCATCGGGACACGCACCGTTTTTTGGAGAACCGTATATTATCGGCTTTTCTCCCTTACCGTAGGCGGAATATGTAACGCCGGGCTTTGCCATAAAGGGAGTTCTGAAAAGATCGCCTCTGCGAAGAAGCACCGCATCTCCCGGCAAAGCGGTCATGGTCGCCTTTCTTATACTGTAAAGCGGCGTATCCTCGGAAAGTCCGTCGTTGGAGTCATTTCCCTCACTTACGGAAACATAGATGTGCTTTCCGGTAACTCCCGAAAGATCGCTTTCCGTATTTCTTATCTCATTTATTCGTTTTTCCTCAAGAGCATCAAGCTCTGCTATCTTTTTTCTGCCTTTTTCAAAATCAAACATAGTGGTCTCCTTGAAAAGCTTTTGTTAACTTGTCACTCTCTGTCGGAGTTTGTGACAGGATATTTATTTGCAGGTGCGTAGGTGTATTCCCAGTAAGGTATATTGTTTACATAGTATACCTCTGCATTTTGGTCACCGAGTATCTTTTCGGTGAGTTCTTTGGCATTAATATCCATATTTGCAGAGCCGTAGTATGCGAAGGAATAAAATCCGTTGTTTATGCCCTGGATAAAGGTGTTTCCGTCAAAGGATGGCTTCCATTCGGCACGGTCTGTTATCGCCGCAATAAGCTGATGAACCGATCTGTCAAAAATATTGTTCACTATTCTGTAGTTGGTGAAGGGATTGTTTCTGTCGGAGGAACGGATATGCCTCTGATTGTGACCGTCGGGGCGGAATGAACCGAAGCCGTAGCCCGCCCGTCTCATAAGGTTTGAGTCAAACAGGATGTTGTCACCCTGACGTGTATATTGATCCTCCTCACCGTATGTTCCGAGGAAATATTCTATACTGTATACGCACTCCGTTATGACATTGTTGGAATATGTAACATCGTTCATAATACAGTTGCCGGAGGAAAGGTTGGAAAACTGATGTGTAACGCCCGCATCATAGCACTGGTAAACATAACAGTTGTCAATGGTATAACCGTCACAACCGCCGTACACCTCGACACCGTTTCCGAGGCGTGTTGCCGTTCTCTTTGTGTTGCCGTTAGCAGTGTACCCTTGTATCGAGCCGCCTATCCAGCCTATCTCGCAATTTGTGACCTTGAGATTCTTTACGGTTCCGCTGGAGATGCCGTGAACGCCGGCATACATGATGCAGAGGTTATCAATTGTAACATTGTCTTTTGCGGAAATCGCCGAAGGTCTTGTATTGAATTCTATGGAAGTGAATACCTTACCGGGGTTACCGTTATCGCAACGCAGATACAGCGGACCTGTTGAAGTACTGATGTCGATATAATCACCGATGGTGCTGTTTGCTTTAACCACAGAATTTGCCGAATGGAAAAACTCGAGATTCTTGTCAAGCTCTACGGTGTAATCGTAAGGTGTTCTTTCCTCAACGGGGAGATTTTCCTGACCTCTCACATAATAGTCAGCACCGACACATGAGGGGACTTCCTTCATGGCAAAGCCTTCACCGTTATTGAATACCAGAGTACCGACATCCAGGAAGTCCTCACGGTAGTACTTCCAGATGAGAGCTCCGGTTTCCTTATTCTCATATACAAGAGTCCATTTGTGCTGATCTGCTCCGTTTTCGGGAGAACCGTATATCCTCGGCTTATCGCCCGAACCGTATGCGGAATATGTCGTTCCCGCAACACAGGCAATTCTTTCGCGCCAGAGATCGCCCCTTTGAAGAAGTATCACCCAACCGTCGTTTGCCGTAACAAGGGAGTTCGCCTTTGCTACGGTCTTTACCGGATAATCCTCCGAACGACCGTCGTTTGAATCACTTCCTAAGGAGGAAGAAACATATATCACCTTATCCGTTGTTATCTTCATATTTTCGGTAGCTCTTATTTCCGCTATTCTGTCTTCTTCAAGCTCATCCAGCTCCGCTACCTTGGCATTACCGGCTTCAAAATCGTATAATTTCTCCTCACCGACCTTGTCTATAAGAGACTGCACCGGATCCTCGGCAGCGTACACCCATTTTGTTCCGTCGGAAACGTGATCAAAGGATGCCTCGGCAATTTCCGCAAAATGCGGATCATCTCTTTCAACATCGAGATACAGGACAAAAATAGAGTCCGGAATATCGGAATCGGATATCACAGTACCGCGAAGCTGATTTATCATCATTGCCGCCTGAAGTCTTGTGACCTGACCTGAGGACTCTGCGGATGCGGTGCTGCCGAAGTAGTTTTCAAGATTGACATCTCCCAGATCCTGCACTATGCCACCGGAAATAACGAGCTTTGTAAAGTCCGTCTTTGTAATGGGAGCATTGGGATTGAAAGTCTTACCTGTGGCAAAGGAAAGTATACCCTTATTCTGAAGATAGCCGATATATCTTGAATACCATTCGTCTTTTGCATCAGTATATGTGGGCTCACCGATTATATCATCGTCGTTTACTTCAAGGCTTGTGGCAACCATCTTGCAGGCTTCCGCACGGGTAAGAATGTTTCCTGCCTTGAATGTGCCGTCGGGATATCCGCTGAGAAAAGCATTTCTATAGTTGAGAGTCGGCTTTTCCTTGAAGAACATTACTTTGCTTATGTACATCTCGTCTTCCGGATTCAGGTATTCGAGGTTATATGCTCCAAACGGACGAAAATGCATCTGTTTCAGGTTGTGGTTTGCTGCTTCCTCGACGAGCTTTTCCTTGACCTCTGAAAAATCAAATAATACCGTAGACCATGCATTTGCTTTGGCGGGCTTATCGGATTTTATCACGATTCTCTCCGTGATCACCCCCGGATTGGTTTGAGTCTTTGAGGTCAGCATATCCCCTTCCATATAAAGTTCCTTGGGATTATCCGATTTATAGTAATACTCGTATGCTACCCAGCAGTATTCTTCAAGATTAATTCCCGCTTTCAAATATGAAAAACCGTCAACGGAAATGTATTTCAGCTTGGATGTCGCATTTTCGGGAAGCGGTACCACCTTCAGTGCGGATCTTCCGTCGATTGTGACATTGCTCAGAGTTGCCGAATTATTGCCGTTTACAATCCCGTTGGCGTAATCCGTAAAATCAAGAATTATCGCATCGTCGATATAGCTCTGCGCCGGTGCGGTGAATGCTCCGAACGCAAAAGATGATATAATTATCAGCAATAGATACCTTACTGCTTTCATATAAGAGCTCCTTTCAAAAAATAGTAAATTTATATACAGTTTAATTATATAACATCAAAACCATAAAATCAATACAAAAAAACAATAAAATATGCCCAAATATGACGGAATTAACTAAAATATCTATTTCAAAACCTTTGCTATATTTGTGCATAATGTGATTTTTGTCGTGCATTTTACTTATTTTGACTTGACACAATGACGAAATTATGGTATAGTTTTTACGTTAAAATATACTATGCGAAAGCATTAAGAAAGGAACGAAAAATGAAAAAGCTTTTTTCTGTCATCTTAAGCTCGATACTGCTGCTTTCCACGATGTCATTTACGGCATCGGCTCAGGAAGCACAGATCGATCTCGGTGAAACACACGTTATCCCTTACAGCTTACTGGTTAATGCCATTGTAAACAGCAGGGATACGGCAAAGTATGCAAAGGGTGTTACCCATGAGGGCAGGACCTGTGTCGAGGTCATACCCAATGAGGAATCCACCATCAACGATCCGGTAACTCTTGACTGCTGGGATGTCGGCAACAAGGGCTGGGATCTTGATAAGTTCAAATATGCGATAGTTTCATATAAATACGAGACAGGCGATGCCGAGCCGTCATACAGCGGCAGGATGCAGCTCAATATGCTTACAAACGGCAAGATACTTACGGGAACCGTCAACATGACATCCCTTGAAAATGTCGTTGCAAACAAGTGGGCAACAGCTACCTTCTGCATGGGTTCCGCATCCGAGCCCAAGCTCAATCCGGAAATTGACTCCCATATGCTCCGTCAGATACATTTCAGACCTTACGGTGCAACATCAAGAGCGGATCTTAAATCCACAGACGTTATGTACATTGAAAGCATCACTCTATGTACAAACAATCCCGCTCCCGATTACGAATTCACACACACCTTCTACAACGGCGACGTAAAGGCAAAGGGAAGCCAGATGCCCGTAAAGTGTGTCGGTAACTACCCCATGTCTGTTCCGGAATGTACATTTACCATGGAAAATGCGGAATTCGAAGGCTGGCTCTGGTCTCATGACAACAAGGTCTACAAGCCCGGAGAACAGGCTATATTCCCGGAAGCATTCACATCATTTACCGCAAAATGGAAATATAAGGCAGAGCAGAAGGATGTTATATCCCTCTCGTATCCTTCCATGCATATGAACGACTCCAAGGCGGCTGTCGGTGCGATAGTCACAAGCGTAACCGAAGACGGTCTGAAGGCTATCCGTACACAGGTCGATCCCAACCGTGAAAAGGACTCCGTTCCCTCTCTCAACGGATGGGAATATGCCGATCGTGCAAAGGTAGACCTTGATGTTTACAAATATATGCAGATAACCTATAAATACGTTTCCGACAATCCCAGGAGTGATATCAAGATCGGTTACAACATCACCTCCTTTGCTCCCGCCGGTGAAAAGAGATTTACGGGCGGTATAAAGGTGTTTGCGGAAGAACCTTGTCAGATCGGAACATGGGCGGTCGCAACACTTGATATTTCGGGCATGGAAGAATTCTTTGTGGAAGGTGCATCCCACATCTTCAGACAGGGTGTCGTTTATCCCTTCGGTACACTCTCCACAGCGGATCTTGATCCTTCCGATGTTATGTACATAGCACAGCTTGACTTCTTCAAGGAATATCCGGGCGAAGGCTCTCACGGTGCATATATCAGCGGTTATGAGGATAACACCTTCAGACCTGCAGGCACAATGACAAGAGCTGAAGCTTGTACCATCGCTGCAAGGATAGATGCCAAGAGCGATGCCGGTGTACCCGCGGAATGTACAACCGCATTTACCGATATTGCAAACGATGCATGGTTCAAGAAGTATGTCGCATACTGCGAAGCAAAGGGCTGGCTTGGAGCCTACAGCGGTACATTCGCTCCCAATCAGAACATAACAAGAGCCGAATTTGTTGAGCTCATTTATAACATGGGACTTTCTAAGGATGGCGAAAAGGCAGTTTCCTTCACGGATGTTGACGCATCTCATCCGAGATACGATGTTATAATGGCAGCAGCAAAGGCGGGACTTGTAAACGGATACGACAACGGCAACGGTACATTCAGCTTTAAGCCGGATGCTACCATAACAAGAGCTGAGGTCGTAAAAGTCATCAACAATGCACACGGAAGAAAAGTTACCGAGGTAACTCCCGGATTTAAACTTCCCGTAGTATTCAACGATATTGACAGCACTCACTGGGCATACTACGAGGTAATGGAAGCCTCCGTAGGCCACAAGCTCAAGGCGGCAGCCGATGACGGTATCGAAAGATGGGAATCCACAGTCGGTCTTACCATCAAGGACTTCACTCCCGGTGATGCGTATGTCGCTTCTCTTGATGAGCTTACCGCAAAGAGGATAGATGAGATCAGAAATACTCCCAACAAGAAAGTGGAGTTTACAGGTCAGGCTTACTATCTCTCCGCAGAGGGTAACGACGAAAACGACGGTAAAACTCCCGAAACGGCTTGGAAGAGCATAGAAAAGCTCAATACCGTAAAGCTTGCAAGCAACGATGCCGTATTCTTCAGACGCGGCGATGAGTTCAGAACAACTCAGGCTATAAAGGGTGCTGCCGGCGTTACCTACACCGCTTACGGAGAAGGCAAAAAGCCTGTTATCAACGGTTCTCCCGAAAACGCAGGCTACAAAGAAGCATGGATACTCACAGATACTCCCAATGTGTATAAATATCATCAGACAATGACAAGCGATATCGGCGGCATCTTTATGAATATAAACGGCTCCGACTATGAGGCTGAAGGTATAAAGGTAAAGCTCAACAAGGACAAGTCATTCGATGAGACCGCAAAGAAGGATTGGACAGGCATAGGCTCTATGGACAACCATTACTTCTTCCACGAGCTTGAATCCGGTATCGTTTATCTCAGATGGGACGAGGGCAACCCCGGTGAGCTTTATGACAGTATAGCTATCAACAGAGGAAGCCACGGTCTGAGAGTCAACGGCAACAATATTACTGTTGATAACCTTGAATTCATCCACTTCGGTTTCCATGGTATCTCCGCACCCACAACAAAGAATCTCGTTGTTACAAACTGTGAATTCGGCTGGATAGGCGGCTCCTTCCAGGGCGGCAACTACGGCGGTGCAAGATACGGCAACGGTGTCGAGATCTACGGCGGATGCGACTACTATCTTATAGACAACTGTTATGTATATCAGTGCTACGACGCAGGAATCACTCACCAGCAGTCCTCCGGCGGTACAAACAACATTCTTATGAAGGATGTTACATACTCCAACAATGTTATTGAAAAGTGTATCTATAACATAGAATACTTCTGTGCCGTAGGCGCAAACGATACGGTTGAGAGAAGAATGGAAAATATTCTCTTCAAGGACAACATCCTCCGACTCTGCGGTTACGGCTTCGGTCAGCAGAGACCTGACAAGGGCAACGACGCTCACATAAGAGGCGGCAGTGCAAACAGAGCGGATAACTACCATATCGAAGGCAACATCTTTGACAGAGGCAGAAGCAACCTCATATATGTCGGTGCAACATACGCACAGTGGCTTCCCACATGGGACAACAACACCTTTGTACAGTACTATGGCAGAAAGGCGATAATCCACGGTGCGCCTATGATCACATACAACTACAGTGCAAATATCGGTGAGGTGATTGAAAAGAATCTCGGCGACAAGAATTGCAATATCTACTTTGTTGAAGCAAAGTAAGCCTTGATTGTAAATCCGGTATAAAATAAGAAAGGGACTGTATCCCCACGGCATCTCTGCGGTGTCATGGTCAAGGTACAGTCCCATTTGTTATTTAAGCCTTGTCGTTTTTTCAGAGAAGTTCTCTCATATTGCAAAGCATCTGTGCGGCTTCCGCTCTTGTAAGAGTTGTGCCCGGTCTGAGCATTCCGTTCGGATCACCGTTTATTATGCCGAGGGATGTCAGCGATGCAAAATCCGCTCTTGCCCATTCGGGAACAGAGGCGGCATCGGTATAGTCGAAATCTCCCGCCTTATCAGTATCGCCTATGAGATTTGCAAGTACGGTCACAGCTTCCGCTCTTGTTATCTCATCACCGCTTGCAAAGACGGCTCTTCCGTCGGCGTTTCTGTATCCGCTGATAATACCGCCCGCTTCGGCATAGGATGCGTAGCTTCTGATATTGTGAGGAATACTTGTATCATCGGCAAAGGTTGTCACGGCACCGGGCTCTATCTCACTCTCAAGACCGGCACAGATCATCGCCATTGCAAGAAAATCTCCTCTTGTTACGGAAGCATCCGGATCAAATACCGTCGTACCGTCAATCTCGCTTCCCGACATAAGTCCCAGCTCCGTCATTTTAAGTGCACCGGTATATCCCCAGTGACCTGTCATATCATCATAGCGGACATCCGTCACAGGCTTTGATACATTGAGCGTCACGGTTGCGCATTCGGATACATTACCGTATTTGTCACGGACAGCATAGGTGAAGCCGTCCTTTCCGGAAAATCCCGGCATGGAAGTATAAACGAATCCACTCTCTCCGAGCTTTACAACACCGTTTTCCGGGTATGCGGATATCTCCACGGAAAGTCCGTCACCGTCAGGATCATAGATGTCAAGGTTTCCCGTGTAGCCTATACCGGATATGGGGCTTGCGCTGACATTCCCCGCTGTCGGTGCGCTGTTGTGCTTTTCAGTTACCGTTATACTGCAGCTTGCAAACAGCTCATCGGCATCGTCGGCATAGACGGTAAAGCTCGTGCTTCCGACATTTCTTGATGGCGTGAATTTCAGAAGACCGAGATTTGTACTGGGAACAGTCTGTCCTTCATACACCTCGCTTCCCGCGTACTTGAGAACGCCTATATCCGCCGAAGGAAGCTTTGTAAATGTCACAGATTCAAGGGGGCATCCAAAGGTCTGTTCGAAGTCCTCCCTTGAAAATCTGAGCTCCTTTGTCATGACGGTGTGCTTTGACATGGATATGCCTTCCGACAGAAGCTCAAGACCGGGGGAAAGGTCGTATCTCTGTGCGGACACGGCAGTTCCCGACTGAAGAATGAAAAGTACCGCAAGGACTGCGGATGTCAATATGGGTTTTAATCTCATTTGCATTACCTCCGTTTTTTGTATGCGATGGTATTGTTGCCGTTTTTTCGGAAAATATACGCGACAGACCGTTTTTGATGTGCATATTTACCTTGTGTTTTTGCCCGTAAGTGAAAAATAAATAAAGACGACCGAAGGATTTCGGTAAATACTCTCAAATTCGCCAAAATCTTCAATTTATATAAATTTCCACTTGACAATATAAGTGTTAAGTGCTATAATATATAAGATAGGATTTTTAAGACGGTACAGAGATGCCGACAAGGTTTTATGCACAAAGGACAGCAGAGCTATGCACACAGCAGGAGTCTGCCGGATAGTCATGCTCTGAGCCTTGAAAACAGGGCTCTTTTTTTGAGTAAAACTTGTTCCGAGTGCAAAGATAGGAGTAAAATATGAATTACATTCTGAGAAACTGTAACATATACCGACAGGGCAAATTTTCCAAGGGTGATTTATTCCTTAAAGACGGTATTGTTGTTTCTTCAAGTGATATGGAAGATGTTTCCGACGTCGAAATTATCGACTGTGGCGGTGCATTCCTTTTTCCCGGACTTTGTGATGTTCACGTGCATCTCAGAGAGCCGGGTTTTTTGTATAAAGAGACCATTGCGACAGGTACAGCGGCAAGTGCAAGAGGCGGCTATACGGCGGTATGCTCAATGCCCAACCTTAACCCCTGTCCCGACAGCGTGGAAAATATCAATGTCCAGCTTAGAGCGATAAAAAATGATGCCTGCATAAACGTTTATCCTTACGCCTGCATAACAGAAGGCGAAAAAGGTGAAGTGCTTACGGATATCACAGCTCTTTCTCCGCTGTGCATCGGTTTCTCTGACGACGGCAAGGGCGTTCAGGACAGAGAGATGATGAAGAACGCCATGATAAAGGCAAAAGAATGCGGAAAGATAATCGCAGCTCACTGCGAGGACAATTCCCTTCTTCACGGCGGATATATCCACGACGGAGAATATGCAAAGGCTCACGGTCACAAGGGTATATGTTCAGAGTCCGAATGGAAGCCGATAGCAAGAGACATTGAGCTTATAAAAGAAACCGGATGTGCATATCACGTCTGCCATATTTCCACAAAGGAAAGTGTCGATATAATAAGAAAAGCAAAGGCTGAAGGAGTAAATATCACCTGCGAAACAGGTCCCCACTATCTTGTGCTTGATGATTCCGATTTACAGGAAAATGCGAGATTCAAGATGAACCCTCCCTTGAGAGGCAGCGAGGACAGAGAAGCACTCGTTGCGGGAATACTCGACGGAACGATAGACATGATAGCAACAGACCACGCACCGCACTCTGCCGAGGAAAAGTCAAGAGGACTTGAAAAGAGCCTCATGGGCGTTGTGGGTATCGAAACGGCAGTTGCGGTTATGTATACAAACTTTGTAAAAACGGGAAAGATAACCGCCGAAAGACTTGTGGAGCTTATGCATACAAATCCGAGACGTCGTTTTGGACTTCCAACCGGCGGCACGGAAATCGGAGACAGGGCAGATTTTACGGTGTTTGACTTTGCTGAAAAGTACAAGGTCGATCCTGCGGAGTTCCTTTCCATGGGAAGAAGCACGCCTTTCGAGGGTGAAGAAGTCTACGGCAAGTGCCTTATGACGATTTGTAACGGTAAGATCGCTTATATTGCAAATAAATAACAATCATATAAATACAGTAAAAAACATTCTGTTATATATTTACGGAGGAAAAGGAAATGGCAAAAAGAACAGACATCAAAAAAATAATGATCATCGGCTCCGGACCTATCGTTATCGGTCAGGCTGCCGAATTCGACTATGCGGGCACTCAGGCGTGTCTCGCTCTTCGTGAAGAAGGCTACGAGGTAATACTCGTAAACTCCAATCCCGCAACCATCATGACGGATACAACAATTGCGGATAAGGTATACATGGAGCCTCTGACACTTGAATATGTTGCACGCATCCTCCGTTCCGAGCGCCCCGATGCCATCATTCCCGGTATCGGCGGTCAGACAGGTCTTAATCTTGCGATGCAGCTTGAAAAGAAGGGCGTTCTCAAGGAATGCGGCACACTTCTTCTGGGTACAAGCAGCGAATCCATAGAGAGAGCCGAGGACAGAGAGCTGTTCAAGGAGCTTTGCGAACAGATCGGTGAGCCTGTCATCCCTTCAAGAATCACATACAGCGTAGATGAGGCTGCACAGGCTGCGGCAGAGATAGGTTATCCCGTTGTTCTCCGTCCCGCATTTACACTCGGCGGCACCGGCGGCGGCTTTGCATACAATGAAGCTGAACTCCGTGAGATAGGCAGAGGAGCGTTCCAGCTCTCACCCGTTCATCAGGTGCTTATAGAAAAGAGCGTTCGAGGCTACAAGGAGATAGAATTTGAGGTAATGCGTGACAGCTCCGACCATGCAATCACCATCTGCGGCATGGAAAATGTTGACCCCGTAGGTGTTCACACAGGTGACTCCATAGTTGTAGCTCCTATCCTTACTCTTAACGATCACGATCTTAAGATGCTCAACGACAGTGCGATAAAGATCATCAAGGCACTCAAGATAGAAGGCGGCTGTAATGTTCAGTTTGCTCTCAATCCCCATACAAGCGAATACTTCCTTATCGAAGTAAACCCCAGAGTTTCACGTTCCTCCGCACTTGCATCCAAGGCTTCCGGTTATCCTATTGCAAGAGTTACCGCAAAGATTGCTGTCGGTATGCTTCTTGAGGATATCGCTATTGCAAACACAAATGCGGCATTTGAGCCCAGTCTCGACTACATTGTTGCAAAGATGCCCCGTTTCCCCTTCGATAAATTTGCCACAGCCACAAACAAGCTCGGTACACAGATGAAGGCTACAGGTGAAGTAATGGGTATCGGAAGCACGTTCTCCGAATGTCTTCTTAAATCTGTACGTTCACTTGAGATCGGAGTTTTCCACCTCTGGATGGCTAAATTCGACGCCTATACCAAAGAAGAGCTTGTGGACTACCTCAAGGACTTCCACGATGACGGTATCTTTGTTGTAGCAAAGCTCATGAGAATGGGTATGTCCGTTGAAGAGCTCTTTAAGATCACGGCTATCACTCCCTGGTTCCTCGAAGAAATCAAGAAGATAATCGACTACGAAAAGGTAATTGCCGACAACAAGGGTAATATCGAGATCCTTAAAGAAGCAAAGAAGATCGGCTTCTCCGATAAGTACATTGCAAAGCTCTGGGATGTTACGGAAAAGGAAGTACGCGACGAAAGATTTGACAACAATATTGTTCCCGTGTACAGAATGGTTGATACCTGCCATACAAATGCTTACATTCCTTACTTCTACTCCAGCTACGAAGGCGAGAACAAGTCCATTGTTACGGACAGAGAGAAAAAAGTGGTTCTCGGTGCAGGACCTATCCGTATCGGTCAGGGTGTAGAATTCGACTATTCTACCGTTCACGCAGTATCCACCATCAGACGTGAAGGCTATGAGGCTATAATCATCAACAACAATCCCGAAACGGTATCCACAGACTATACCACATCCGATAAGCTCTACTTCGAGCCTCTGACACAGGAGGATGTACTCAATATACTGAAGTTTGAAAATGCAAACGATGTTATAGCATCCCTCGGCGGTCAGACAGCCATCAACCTTGCTCCCGGTCTCTCCGACAACGGAGTAAACATTATCGGTACAACTGTCGATGCTATTGAAAATGCAGAGGACAGAGACAGATTTGAAAAGATACTCACAGAGCTTAAGATACCCCAGTCTCAGGGTGAAGCGGTTACAAACATCGAAGACGGTGTAAGAGTTGCAAAAGAGATCGGCTATCCCGTTCTTGTACGTCCCAGCTTCGTGCTTGGCGGACGTGCGATGCAGATAGTTGCAACGGAGGCTCAGCTCAGACACTACCTTAAGACAGCCGTTGAAGTGGATGAGGACAAGCCCGTACTTGTCGACCACTATATCCTCGGTAAGGAAGTCGAAGTTGATGCCATCTGTGACGGTAAGGATGTATTCGTTCCCGGTATCATGGAGCTTGTTGAGAGAACAGGTATCCACAGCGGTGACAGTATCAGCGTATATCCTTCTTTCAGCATCTCTCAGAAGGTAAAGGACACCATCCTTGACTATGCCAAGAAGCTCGGTCTCGGACTCGGCATAGTCGGTCTTTACAACATTCAGTTTATTGTTGACAAGGAAGAAAAGGTATTTATCATAGAAGTTAACCCCAGAAGCTCCAGAACAGTTCCCTTCCTTTCAAAGTCCACAGGCTACAGCCTTGCGGATATTGCGACAAACGTTATTCTCGGTAAGTCTCTGAAGGATCAGGGCATAACAGAAATGTATCCTTCGGAAAAGAAGAGATGGTACGTTAAGGTTCCTGTATTCTCCTTTGCGAAGATAGGCGGACTTGATGCATATCTTTCCCCCGAAATGAAGTCTACAGGTGAAGCTATCGGTTATGACAAGCAGCTTAACCGTGCACTCTATAAAGCACTTCAGGCTTCAGGCATGGATCTTCAGAACTACGGTACGGTGCTTGCAACCATCGCCGACGGTGACAAGGAAGAAGCACTTGAGCTCATAAGAAGATTCTACAAGCTCGGCTTCAATATAGAAGCAACAGAGGGTACTGCAAAGTACCTCAAAGAACACGGTATAAGAACAAGAAGCAGAGCTAAGATCTCCGAGGGCAGTGAGGATATTCCCAACGCAATGAGACAGGGACATATCGCCTATGTTCTCAACACAGCCGACATCAGCAAGGAAAACCACGCAAAGGACGGCTACGAGATAAGAAGACTTGCCGTTGAGTGCGGAGTTACAATGTTCACATCCCTTGATACCGCAAGAGTTCTCCTTGACGTTCTCGAAGAAATTACTATGCAGGTTTCTACTATAGACGCAGAGTGAAATAATAATTAAGAATTCATAATTAAGAATTGGTGGGCGGTAGATCCGAGATATCGTATGCGGATAGTATCCGCTCCCAATCTTAAAAAAGGAGTAACAACCTTGAAACAGACAATATTCACAATAAAAGAACAGAAGAAGCTTACATCCAATGTCTATGAAATGACACTTCTCGGTGATACCGATGGCATCGCGTGCGGACAGTTTGTAAACATAAAGCTCGACGGATTCTTCCTTCGCCGTCCTATCTCGGTGTGCGACTGCAAGGAGGGCGAGCTTACAATAATCTACAAGGTCATAGGTACAGGTACGGAATATATGGCAGGTCTCGAAAACGGAAAAGAGCTTGACATACTCACAGGTCTCGGCAACGGCTACAGCCTTTCGGAAAGCGGTGATTGTCCCGTTCTTCTCGGAGGCGGTGTGGGTGTTCCTCCCATGTATATGCTTGCAAAGGAGCTTGTCGCAGCGGGCAAAAAGGTATCCGTCATCCTCGGCTTCAACACCAAGGATGAAGTATTCTACGAGAAAGAATTCAAGGCTCTCGGTGCGAGCGTTACTGTTACGACAGTTGACGGAAGCTACGGTGTAAAAGGCTTTGTTACCGATGCTCTCAAGAATATGGATTATACATACACATACTGCTGTGGTCCGGAGCCTATGCTGAAGGCTGTTTACAACACAAGTGTCACAAGCGGTCAGTACAGCTTTGAAGAAAGAATGGGTTGCGGCTTCGGTGCTTGCATGGGATGCTCTTGCAAGACACTTTACGGCAATAAGAGAATCTGTAAGGACGGACCTGTGCTGGTTAAAGAGGAAATCATATTCAATTGACAATTAACAATTGATAATTGATAGTTGACAATTCAGATTGTAATGGAGAAATAAAATGACAAACACAAAAGTAACCCTCTGCGGTATAGAACTGGACAATCCCGTCATTCCCGCAAGCGGCACATTCGGCTTCGGCTACGAGTTTGCGGAGCTTTATGATATAAATGTATTGGGTACGTTCTCCTTCAAGGGAACGACAAAAGATCCGAGATTCGGCAATCCCACACCGAGAATTGCGGAAACTCCCAACGGTATGATAAATGCCGTAGGTCTTCAGAATCCCGGCGTTGAAAAGGTAATGTCGGAAGAGCTTGTGAAGATGAAGAAGGTATTCCACAAGCCTGTTATGGCGAATGTATCCGGATTCTCGCTTGAAGAATATGCATACACCGTTGAAAAACTTGATGCGGAAGATCAGATCGGCTGGTTTGAGGTGAATATCAGCTGTCCCAACGTTCACGGCGGCGGTATCGCATTCGGCACAAGTCCGGAGGCGGCGGCAAGCGTAACAAAAGCGGTAAGAGCCGTAACAAAAAAGCCGCTTCTTATAAAGCTCTCGCCCAATGTAACCAATATCGCGGAGATAGCAAAGGCGTGTGAGGCTGAGGGTGCTGACGGTATCAGTATGATAAACACACTTCTCGGTATGCGTATCGACCTTAAAAAGAAAAAGCCCGTTATCGCAAACAAAATGGGCGGCTTCTCCGGTGCGGCTATATTCCCGGTGGCACTTCGTATGGTATATCAGGTATACGATGCGGTAAAGATACCGATAGTAGGTATGGGCGGTGTTTCAAGTGCCGAGGATGTGATCGAAATGATGCTCGCAGGTGCGACGGCAGTCCAGATCGGTGCTGCAAATCTTATTGATCCTTTTGCAAGCAAGACTATCATTGAAAAGTTGCCGGAAACTATGGAGAAGTACGGGATTGAAAGGCTTTCCGATATTATCGGTGCGGCACATTGATAAAGTACCGTTTATCTTTGGTTAAGTATTAAGTTTTATATATTTGGAGGTAAACAAAAATGGGTAAGGACGTAATAATCGCCTGCGATTTTGCGGGCAAGGCACAGGTAATTGAATTTCTTGAAAAGTTCGGCGACAGAAAGCTTTTCGTAAAGATCGGTATGGAGCTTTTCTATGCGGAAGGTCCGGACATAGTTCGTGAGATAAAGGCAAGAGGTCACAAGATATTCCTCGACCTTAAGCTCCACGATATTCCCAATACGGTAAAGAAAGCTATGGCTGTTCTTTCACATCTGGATGTAGATATCACAAACCTTCACGCAGGCGGCACAAAGGCTATGATGGAAGCAGCTCTCGAAGGTCTTACCCGTGAGGACGGCACAAGACCGCTTCTTATCGCAGTTACACAGCTCACAAGCACAAATCAGGAAAGAATGGAACAGGATCTTCTGATTCGTGAGCCCATCGACAAGGTAGTTATGCACTATGCAAAGAACGCTGCAGAAGCAGGACTTGACGGTGTTGTTTGTTCTCCTCTTGAAGCAGGTAAGGTACACGACCTCTGCGGCGAGAAGTTCCTCACCATCACTCCCGGCGTAAGATTTGCCGACGGCGACAAGGGTGACCAGGCAAGAGTTATGACTCCCGCACAGGCGAAAGAGATCGGCTCGGACTACATTGTTGTCGGACGTCCCATCACAGCTGCCGAAGATCCGGTTGCGGCATATGACAGATGCGTTGCCGAGTTTGTAGGCTAATAAAAGATATAAGTTAAAACGGAGGTTTAATCATGGAAAGCTATAAGAGAGAATTTATACAGTTCCTTGAGTCCGCAGGAGTACTCAAGTTCGGCGACTTCACCGCAAAAAGCGGCAGAAAGATCCCCTATTTCATCAACGCAGGTATGATCAAGACAGGTAACGATATCGCAACACTCGGTGAGTTCTATGCAAAGGCATATTTTGAAAAGCTCGGAAAGAAGCAGGCTGTACTTTACGGCCCCGCTTATAAGGGAATCTCCCTTTCCGTTTCCGCAGCTGTTGCTCTTTCAAAGAACGGTCTCAATGTTCCCTTCTTCTTTAACAGAAAGGAAGTAAAGGATCACGGTGAAGGCGGCGTATTCGTAGGATATGTTCCCGAAGCGGGCGAGGAGATCGTTATTATTGAAGACGTTATCACAGCAGGTACTGCTATCCGTGAGAGCATGGAGATACTCTCCCACCTTGAAGGAACAAAGGTTGCCGCTACCTTCATCATGGTAGACAGAAAGGAAAAGGGACAGGGCGAAAAGGGTGCTATGCAGGAGATCGAGGAGCAGTTCGGATTCCCTGTATACTCCATCGTTGATGTTTATGACATTATCGAGTATCTTGAAGAAGATCCCAAGAACGAAGAAAACGTTACAAGAATAAAGAACTATCTTGCGGTTAACGGTGCAAAGGCGTAAGTAAGATCGTTGGCGGGCAGATTTGTCCGCCTTTCTTGCAATAAAGACTATTTGTCCGTATAACATATTTATTTGAGGTCATATTATGCTTTATACCAAAGAACTTACGGTTAAATATAATGTCGATATTCTCGTAGTCGGCGGCGGTGCGGCAGGTGTTGCGGCATCGGTTGCGGCGGCAAGAAGCGGAAAGAGTGTTCTGATCTGTGAGAACGGAGGATGCTTCGGTGGTGTGGGGACAACAGGACTTGTTCCGTCGTTTGCGCCTTTTACCGACGGCGATGATATAATTATCGGTGGAATCGGACTTGAGATCAGGAAGAATGTATCAAAAGATTACCCACTTTCCACATATTGGACTCCCATCGAGGTTGAAGAACTGAAACGCGAATATGACAGAATAGTCTCCGACTCCGGTGCAAAGATACTTTTCTTCACAAAGATGTGTGATGCGGTGACCGACGATAAAGGCAATATAGAGTATATCGTTTTTACATCCAAGACAGGTATTTTTGCGGTTAAAGCGAAGATATACATAGACTGTACCGGCGACGGTGAGCTTGCATATTTTGCGGGAGCAAAGTATGAGGTCGGTGATGAGAACGGCAACGTTATGCCTCCGACACTTTGCTCGGTATGGAGTGGGATAAATATAAAGAAATATGGCGGTAAAAATTCCGGAACAGGTTCGGAATCCCTTGAAAGAGCCATATCCGACGGCATATTCACATATCCCGACAGACACCTTTCGGGGCTTTTCCACAAAAAAGGAGAACTTGAAGGCATCGGCGGAGGAAATCTCGGGCACATCTTCGGTAACGATCCCTTGTCAAACGAATCTCTGACGGAGGGGATGATAATCGGCAGAAAAATGATGCTCGAATATCAGCGTTACTACAGAGAGTATGTGGACGGATGTAAAAAAATAAAGCTGCTCTCCACAGGCGAAGTGCTTGGAATACGCGAATCAAGGCGTATCGTCTGCGACTATATGCTGAACGCAGGTGACTTTCTTAAAAGATCGGTATTCAAGGACGATATCGCAAGATACAATTATCCCGTTGATATCCATGTCATGGACACCAGCGAAGAAGAATACAAGCGTTTCCGAGAGGAATACGAAAAGAACATGAAATACAAGCATGGCGAATCCTACGGTATCCCGTACAGAAGTCTTTGTCCCGTGGGACTTGACAATCTCCTTGTCGCCGGAAGATGTATCGGCACTGACAGGAGCATGGAAGCAACGGTGCGTGTTATGCCGGCGTGCTTTATGACAGGTCAGGCGGCGGGGACTGCTGCGGCTATGGCAACAGAGCTCGGTGATACGAGAAGGGTTGATTCCGCAGTGCTTCGTGAAAGGCTTATAAAGGACGGCGCATTGATATAATACAGGTCGCGATTTGCGGCTGAAGATTTTGCCAATTCGTAACTGTTGAATAAAGGAAGGGGTGATTATCATGGCTGAAAAAACAATTGTAAAAGTTATGAAGTTCGAACTTCGGTATATTGACGGTGCAGGTGAGTTCTCCGAAATGCAGAAGCACCTTTGGGAATTACAAAAGCAAACTCGAGAGGTACTCAATAAAACAATACAGATGGGGTACGCGCTCGAGTGCAAGAGGTTTGCACATCACGATAAAACCGGGCAATGGCTTGATGATAAGGAGCTTACAGGTAGCAAATACAAAGCAGTTGCTGATTATATCAATGCTGAATTAAAGGAAGATTACAATATTTTTTATTCGGATTGTCGAAATTCCACAGTTCGAAAGGCATATAAGAAATTCAAGGATGCAAAAAATAAAATCTTTAGCGGTGAAATGTCGCTTCCTTCGTACAGAAGTAATCAGCCTATTATAATTCATAACAGAAATGTAATAATCAGAGGAAATGCCGAAAGTGCTTTGGTGGGATTAAAGGTTTTTTCTGATGGTTTCAAGGCTTTGCATGGTTTTCCGGCAGCTGTAAATTTCAAGCTGTGTGTCAAAGATGGTACGCAAAGAGCCATAATAGAAAACGTAATTTCGGAAATATATAAAATAAGCGAAAGTCAGCTTATCTACGATAACAAAAAATGGTTTTTAATTCTTGCTTATAGATTCACCCAAAAGAAAAACGACCTCAATCCGGATAAAATTCTTGGCGT
This sequence comes from Oscillospiraceae bacterium, assembly GCA_015065225.1. Taxonomy (GTDB): domain Bacteria; phylum Bacillota; class Clostridia; order Oscillospirales; family CAG-382; genus SIG622. The sequence continues at coordinate 13,768 of SVQR01000011.1, read as the reverse complement.
TGACCTCGGAGTCAAGTTTGCTGTTTATGCAAGCTCAATAGGAGAATATGGCTCCTTTAGAATAAAGGGCGGAGAGGTTACAGAATTTATAAAGAGACTTGAAAAGCGAAAAAAATCCCTTCAAAATCAAGCGACAGTGTGTGGTGACGGCAGGATCGGGCACGGAACAAAAACAAGAGTTGCCGATGTATATAAAGCCAGGGATAAGATATCGAATTTCCAGGATACTATAAACCACAGATACAGCAGGGCTATAGTTGACTATGCACGAAAAAACGGATACGGAACAATTCAGCTTGAAAAGCTGGATAACAGTATAGAGAAAAAAGGCGATTATTCACCTGTTCTTGTTCATTGGACTTATTACGATTTGAGAACCAAAATGGAATATAAGGCTGCGGAATACGGAATTAAGGTTATAGCTGTTGAGCCGAAATATACATCGCAAAGATGCAGTAAATGCGGATACATATCAAGCGAAAACAGAAAAACTCAAGAAAGCTTTGAATGTATTAAGTGTGGGTATAAATGTAACGCTGACTTCAACGCATCGCAGAATTTATCCGTCAGAGATATAGACAGGATAATTGATGAATATCTGGGTGCGAACCCGGAGCTGACATAAAAATCCAATAGCTTCGCACATATTTAGGGCGACTTCACGTCCTCAAATCGAGAAAGTGAGCGTAAGACTTGGCTTCTGTCAAGCGGTTAATACACTCGAGAAGGTTAATATGCACATAGTAATCCGTGCATGAGTCACTATTTTGTGCAATATTGCTGTTGCAATTTGTATACGAGTGTGACTTGAAGGTTCGGAACATCCTTCTTGATCCCGAACACACCACGTTGCAATTTGTATACGAGTGTGACTTGAAGGTACGGAGCGATATACACCATATGCGGAATACTTGTTGCAATTTGTATACGAGTGTGACTTGAAGGCTCATCCCAAATCTATCATCTCTTGTCCACAAAGGTTGCAATTTGTATACGAGTGTGACTTGAAGGCTTTATTATTTTCTTAACAAGACCGACAATCTGGAAACAACTCGTGCGCATATGTGACTTGAAGGCGAGGATGATCTGCCCTTTTGATGGCAAGGGGCAGGAAACAACTCGTGCGCATATGTGCACCTAGGACAAGACAGCTACACTCACGGTGGAAACAACTCTTGAGAATGTGTAACTAAAAAACATATAGGTTTAAACTTATTCGACTTTCCAAATCAACACCAAACTGCAAGACAGAAATTTATTACACGATATATTTATAAATATGTTATGAAGTAGAAAGGAGTACTATGAGAAGTTTAATCGACATAAAAGAACTGACGGTAAAAGAGATAGAAGATCTTATCACCGTAGCAGAAGACATCATCGCAAACCCTAAAAAGTACAGCGAAGTATGCCACGGCAAGAAGCTCGCAACGCTTTTCTTCGAGCCGTCAACAAGAACAAGACTCAGCTTTGAAGCAGCTATGTATGAGCTGGGAGGCAATGTTCTCGGATTTTCCGAGGCTCAGTCAAGCTCTGCGGCTAAGGGTGAGAGCGTTTCCGATACGGCAAAGACCGTAAGCTGTTATGCGGATATCATCGCAATGAGACATCCCAAGGAGGGTGCGCCTCTTGTTGCATCCATGCGTGCTTCCGTTCCGGTCATCAATGCCGGTGACGGCGGTCATAATCATCCCACACAGACGCTTACCGACCTTCTCACAATCCACCGTGAAAAGGGTACATTTGAAAATCTTACCATCGGTCTTTGCGGTGACCTGAAGTTCGGAAGAACTGTACATTCGCTAATTTCCGCGATGGCAAGATATAAGGGTGTGAAGTTCGTGCTTATCTCTCCCGAAGAGCTGAGAGTTCCGGAATATGTTGTGAATGAAGTACTTATTCCCGGTGGCTGTGACTATGTTGAAGTCAGAAGCCTTGAAGATCACATCGGTGAGCTTGATATTCTCTACATGACAAGAGTGCAGAGAGAAAGATTCTTCAACGAGCAGGACTATATACGACTCAAGGACACATATATTCTCGACACCGAGAAGCTGAAAAAGGCAAAGGAAGATCTCTGCATCATGCATCCGCTGCCCAGAGTAAACGAAATAGCGGTAGCCGTAGATGATGATCCGAGAGCTTGCTATTTCAAGCAGGTGCTTTACGGAAAGTATGCGAGAATGGCACTTATCATGAAGCTTCTTGAGCTTGAAGTAAAGTAAGGAGGGTGCAAGATATGATAATAGGACAGATACAGGACGGAATAGTACTTGACCACATAACAGCCGGCAAGGGAATGCAGGTTTACAACATCCTCGGACTTGACAGTCTTGATTGCAGTGTCGCTCTCATCAAGAACGCGGACAGCGTAAAGATGGGCAAGAAGGACATTATAAAGATCGCGCAGAAAATGGAACTCGACTTTGACGTACTCGGTTACATAGATCCGGGCATCACGGTGAACATAATAGAAAACGGTGCTAAGGTAAAGCGCGAGAAGCTTCGTCTGCCGGAGCGTATTACAGGTGTGATAAAGTGCAAGAATCCCAGATGCATCACCTCCACCGAGCAGGAACTGACTCACGAGTTTTATCTTGCGGATGCACAGAAGCAGGTATACAGATGTCTTTATTGTGAGAGCATGGCGAAAAATGATTGAGCGATCCTGTCAATGCAAAGTGCAAGATAGTTTTGCAAAACTCCTTCGCGAGTGAACACTTGAATAGAATTCGGGCGTACATCGTTTCGATGTGCGTCTTTTTTATATTCTTATGAATATTTTTATTAAATACCGCCATTTTTTCAAAAAAAGTCCCCGAAATTAACACAATCCTCTTGACAATTATGAATTTTTGCTGTACAATATCATTATCGGATAGTTTTTTTTATGGGCAATCACCCATATTTATATATCGGCAGCGGAAAGCCTTTTGCGGATTTATGTTTTTGCCGCATAAAGCATTGATGATGCCGAAAAAACCCGATAAAACATTATTCAGTTGCACGCAAATTACGGTGCACTCTTATTAAAATACTCTTCTTTATTCTATCCCGGCGGTGCCGGTTAAGATATTCTTCGGTCGCTCACCCGAAGAGGATGGTTTCATACCATAATATTTCCCCCACTCAGGGAAAGAAAATTGAATAATATTTTGTAAGATGAAGTCCTGTACGGCTCTTTCGGCAAAATAAGCAAAGATCCTCTGCATTCTGTCGGCCTTGTATGTGCTATCCCAAGTCAGAAGGTATTCGAGGCAAGTCCCCGCTTACGAAAGAAATGTATATCGCTTCTGCCCCGTGTTTCGTGCTTTCAAATCACGGAGGTGCGTATGACGCAGATCGTATTAGGGATCGTCATCGGTCTCGTCGTCGGAGCTGCTTTGGGTGTCCTTATCGGATACGCATACAGAAAAAAGATCGGCGAGGCGAAGATCAAATCCGCAGAAGACGAAGCAAAACGAATTCTTGATGAAGCGCTGAAGAATTCGGAAACAAAGAAAAAAGAAGCGCTCATAGAAGCAAAGGAAGAAGCCCTCAAGCTCAAGAATGAAGCAGAACGTGAAGCGAAAGAACGCAGAAACGAAGTCGCTCGCCTTGAAAAGAGAGCTCAGCAGAAGGAAGAAACACTGGACAAGAAGATAGAACAGTGTGAACAGACAGAAGAAAAGTACAAGGCAAAGATCGCTGAGTGCGACAAGAAGTACGAAGAAATAGACGAACTCTGTGCACAGCAGAGAGAAAAGCTGGAAGAGATCTCCGGTTACACCACCGAACAGGCTAAGGAATACCTCCTTCAGAAGGTGGAAGTCGAAGTTCGCCACGAAATGGCGGTCAAGATCAACGAGCTCGAACAGCAGGCCAAGGATGAAGCAGACGAAAAGGCAAGAAATATCATCTCCCTTGCAATTCAGAGACTTGCATCCGATCAGGTTGCCGAAACAACGGTATCCACAGTCGCTCTTCCCAATGACGACATGAAGGGAAGGATCATCGGACGTGAAGGACGTAACATCAAGTCCATCGAGTCCATTACGGGCGTTGATATCATTATCGACGATACTCCCGAAGCCATCACAGTATCCTGCTTCGATCCGGTTCGCCGTGAGATCGCAAGACTTGCTCTTGAAAGACTTATCAGCGACGGTCGTATCCATCCCTCAAGAATTGAGGAAATGGTTGAAAAATGTACCCGTGAAGTCGAGACCATCATCAAGCAGTCCGGTGAACAGGCTACATTTGAAACAGGTGTCAACGGTATCAATCCCGAACTCGTACGTATGCTCGGAAGACTCCGTTACAGAACAAGCTACGGTCAGAATGTACTTATCCACTCCATTGAAGTTGCACATATCGCAGGTATTATGGCGGATGAGCTGGGCGTTGACTCCACACTGGCAAAGCGTGCAGGTCTTCTCCACGATATCGGTAAGGCGGCAAGCCACGAGATCGAAGGCTCTCACGTTACTCTCGGTGTTGACATTGCAAGACGTTTCAACGAAAGCAAGGATGTTATCCACGCTATCGAAGCGCATCATAACGATGTTGAACCTCAGACAGTTGTTGCTATGCTCGTTCAGGCGGCAGATGCTGTTTCAGCGGCACGTCCCGGTGCAAGACGCGAAAATCTCGAGTCCTACATCAAGAGACTTCAGAAGCTCGAAGAGATTGCAACAGACTTTGAAGGCGTTGACAAGTGCTTCGCTATCCAGGCAGGTCGTGAGATCCGCGTAATGGTCAAGCCGGAAAAGGTTTCCGATGACGATATGACGCTTCTCGCAAGAGATATTGCCGCTAAGATCGAAGATGAGCTTGAATATCCCGGTCAGATCAAGGTAAATCTCATCAGAGAAAGCAGAAAGACCGACTTTGCAAAGTAATTCAATAACACTAAGGCTGTCCTTTGTGGGTAGCCTTTTTCGTTTACAGGTTTCTCTGCTCAGGGAACGTTATGCTGTTTTCTGATTTGGCTTGACATTTTAAAAAAAGAGTGTATAATATAAACAAGTAGTTTGATAAAAGTAAGTATAAACAAAGAAATTGACATACCGTTAGAAAGGAGCTTACTATGTATAGTTTATTAGGCAGTCCGTTCATAGCATTCATCACACTTTTAAGCTTTTTCTTCACTCCCGTACAGTCCGAGCCGAAAATCGGTGTATACACGTGCGAAAATGAAATGCACTCCTACAGTGACAGCATACCGAACACCGAAGGAACTACCGAGATAGCTTATTCAACATACGATACGGTCATTCTCGGCGACAGCTTATCCGAAGAATACCCTCTGCTCGCCGAATATCTTGAGGAGTTCAATGCTTCCACAATCGAATATGCCGAGGAAAACTTCAACGACATGGTCTCTTATATAGAAGAGGATGCGATGTATTTCAGCCTCCCCTACTATGAAGAACAGAAGGCACGTATCTACAGATGCGACGAGAATATCTTCAGCATGAAGAACAGCCTTTACGGTTACGCGGGAGGTGCTCACGGATATGATCTCATCGCCTGCATCAACGTTGATCCCGTAACGGGCGAAGAGCTTGGGCTTTCCGATGTGCTTACAAGCGATGCCAATCTTGCAAGGATAATAGATAACGCTCTTCGCAAAGAATACCCCGATGAGTATGAATATATGTACAACGTTTACGAGACACTCACCGAATATGATACGAACGAGTTCCAGTGGACGATGACAAACGATTGTCTTTACATAAATTTCAGCACCTATGAGATAGCATCATATGCGGCAGGTCAGGTCACCGCCCCCCTTTATTTCGATGATCACCCCGGACTTGTTAAGTCAAAGTACACCAATGTTTCCGACAACAGCTTTGTGCGCCGTGTGAATAACTACGAATATCTCTATCTCACCGATGAGTACGGTGACAGTTTCATTGCGGATCTCTATATATATTCCGATTACGAAAGCGGCTTTATCGAGGAACTGACTATCAAGGTCTCCGATGACGATGAATTCACCTTCGTCCCCACACTCGCCACAGAAATGAAAAGCTGGCACGCGAGATCGTCAAGCGGTAAAAACTATCTTATCACCGAGATGTACAACGAGACCTATGAGTCATGCTCGCTTGATATCTATCGCATTGAAAAAGACGATGTGTGGAAGATATATACCCTTACAGACACAGAAATGCCCGAGATCACCTACGACGATCCGAATTTCGGCGAAAGATACCTGAAACCTATCTACACCTCCTGGGACGCGGTCAAGGATCTTATAAAAGAGTGATCAAAACTTAATATCATCAAGCATCTCCGCTTCAAGGTCGCCATTTGAAGGCTTTGCGGCGGAGTTCTTTTATTATCACAAAGGCTCAACACACAAAAAACATTTCCGGATGCCTCTTTCCACATATTTTGCATAAAAAAAGGTAACCCATATGAGTTACCTTTCAAAAGAATATCTGATAATATGAAGACAGTCCGGCAAGCCGACATCACATCTTTTCCCGTACCCTTCTCGCTGTCTCGGAAAGATTTCCGCTGTTTACATGCTCCAGTATGACAGGGATATCCGAAGCCTTACATATATCCGCAAAGAAATCGGAAAAATCCGCATCACCTTCACCGAAGCGTTCATAGAACATTCCGCCGCGTTTTTTATCCTTGAGATGGTACAGAGCGATATCGGAAATATCAACATTCCTGTCATCCGAAGAGGGAACCGCAATATATTTCAGCATACTGCTTGTTCCGAGAGTCCTTTGTATATGTTCTTTAAGCTCGCAAAAGTCGCTGTAGTTCGTCAGTATATCAAAGGGAGAGCATTCCACAGCTACGGTAAGTCCGCGCTTTGCAGCCTCCGTAAGCGCCATTGTGAAGCTGTCAAATACCTTTTTCCTGATATCCGGCGCACCTTTACGGGCATTAGCGGTGTTAAGCACCGTTCCCGTATGGGTGGCAAGTATTGCTATACCGTTTTCAAAAGCGATATCGCAGTATTCACGAAAGATCCTTAGTGAATCAACACAGTCCGAGGATGATCCCTGCCACAGGCAATTATAAACGCCAAGTGCGCAGATACTTACGCCGTGTGAGCGGAAAATGTCCATCGCCGCGGCAACCTCCGAAGAGAAGGGGAGCGGCTCATAACCGCACAGATTGTACTTCCATCCGGTAAGTTCCTTCTGACAAAAGCAAAGCTCGGCATAGTCAAGTCCCGATACCTCAAATATCTCCGCTGTTTCCGCAACACTCATCCCACCAAAGGATTTTGTACACGTTCCGAGCATCATACTTCCACCTCCAAAACAATCGGATCACTCTGCAAAAGATCGCCTTGATGCTCAAATGCAATCCGACTTACAAAAACAATAAAGGCAGTCTCGGAAAACCGATAGATAAAACCGCCTTTACTATTGCATACACAAAAAGTTCGCGTTCCCCGGATCCTACTTTCCAAACTTCTGTCTCTTGCGGAAATTGGACGGAGTATCTCCCTCGAACATCTTGAACACGCGGGAGAACGCACTCATATCAACAAATCCGCAGCTTTGAGCGACTTCGTTTACAGGCATATCCGTACCACACAGAAGTTCCATGCTCTTGGCAACTCTGTACCGCCTTATGTAATCCGCAGGTGTAATGTCAAGCTCACTGCGGAACTGCTTTGCAAGATGCTCCTGCGAAAGTCCGAGCTCACGGGAAAGCTCAACGCCCGTGATGTTGTTGCGATAATTCTCTTCAAGATACTTTATTATCCGAGCATAAAGGGATTTCGTGCCCTCAGCGGTCTTTTCCGTACGCTTTGCGGCGATATCCAACCTTGAGTAAAACACCATTACCTGACATAGATAACTCTTGACAAGCTGCTGCCAACCCTTGCCCTTGTTCACGCGTTCGGTACGTATACCTCGGCACAGGCGAATAAATTCACCACGTTCCGAATAGTCAAGGCGGATGCTCTCATATCTTGCATTTTTGGCTCTTGCACGCTCGTCCTCAAGCACTCTTGCACGAAGTGACAGCTCAACAAAGCCGGGAAGAGTAAATATCTCGTCCTTCATGCTGCCAAGCTCTTTGTCCTCAAAAAGAAGACAGTGCATAACGGTGCTTCCCGGACATATCAGCGAATGCCTTTCGCCGGGCGCAACGACAGCCATATCTCCGCCGGAGAGCAGCACAGATTCACCGCTGCCGCCAAGAAGTGCAAAGCCACTGTCAACATATATAAATTCCCAAAATTTCTGCACATGAAAGAAAAAAGGGGTATTGTGGGAATGCTCCGTTGAGGTTATTTTTACCCTGCCCGGATCAAAGACGGTACTCCCGTCAAGGATGGAGTTGTTTGTCATCGGAAGCTCCTTAAATGTTTATGAATTGCTGTTAATTACTAACGAAAACCGTTGTTGTTGAAAATGACCGTGTGTTTGTCCGATATCAACAAAAATGCAGCTTTCATGATAATAAAACGGCTTTGATTTTTATCTGATTTGACGTATCTTTTTACATTCTATAAATAATGCAAAAATCTCATGATTCTCTGCGAGGTTCGTCATCCTCGCAGTCACCTTCAAGGTAATACTCTATCTGATCACCTATCCAGTAGGTGAACTCGGTGTTCTTCAGCCTATTCTCATGAGGCTTGATATTCTTATAGTGTCCCGCACCGTCGATTATGCCTTCCCATATATCCGCAAAGACAAAATCATAGTCGCCGTCTTTTACCGTATCCATGTACTTTATCGCATCGGAACAGATTATATTGATCTTTTCCTTGTTCGAAAAATTCGGAAGGATATGCTCTTTGAAAATTTCGGCTATCTCCTCTGATATCTCTACTATTGTCACAGACTCAACATTTTCCTTTTCTGATACGACATACTGATAATAGCCAAGTCCGCATCCCAGAACAAGAACTCTACCGTGGGCCGCATCCATCTGAGCTTTCATGGAATTTATCTCAGACGGACACACAGACATCCACGGCATACTTCCCTCATAAAAGGTTGGAAAGGTGACTTTGCCGGTAAAGAATCCTATCTTTGGAACAATGATATCCTTTGAAAAGTCGGGGGCATCGTAAAGAAACAGCTCGCCTTTTTCATATACAGCGGTAGTAAGAAGGAATTTTCCCTTTTTGACATCATCAAACTTTACATTTTTGATATACGGATCGTCATAAAACTCACCGACACCGAACTTTCTCGCATTACAGAACACCTCGGCGATGTATGAATCAGGCACATCATCCATGATACCGCTGTCGTCGAGGAAGGAAAGAATGACCAGGAAGGTCTCGAAGTCATCACCGAGCCACCCCATTTTACGAAGGGTATCAAGCTCCTCCTCGGAGAATTTTCTTTTTTCCGTCTTTATTTCCTTTGACGTAAAGTCATATACCGGATTTTCAGTCGATATCTTTCCTGTCAGCTTTGCGGTGATAGAAAAAGATTGGTCTTTTGTCATTATACATAAAGCCTTTTCTGAATTTTGGGATAAACAAGTATGTAGATAAGGTAGAATACAGCACAAACAGCAACATCCTTAATAAGGTTAAAGGGGATAACGCCGCCGATTATGTATTCCTTCGCTCCAGCCTGAATTCCGTAAAGCGGGATCATCAGATAATAATTTCCAAGTATCGCCGCAATTACCTGAGCAACGCAGGCAATGGGAAGGGTTATGAGAAGCTTTACGCGGTTGAGCATTTTCTTGAAGAGATATTTTGTCGTAAGTCCGCAGGTAAGCACGAGCGCTGCGCCGCAGATGAAGTTTGAAAGCTCACCTACAGCACCGGTGCTTGTAACAGTAAGATGAAGTATATTTTTGATAGCGACAACAAGCACGCCCGCAATAGGTGAAATTCCGACCGAAGCAAGAAGTGCGGGGACATCGGAAAAATCAATATCGAGCCAGGGAAATGCCGCAATTACTCCCGGTATCTTCGGGAAAAGCATCAGAACATATGACAGTGCCGAAAGTACGCCTACAAGAACTATAGTCTTAGTATCTATGATACTCTTTCTTTCATTGTTTTTCATAAGTAACCTCACTTTCACATTTTGAAATTCAAAGTCTGTTCTCTCGGGGTTGATTCAAAAATGTAAAGTAAAAACCCAAAGCTGTCTGTCGACACCCTCGGGCGAACAACCGTAAGATCCGAATTCATCGGAATTTCTGTCACTTTGACACTTGTTCCGTCAAATTCAAATCTTGCGGTATCTTTTACTTTATCCGGACTATACCGTCGGTTGCGGGATCACACCGCATCAAAGAAAGTGCTTTTTAAGCAATTTTTCTCCCTCGGACTAACAGCAAAGCTGCATTACCGCCGGTGGGGAAGTGGAAAACAACTAAGAATTACTCATTGGTTTTTCCTCGCCCCGCCCTAAAAGATGGTTTATATGCATTTTTCACAAAGTCGTCAAAAACTTCACAAAAGCAAAACTCGGGCGAGAAGCGGAAGTTACCCGCCTCCGCCCAAGTGTAGAGACAAATTAATTTACTTAATTGTCATGCATCCCAAACGGGATATATCATTGGGAAGCTTGCAAAGCAAACTTCAAATCTTGAAGCTATGCTTCAAAAATCTTAGCCAAGGATTTCAGCAACAACGCCTGAACCAACAGTTCTGCCGCCTTCACGAATAGCGAGTCTGAGACCCTTTTCGATAGCGATAGGAGTGATGAGTTCAACAGTCATATCAACGTGGTCACCGGGGTTGCACATTTCTGTGCCTTCGGGAAGAGTGATAACGCCTGTAACGTCAGTTGTTCTGAAGTAGAACTGAGGTCTGTAGTTGGAGAAGAAGGGCTTATGACGTCCGCCTTCCTTTTCTGTAAGAACGTAAACCTGAGCTACGAACTTTGTGTGGGGGTTGATTGTTCCGGGCTTAGCAAGAACCTGGCCTCTTTCGATACCCTTCTTGTCAATACCTCTGAGGAGGCAACCTACGTTGTCACCTGCTTCAGCGCTGTCCATGAGCTTGTGGAACATTTCGATACCTGTGATAACTGTCTGCTTAGCTTCGTCAGCGAGACCAACGATTTCAACAGTATCGTTGAGCTTAAGTGTACCTCTTTCAACTCTACCTGTAGCAACTGTACCACGGCCGGAGATGGAGAATACGTCTTCGACAGGCATAAGGAAGGGCTGGTCAGCAGCTCTGTCGGGAGTAGGAATGTATTCGTCAACATTCTTCATGAGCTCGAGGATACAAGCGTATTCGGGAGCAGATGTATCTGTGCTTTCGGAAAGGAGAGCTTCTCTAGCGGAACCTCTGATGATCGGAATATCGTCACCGGGGAAATCGTAGCTGGAGAGGAGATCTCTTGTTTCCATCTCAACGAGGTCGAGGAGTTCGTCATCGTCAACCATGTCGCACTTGTTCATGAATACAACGATTGCGGGAACGCCAACCTGACGAGCGAGAAGGATGTGTTCTCTTGTCTGCTGGAGAGGACCGTCAGTACCTGCAACAACGAGGATAGCACCGTCCATCTGAGCAGCACCGGTGATCATGTTCTTAACGTAGTCAGCATGGCCGGGGCAGTCAACGTGAGCGTAGTGTCTGTTCTCTGTTTCGTACTCAACGTGTCTTGTGTTGATTGTGATACCTCTTGCCTTTTCTTCGGGAGCGTTGTCGATCTGGTCGTATGCGAGAGCTTCAACGGAACCGTTACCGAGGGAGAGTGTCTTTGTGATAGCAGCTGTAAGAGTTGTCTTACCGTGGTCAACGTGACCGATTGTACCAATATTAACGTGGGGTTTTGTTCTTTCAAACTTAGCCTTTGCCATTTTGAGTTTCCTCCTTAAATAAATTATTTTTTATTAAATATTTTGTTGACGGGACAGGGTATCGCACCCCATCCTCGTCTATTTAATGACTTTTGTCATATTGCAGAAGCAAAATCAGTTATTTTTACCGCGCTTTGCAATGATTTCGTCCTGGATGGACTTGGGAGCCTCAGCATAGTGGCTGGGTTCCATAACGTACTGACCACGACCCTGTGTCTTGGAACGGAGGTCTGTTGCATATCCGAACATATTAGCAAGCGGAACGAAAGCTCTGATCTGCTGTGCGCCGGAGATGGGATCCATACCTTCGATCTGACCACGTCTGGAGTTGAAGTCACCGATAACATCGCCCATGTAGTCGTCCGGAACAACCGCAACAACCTTCATCATAGGCTCTGTGAGTACGGGATCTGCCTTTCTGAGGGCTTCCTTGAGTGCCATAGAGCCGGCAATCTTGAACGCCATTTCAGAAGAGTCGACTTCGTGGTAAGAACCGTCGTAAAGTGTAACCTTGAGGTCAACTACAGGGTAGCCTGCAAGAACACCGCTGTTCATTGCGGACTGGATACCTGCGTCAACTGCAGGAATGTATTCCTTCGGAATAGCACCACC
>SVQR01000011.1:0-1380 GCA_015065225.1 Oscillospiraceae bacterium | reverse complement strand
TTGTTGATGAATTCGTAGCCCTTGCCGGGTTCGTTGGGTTCAACGATGATCTTAACATGACCGTACTGACCCTTACCACCGGACTGACGAGCGTACTTGTGGTCAACGTCTGCACTCTTTCTGATTGTTTCCTTATAAGCAACCTGAGGAGCACCAACGTTTGCTTCTACCTTGAATTCACGGAGAAGTCTGTCTACGATGATTTCAAGGTGGAGCTCACCCATACCTGCGATGATTGTCTGACCTGTTTCTTCATCAGTATACTGCTTGAAGGTCGGGTCTTCTTCAGCAAGCTTGGAGAGAGCGATACCCATCTTTTCCTGACCTGCCTTTGTCTTCGGTTCGATAGCGACACGAATAACAGGTTCCGGGAAGTTCATGGATTCGAGAATAACGGGATGGTTTTCGTCGCAGAGAGTGTCACCTGTTGTGGTGTTCTTGATACCGATGATAGCAGCGATATCACCTGCGTAGATCTCATCAACGTCTTCTCTGTGGTTAGCGTGCATAAGCACGATACGTCCGAATCTTTCACGGGACTTCTTGTTTGTGTTGTAAACGGAAGAACCGGATGTGATGTGACCGGAGTATACTCTTATAAAGCACAGACGACCAACGAAGGGGTCTGTTGCGATCTTGAATGCGAGAGCTGAGAAAGGTTCATCGTCGCTGGAATGTCTTTCAACCACATTAGCTGTATCCTCATCGTTTTCAACCGCGATTGTGGGATCAACACCCTTGATAGCGGGAACGTCGAGAGGAGAAGGCATATAGTCGATAACAGCATCGAGAAGCTTCTGAACGCCCTTGTTCTTATAGGAAGTACCGCAAACTACGGGAACCATAGTATTAGCGATTGTGGACTTTCTGATAGCTGTCTTGATTTCTTCAACGGTAAATTCTTCACCCTCCATGTACTTTTCAAGGAGAGCTTCATCCGTCTCAGCAACGTGCTCAATGAGCTCTGCTCTGTACTGTTCTGCAAGCTCCTTCATATCTTCGGGAATTTCTTCCTCGAGAATGTCTGTACCAAGGTCGTTGGTATAGATATAAGCCTTCATCAGTACAAGGTCAATAATACCCTTAAATGTTTCTTCCTTACCGATAGGAAGCTGAATCGGCACTGCGTTAGCCTTAAGACGTTCCTTCATCATGTCAACAACTCTGAAGAAATTTGCGCCCATGATGTCCATCTTGTTAACGTATGCCATTCTCGGAACCTTGTATTCGTCAGCCTGACGCCATACTGTTTCAGACTGGGGTTCAACGCCGCCCTTAGCGCAAAGAACTGTGATGGATCCGTCAAGAACCTTCAGTGAACGCTGAACTTCAACAGTGAAGTCAACGTGACCGGGGGTGTCAATGATGTTGATTCTGTGC
>SVQR01000168.1 GCA_015065225.1 Oscillospiraceae bacterium | reverse complement strand
GCAAACAGTAAAAGCCTTAAAGAAAATAAAGTGTGTGAAAAGGTAACTGTTACCAATTGCAATCTTACAAGCTATTCAGGCGGTATAAGAGTAGGCTGGTGCAACGACGGTGTTATCCGTAACTGTACCTTCTCAAACCTTGTAATGCGCGACTGCTCGGTAGGTGTCGATATAAGACTTCCCGCATTGAATCCCGAGCCTGAGGTGAAATGGCACAACGACTTTGGCATTGAGGAAACGCTTATAGAAAACCTTTCTTTCAACAATATTATAATGGACAAGATTTTCTCCGAGCCTGTAAAGCTCAGTATTCATCCGAAGACCGAATGGTGCCACGTAAAGGCTTTCAGAAACCTTTATTTCTCCAACATCCACGCAAGCTCACCTCAGGGGATTCAGATAGAGGGCAGACCCGAGAACAAGATAGAAAACATTCGCTTCTCGGATTGTACCTTCACAACTATCGACTACAGTACATTCTCCGATGATCAGTTTCACGGTGCATCCCATGCAAAGAATAACCACGGTCCGTTTCCGCTGATAAAGAACGCTGACGGTATCGTTTTCAACAATGTGGAATTCAAGAGTGAGCTTTAAGAAAGGAATATATATGAAAAAAGCAGTATTTGTAACAGGTGCGACAGTCGGAACGGGACTTGCCACCGCAAGAAGATACGCAAAGGAAGGCTACGATGTATTCATCCAGTCAAGAGATGCCGCAAGAGCACAGGAAGCGGCTGAGAAGATTGCGGAAGAATTCGGAGTATTCGCAAAAGGCTACGGAATAGTTCCCGGAAACGAAAAGGACGTGCTTGACGTATTCGACGACATTGACAGCCTCGGAAGAATCGTAAAAACAGTTGTACTCAATGCGGCAAACATGGGCTTCGGCAACGATCCCGTAAAGGGTATGCCGTTCTTTGAAGTGCCTGTCGAGGAATTTGCGGACGTATTCAATACAAACCTTGTATGGAACTTTACAATAGTTCGTGCCGCCGCAAGAAGAATGAAGGACAACGGCGGCGGAGCGATAGTATTCATAAGCTCCAACACAGCCTACAGAGCGATCCCCAACAGAAGTGCGTACTGTGCCTCCAAGGGCGGTATAAACGCAATGTCAAAGGCATTCGCGATAGACCTCGGTCCTTACGGCATAAGATCAAATGTAGTGCTTCCCGGAACTATAAAGACAGAACGCTGGGTACAGATGGGCAGTAAGCAGATAGTCAACGGAAGCCTTACACCCATCGGTGATATCTCCGACTTTGAGGATATCGCCAACGCCGCATGGTATCTCGGCTCGGATGAATCAAAGAATGTAACGGGTGCGGAGATAATGGTTGACGGCGGCATGAGTTCACAGCTTTATCCTCAGGCACTTAATGAGTATAAGCGTAAAGCCATGGCATACGATGAGATGAACAACGACAACTGACAAAACGGATAAAAATAAACCAAGATCGGACATTTGTGTGAGTGGCACATCCGATCTTGGTTTTTTTGTATTTACTTACATCAAACCTTCAATACATTTTTTTGCATCTCTCAGAGCTTTTCCCGCTTTCTTTTTCAGTGTCGATCTTTTACATGAGCAGATTTTTGTAACTCCGTAACCTACCGCAAATGCACAGGCAGTTCCTGCGGCTATTCCCGCGATCATTCCCCTTAGTACGGTATCTTTTTTACACCTCATATTATTCTTCCTTTCCGCTGTAAGATTTTAAGACGCAAATCGGCAAAGCAAGATATGTTTTTTAAAGAAACGCTGTTTCGCCGTCAGATGTCCCTTTACATTTTACCCGACGTTGAAAATTTTATTCCGCAGATCCGTCAAAAAATGTCTCTACTACCTTACAGCTGTTTTCCGGCGAATACCTCCAATAATCGATCCTGCCGTCAGAAATAAAATACTCGGGTATTCCCGGATTTACCGCCACATTCTGCGTATCAACGATAACCAGCTTTATTTTCATCTTTTCGGGAATGATGCTTTTTATGTATACAGCCGCGGTCTGTCCCGCTTTAACATCCTCACGCCATTCGGCAAGTCCCGCAAGATTGGGCGTAAGCTCGACAAATATTCCGTAGGGCTCTACACTTCGGATTATTCCCATCGTGGTCTCGCCCGCACGGTATGCGGCGGCATTCTCCTCCCATGTTCCGAGAAGCTCCTTGTGTGTGAGCGTTATGCGTCCGAATTCGTCAAGACCGCTCTTTACGGCACATCTTATGTATTGTCCGACAAAAAATCTGTCTCCGGGATCACGTATTCTTGAAACGGAAATGCAGTCCACGGACAAAAGAGAGATTATCCCGTATCCCACGTCACAGAAAGCTCCGAACGGCTCGATATGCGTTATTCTCGCATCTATTATCTCACCGGGCAGAAGATGTGATACATAGTTATTGAAGCATTCCTCCTGAGCCTTCCTTCTTGAAAGCATTATGATCGGACTTCCGTCTTGGTTTTTGCGAATGTCCGTTATCTTGACACAGACTGCCTTTCCGACTCTTGTTATTATAGCTATATCTCTTACAGGCTCATCACCGCAGGGCATTACAACCTCATTTCGAGGAATTATGCCCGTGAATCTGCCCAGTTCTACCGTGAGATTCCTGTCATTGTCGCATTTCCTTACGATCCCCTCAAGTACAGTTCCGCTGTTCCATGCATATTCAAGCCCCTGCAGATTTTCGCAAAGCTCTCTGTTTTCCTCCGTATCAAGATATGTTCCTTCAGGCTTATAAAGTTCAAGCATTTTTGTTACCTTGTGTCCTTTCTCGGATCTTATGATCGTTTTTTTGTTTTGTAAAATATATGCCGATACGGCGGATGATATTACATTGATACATCTTTGTAAAAAGAAAAAGTATAAATAGCCTATTGACATAGCTTACGGATATAATTATAATCTAAGCACAGTGTCGGTTGTTTACAAGGAGGAAAAACAATGACAGTATTGAATTTCAATAATATGACAATAAAGGCCGATCTCGAAAAGGGCTGTATCACTTCGGTAAATATTTTCGGTAAAGAGATCGCAAGCGGACAAAGACCGCTGTTTACGGTATATCTCCGTTATCCGTATGCAGAGCCTCGTACCGTAAATGCCTTTGATGCGAAAAAACATACATATAAAAACGGTCTTTATGAGTATTCCGGCTTTGAATACGATATTACCGTAAAGATAAAGGTTCCGGAAAATGAAAATGACGGCTGGAGCATCCGGGTTGAAAACAATACGGATATGCTTATAGAATGGGTAACATTCCCGGAAATATCCCTGAAGCCTCTTGTCAGAAACGGAGGCGATGCAAGGGTGGTTTGCACCTACAACGAGGGTGCGTTGTGTGATGACCTTGATAAGAAGGGAAAGTCTGTCCTTGCCGAGTATCCGTCTCAGGGATGGTATTGGATGTTCCCGTATATGCTGTTCGGTCAGTTTATGTGCTATCAGACAGACTCTTTCGGTCTGTATCTTGCCGCACACGATAAGGGCAGAGCACCTAAGGGCATAGATTTCTGCGGTGAGAACGGAAATACCGTTATGTTTATAAGACAATACACAGGTATAAACTACGGTGAAAGCTATAAGTCGGAGTATCCGATCATAATAAAAGCGTACAGGGGTACATGGCATGACGGTGCGGAGATATACCGCAGATGGTTTACCGAGAATCTCCCGACAAATGTAAAAAAGATAAGCGAGAATCCCGCAATTCCCGAATGGTACAAGGATGCACCTCTTGTAATTACCTATCCTGTCCGCGGTATCCACGATATGGACAAGATGGATCCAAACGCTTTGTTCCCCTATGAGAATGCACTTCCCGAGATAGAGGATATCGCCAAGAAAGTTGATTCGAGACTTCTTGTTCTCCTTATGCATTGGGAGGGAACAGCACCCTGGGCACCGCCTTATGTATGGCCTCCCTACGGCGGTGAAGAAATGTTCAACAGCTTTGCCGATAAGCTCCATGAAAGAAACCATGTTCTCGGTGTATACTGCTCAGGCTTCGGATTCACGCTTCAGAGCAATCTTTGCGATGAATACAATAATGCCGACAGAATAGAAAAAGAAGGTCTGAAGGATGCGTTCTGTGCGTCACCGGGAGGGGTTGCCGAAATAAGCCGTATCTGTACGGGACAGCGTTCGGGATATGATATCTGTGCCGCATCCGACAAAGGAAAAAAACTGCTTGATGAAGCATATCTTCCGCTTTTTGAAAGCCGTGCCGACTACTGTCAGATACTTGACCAGAATCACGGCGGAAGCCAATATTTCTGCTATTCCAGGGAACACGGACATCCCCATGCACCGGGTAAATGGATGACAAGCGGCATGAGAAGACTTCTTGACGGTTGGAACAAAATGGGCAAGGGCAAACTGTTCGGCTGTGAGTCCGCATCCTCCGAGCCGTATATCGGAAACCTCCTTTTCAGCGACAACAGATATGAGCTGAACTGGAGATTGGGCGAGCCGATACCGCTTTATTCTTACATCTATCACGAATACCTGCGTAACTTCATGGGAAATCAGGTAAGCTGTCCTTTGACAAACGAGAAAGACAGTATGTGTGCAAGAATGGCATATTCATTCTCGGCGGGAGATTGCATGACCATAGTCCTCACTCCCTTCGGAAAGATCATGACAAACTGGGGAAACCACGATTTTTCAAGGCTTCCCGATAAGGACAAAGCAATAGCGTTTGCGGCAAATATGCAGAGATTCTACCGTGAAAAAGCAGCTGACTTCCTTTATGACGGAAGAATGATAAAGCCTGCCGGGATAAATGTCACCTCTGTCAGCTTCCCGACGGATCAGGGGTATGATGTTGAACTGCCGTCGGTATACACTTCCGCTTGGGAAAAGAACGGAGAAAAGGCGCAGATCTTTGTAAATCATACAGACGAGGATATAGCTTTTGAATTCCTCGGAAAAACCGTTACGGTCAAAGCTCTTGATGCGGAGATAGTATATTTTTAAGCATAACAGGATATTTTACGGGGCAGTATACGTTTTCTGCTCCGTATTTCTTTCCGCAAAAATCAGGAAACGGAAAAATATTTCTCCAAATCTTCAAAATAGTGTTTACAAACCGGTATTTTTGTGGTATACTTATTCTGATATAGAAGTTTTTGACGGAGGAACGGACATGGAGATCAGAAAATTCGAAGTCGGGGATATACTTGTTATGAAAAAACCTCATCCGTGCGATAAAAATGCAGTGCGTTTCTCGGTCATGACTCTGGGAAGCGATATAAAGGTCAGATGTCTTTCCTGCAACAGAGAGGTCATGATACCGCGCGTAAAGCTGGAAAAAAACATAAAGTCAATTGACCGGAAAGAGTAATTTGCGAAAGGTATAGGATAAATGTTTGAAGCACTTAAAGAAGCGGAAAAAAAGTATGAGGATATAGCGGAGAAGCTCATGCAGTCGGAGGTCGTAAACGATCCGGAGATGTTCAAAAATCTCATGAAAGAGCATAAGACTCTCACTCCCATAATAGAAAAATACAGGGAATATACCAAAGCCGAAAAGAAAATAGCCGGTGCGGAAGAAATAATCCGGGAGGAATCGGACAGGGAGCTTCGAGAGCTTGCCGAGGAGGAGCTTCGGGAGAATAAGGAAGCTCTTGAACGTATTAGCGAGGAGCTGAAGATACTTCTTCTTCCCAAAGATGAGAACGATGACAAGAATGTAATTGTCGAGATACGAGCAGGTACGGGCGGTGAAGAAGCGGCACTGTTTGCCCACAGCCTTCACAGGATGTATACAATGTACGCCGAGGCAAAGGGCTTTAAAGTGGAGCTTATGAACATCAACGAAACGGAGCTTGGCGGATGCAAGGAAGTCTCCTTTATGATAGAGGGAGACGGAGCTTTTTCGAGATTTAAATTTGAAAGCGGAGTTCACAGAGTGCAAAGGGTCCCCGAAACGGAAACACAGGGAAGGATACACACCTCTGCCGTGACGGTTGCCGTACTTCCGGAAGCGGAAGATGTCGAGATAGAGATAAATCCCGCAGACCTTGAGATAGATACCTACAGAAGCGGCGGAGCGGGTGGTCAGCACGTCAACAAGACAGACTCCGCTATCAGAATTACCCATAAGCCCACGGGACTTGTTGTTGAATGTCAGGATGAAAGAAGCCAGCATAAGAACAGGGACAAAGCTATG
>SVQR01000167.1 GCA_015065225.1 Oscillospiraceae bacterium | reverse complement strand
ACAAGACCAACAACGGTTATGTAGGTATCGACACAAAGAAAGTACCGAAAGCTACAATTCTTGAAGTTGCACAGAGCCTTGGCAAAGCTACGGGTATAGTTTCCACTGCCGAATGGCCTCATGCAACTCCCGCATCATATACCGCTCATGCGGAAACCAGAGAGGATTACTACAACATCTACAAGCAGATAGAAAACAAGGAGCTTAATGTTGTTCTCGGTGCAGGCTACGGTGCGGTCACGGAATTTGAAGGTGCGACCATTCAGAATGCCATAGATGCAGGATACAAGATAATCAAAACACCGGAGGATGCCGCAAGCGTTGTACCCGGTGATAAGCTCTGGGGTAATGTTACATCAAAAAGTCTTCCATCCGATATAAACAACTCTGCCGACAAGGCAAGCCTTCCCGAGCTTACCGAGGCTGCAATAACAGCTCTTTCCGGTGATGAAGACGGCTTCTTCCTTATGGTAGAATCAAGCAATGTTGACGGCGGCGGACACAGCAGCAATGCTGTTGGTACAACAAGTGAATACCTTTCCTTTGATGCGGCATGGACGGTCGCTGTTGACTTTGCAAAGGGAAGAACAGATACGATAGTTATCGGTGCGCCCGACCATGATACCGGCGGTATGGATTTCCCTGCGGAAATGACGGATGAGATCGCACTTATTCAGCAGGGTACAAATCCTTCAACATTTACATGGACAGGCAACGGAGCTCACACAGCACGCAACTGTCCCGTATGGGTATATCTTCCCGAAGGCGTGGAGATGATCCAAGGTCTTTCCGAAACGGTGGGCGATTCGGAGGATGTAAGAAAGAATTATATTATCGACAATACAGCCTTTGCACCTTACATGGCAGCTCTTATGGGAACGACAATGGATGCTGTCACGGAGGAGCTTTTTGTTGATGTTACGACAATCGGTGCATATATGCCCACAAGCAACCGTTTTATATTCAACAACGGAGATAAGTATATCTACACCAACACCGACACCTATTACAAAGACGGTGAAGCCGTTGATATGCACGGTAAGGTAGCCGTATATCTCGGAGGAAAGTTCTATGTTCCCGCAGAGATGGTGGAAGAAGCGGACTGGGACTATGTTAATGTTGAAGATCCCGATACCATCGAGGGAAGCGGTACTGCAGCCGATCCTTACGTTATAGACAGCGAATCCGATTATACGGAATTTCTCATAGGTCTTGCAAAAGGTGCATCCGCATATGACGGAAAGTACATAAGACAGGACTGCGATCTCACAATTGACAACATGGATCTCGCCGTTGACGGAAAGCTCACCTTCTCCGGAATCTACGACGGTAACGGTCATAAGATCACATGGGATCTTGAAACGGACAAGGGCGTTTCCGTGTTCCCGTTACTCAGCGGTACTGTTTACAATCTCGGCGTTGACGGAAAGATAAAGTCTTCCTCCTCCGATGCAAGTGCAGGTATTGCTTACAACGTACTTGCAGGCGGTAAGATAGTCAACTGCTATTCAAATGTTGATTTTGAAGGTGCATCCTTCTACGGTGTTGCCGTAAAGAATCAGGGTGTTATCCATAACACATACTACGGCGGCAATGCAACGGTAAGCGGTGCGGGTAACGCCATTTCCGACGGCGGTACATACACAAGCTGCTACTATGTAAAGGATTGCGGACTTTCTCAGCTTTCCGAGGGCGTGACGGAAGTATCCGACAACGATGCTGTGACCACGCTCGCATATACTCTTGAAGGCGGCAGGGCAAAGGCTGAGGATGAATACGGTCTTGCACTTCGCACCTGGGCATACTACGGAGCATATCCGGTATTTGAAAGCGACGAGCCTGTTGTAACCGGCGTAAGACTCTACCCCGAAACACAGACCGTTGCAAAGGGTGATAAATTCCAGTTCACCGCAAATGTAGACGGAAAATACGATTATTCCTGGGAAATAAACTGGTCAATAGAGCCTCAGAGCGAGCTTTCCGGTACATTTATCGACAAGCGCGGTGTTCTGCATATTGACGAAAACGAAACAATAACCTCCTTTACCGTTATGGCAAAGTCCAAGGCAAACGGTGCTGTTGCGGATGCGTCTGTTGTAACAGTAGGCGATGTAACCGTATACCCCGAAGGCAACGGTACAAAGGAGAAGCCTTATCTTATCACAAGCGAAGAAGATTTCTATAACTTCACACAGAATGTTATCGGCGGAAATCAATACAAGGATACCTACTTCAAGCAGACAATAGACCTTGACATGGCAGGATATCCCGGATATTCCGGTATGGGAAGCAACGGTAAGTTCTACGGCACATACGACGGTGCGGGACATATCATAAATGTGAATATAACGGGAAGTGACGGCTGTCTGTTCGGATATACATGGGGAACAATTATGAATCTCGGCTCGACGGGAAGCATCACAAACTCCCATCAGGCGGCGGGTATCGCACGTTCACTGAGAAGTGCCGACGGAAGCTACGGCCCCGGTAAGCTGCTTAACTGCTGGTCAAGTGCGGATATTGCAGGTACAAATTACAGCGCGGGCATAGTTCCTTCAAACAGCGGCTTTGCGGCAAACTGCTATTTTACAGGTTCGCTCAAGACGGATGCCACAAATGTATATGCCGTAACTGCGGGTAACTCCTACAATAACTTCTATGCGAACGCCGATTATTCAACGTATGCAAAAAGTAGTGATACTCTTATCGGTGCATCCGATGCGGCAACCCTTCATCAGACACTCAATGCATACAGAGCCGAAGCCGCAGAGCTTGCGGGAATTGATACCGATGACCTTGTTATCTGGACAGCAAGAAGCGAAAGCGGTGCAATGCCTTATCAGGTAGAGCTTATAGATGATACCTCGGCATCGGTACAGATAAAGATATATCCCGAAAACGCAGAGGTAGCCAAGGGAAGCGGTGCACAGCTTGCGGTATCCGGTAACGATATCGACTCCTCCGATGTTACATGGACAATAGAAACAGCAGATATCGCAGACGGAACAACCGTTGACGGATACGGCTACATCACAATAGACAGTGCTGAAACAAACAATACGATCACCGTTAAGGCGACACTCAAGACGGATGCAACAGTATATGCGACTGCAATTATCACTGTCACAAAATCCGCAATTCCCGACGGCTCAAAGGATAATCCCTATATTATCGCTTCCGAGGCAGACTTTTTGAAGTTCACAAATGACGTTATCGGCGGTGAAAAATATAAGGATACATATTTCCTCCAGACGGCAGACCTTGACATGGCAGGCGTTGAAGGCTATGTGGGTATGGGCTCTAACGGCAGGTTCTACGGTACATACAACGGCGGCGGTCACGTTATAAATGTTGAGCTTGAAACATACGACGGCTGTCTGTTCGGCTATACATGGGGAACAATTATAAATCTCGGCTCTACAGGCTATGTAAGAAATGAACACAGTGCGGGCGGTATTGCAAGATCGCTTCGTGTTGCAGACGGCAATTACGGCCCCGGAAAGATCGCAAACTGCTGGTCAAGCGCAGAGGTTTCCGGAAACTTTGCGGGAGGTATCGTACCTACGGGTAATACCGGTACTGTAGTTATTAACTGTTACGCTACAGGTTCTGTTACTTTAGGAACAGGTGTCGGCGGTGCGGTAACAAGCGGCGGATGCACAAATTGCTACTTTGTAAATGACAGTTTTTCCACAACTACAGGAAGCACAAAGCTCACCGAGGCTGAAATGAAAGCAACTCTCCACACACTTCTCAACAGCGGTATTGCCGATGCGGCAATTGCGGTTGGAGCAGATGCGAGCGATCTTATCACATGGAAAGCAACAAGCAACAATCCTGTCCATGATATCGGCGGCGATGATGATCCCGGTGAGGATGAACATCCCCTCGGTTCAAAGGAAAATCCCTATATTATCGCTTCCGAGGCAGACTTTTTGAAGTTCACAAATGACGTTATCGGCGGCGAAAAATATGCCGGTAAGTATTTCCTCCAGACGGCAGACCTTGATATGGCAGGCGTCAGCGGCTATGCGGGTATGGGACAGAGCTGTTCCTTCTACGGTATATACAACGGCGGTGGTCATAAGATAAATGTGGCATTGGAATCAGGTGATCAATGTCTGTTCCCGTATACATACGGAATCATCATGAATCTCGGCTCGACAGGATATGTAAGAAATGAGCACAGTGCGGGCGGTATTGCAAGATCACTTCGTGCTGCGGATGATATCGGCGGTCCCGGTATGATTGTCAACTGCTGGTCAAGTGCCGAGGTCTCCGGAAATTATGCGGGCGGTATCGTTCCGACAGGAAAAACAGGCTCACTTGTTGCCAACTGTTTTGCAACGGGTAATGTGACCTACGTTGAAGGCGGAGGCGTGGTATCCTCTACAGCAAGACAGAACTGCTACTTTGTAAATGATAATTACAGCACAAGCTCCACCTGCGTAAAGCTCACCGAGGCTGAAATGAAAGCAACTCTCCACACACTTCTCAATAACGGTATCGCAGATGTTGCAAATGCGGTTGGCGTTGCTGCGAGCGACCTTATCACATGGAAGGCAACAAGCTACAGTCCTGTCCATGATATCGGCGGCGATGAAGGTGACGATCCCGTTACCTCTGCAGAAGTGGAATTCAAGGTATCATTCGGCGGCTTTTCCGATAATACTGCTACTGTTGTTGACACTGCTTCCGGTTTTGACGGCAGAGCTGTTCTTATCGTAGGTGAAAATCAGCCTGTATACCTCGAAGAAGCAGGTAACAGCGAGGCAAATGTCTCCGCAAAGACTACTCTTGAACCCGGTACATATACATTTAAGATAAGAAAGCCCGGCTACATCACTTACAGCGGAGAGCTTACGGTCAATGCCGACGGTACATATTCAATGTTGAGTATTCCCGAACTTATTGCCGGCGATATCAAGAATGATTTTGATGATGTCGATGGCGACGGAATAGTGGATATTGACGACTTTATAAGGATCCTCAGAGGCTTCTCTTACACCGGCGAAATCCGCCTATATACGGATATAAACTGCGACGGTGCGGTAAATGTTTCCGATCTTGCCATAATAAAAAACAATTTCGGAAAGTCCGCGGACAGCTACACTGAATAATGTAAATTCCGACATAAAAACGGGCGGTGTATCCTTAGCGGTACATCGCCGCAGCTTTTTATGTGTAAACGAAGATGAAAATTGGCTTTTTACAGCTTTCCCCGAAATTTTGGTTGACAATCGCTTTTTTATGGTTTATAATATACCAAAGAAAAAGCAGAAAGGAGGGGAGATAATGCAGGATAATGTCCCGACAATAGACAATTGTCATTTCTTTGACGGCGGTGTTAATTTCCATGTACACCGTTCGGATGAGTGTCCGGATTATGTCGGAGTATTGCACAGACATGAGTTTATAGAGATAGCTTATGTCATATCCGGCACAGCAAGGCATATCATCGGAAACCGTGAATATCCTGTCAGGCGGGGAGATGTGTGCGTTATAAATTTCGGTGAGGCTCATGCCTTTCATGCCGATGAGGACAACAGCGAGGAATTCCTTGCGTACGATCTTATGTTCACTCCGGACTTTGTGGACAGTACCTGTCTTGGGGGCGATGATCTCTCATATCTTGCGGATTCCTTCCTGTTCTATTCGCTTTTTACCGAGGAGGTCGCGGAAAAGGAGAGATTCAATCTTGTCCCGAACTGTGCGCCGGAGCTCGGCTCTGTTTTTGAAAGCATCTACCGTGAGTATTCCGAGGGCAGAAACGGATATGTGAATCTTATAAGGCTGTATATAGCCGAGATAATCATAAAGCTCCTTCGTAAGATGGGCAGTATGGAGGAAAACCGCCTTACACCGGGGCAGAGAAGGGTAGTCACAAGAGTCATGGACTATATCCGTGACAATTACAGCATCCGCCTTTCCACGGAGGATATCGCCTCAAAGATGTTCTTCAACAAGAATTATCTTTCAAAGCTCTTTAAGGCACATACGGGACTTTCCATCCGTGAGTTTATCCGCAAGATAAGGCTGGAGCAGGCGACAAAGCTGCTTTGCGAGACGGACAAGACTATTGCCGAGATATCCCGTGACTGCGGTTTTTCCGATGTCAAGAATTTCTACACCGCATTTGAAGCCTTCGCAGGATGCACCCCGAAATATTACAGAGATAAGATAAACTGACCGCATA
>SVQR01000010.1 GCA_015065225.1 Oscillospiraceae bacterium | reverse complement strand
CTTAAGGCGCGACTACTATACTGTGTTTCTGTGCGCACTGAATCTTGTGTTATTCTATATTCCCGCCTTTGTTGACAGAACCTTCAAGGTAAAGCTTACAAAAGAGCTTCATGTCACTATACTCCTGTTTATATTTTCCGGAAGTATCCTCGGTGAGATAGGCAGTTTTTACACCTACATCCCCTGGTGGGATACAATGCTCCATACGATAAACGGATTTCTTATGGCTGCCATCGGCTTTGCTATGATAGATATCCTCAACAATTCTCCAAGGTTTCATATCAGCTTATCACCGATATTTGTTGCTTTTGTGGCGTTCTGCTTTTCAATGACGATAGGCGTTCTGTGGGAGTTCTTTGAATTCGGAATGGACACCTTTACCACAATGGATATGCAGAAGGACAGGATCATCACCGAGATATCCTCCGTAAATTTCAATCCCGACGGTGTCAATTCTCCGATAACGCTCAGCGGTATTGAGAAAACAGCAATATATCATTCCGGAAGCACCGAGCCGTATATTATAGAAAACGGATACCTTGATGTCGGTATTATTGACACTATGAAGGATCTGGTGGTAAATCTCATCGGTGCGGGAGTCTTCTCCGTGATCGGATTTCTTTATATTTTAGGACGTGACAAGGGGCTTTTGGCTTCAAAATTCATACCGCGAATGAAGACTCATGAGGAGATTGAAGAAACCAGACGTGAAATGGAAGAAGAAAAACGGCAGCTTCTTGAAAAAAAGCAGAAACGCAAAAAATAATGTACGTTTTTTGCCTTGTATATGAGACATCCCCGTGGTCACAGCATGGGGAGTTTTTCTTTCTCTGCAGCAAATCATTCTTAGGGATATATGATAAATCTTTTTCGTGTGTTTTGTGCATTTTGACCTCTACTGCTTTAAGAAATACCGATAACACCAAGGAAAAGGCATCTTTTCACACGGGCATATTGCTGTTTGTCATAAATATGTACTTATTTTTGTGCAAATGTGAGAAAAAAGATTTCTTTGTTGATTTTTGTGCTGATATATGATATAATAGTAGAAATATACGGAATATAATGAAAAACTTCCGTATCCGATCCTCTTAACTGCCTGTTAACAAAGGTAAAAAATACTATTACAACATGAAAGAAGATGTATCAATTGGCAAAAACTTATGAGCGTAACGGTAGAAGATCAAACAATTTCATATTTACACTATTCACAGCAATACTGATATTTGCATTGTTTTTAACCATGGTATCGGGCTTTTATAAACGTGCGGAGGAAGATGCTTATGAGATGCTTCATATTCAGACAAAGCAAATAAAGGATGACCTTGTATTGCAACTGAATTCGGACAGAGAAAATCTTGTCACCATGGCAAATTTTGCATCCAAGCTGTACAGTGACGGTGAAAGCTATGATCTCATGTTTGACTCTTTCAAGCCCATAGGTCTTATCTCCAATATCGGCATACTGAATCCGGATAATACATTTGTTACAAAAAAGGGTTCTGTCGACCTGAGCGGCAAGATATCTTTTGAAGAAGAAGCTGCCCGCGAAGAGTACATAAGCGGAAGAGTGCAGGATCTTACACAAGGAGAGATTCAAATAATAAGAAGTGCTGTACCGGTAAAGTCGGGCGACGAGATCGTAGGTATCCTTTACGGCGTTATACGTCTTGATGTTATAGGCAACAAGTATATCAATATGGCAAAGGAACTGGACGCTCAGCTTTTTGTTTATGATAAGGAGACCGGAAAATTTGTTATAGATACTCTTAACGATATTCCCGGTGAGCTGTCCAATTTCAAAGACAGAGATTATAACGACAATTATTCCTATGAAGATTTTCTGAACCTGGATAAAGGTTATTCATCCTTCAAGTCGATACTCACGGGAGAAGATCTGTATGTACACTACTCAACTATAGAGGATTTCGGCTGGGGACTCATGCTTGCCCGCTATGAAACTCAGGTTTTTGAGGAAACACACAAAATAGCTTATAATCTGATAATTGTATTTATTATTATGTTGTTGATCACAATGGTCTACCTTGAACTGGTATTGATGGGTGAGAAAAACAGGACAAAACTCAATTCGGAATCCTCCGCCATCAGAAAGCTGCTTCTGGAGATCAATCAACAGCATGAGAGCATTAATTCGGCACTGAAAAGGATCAAAGAATTCTCAAATGCCCGCTCCGCTTTCTTTGCCGACACAGACGGTGAGGACTACAGTTATATCAAGCCTTCTTTGGCAACCAAGCGTCTTGTCGGAGATGATAGAAAGTATCTTCTCGGTGAGCTTTTCAGATATGCCGCCAACATCTACACGAACAATCTTTCCGTCGGTGTAATGCAGATAGTCCCCAACAGACATCTTAAAAAAACCAATCCCGAGCTGCATGGCTTTCTTACCAAGCATGGCATAAAAGACATATCCTTTGCAATACTTGCGGACAAAAACAATCATGTCGGGATTTTGGGAACCATAAATCCTGCCAAGAGCTCCAATGCACTAAATCTTGTGGAAGAGGTCGCTGTATGCTTCTCCATAGCACTGTATAACAAGAATCATCTGAACAGGACAGAGCTTGCGGCCACCACCGACTCTCTCACAGGAGCGCTCAACCGCGTCGCATATAAAAAGGATATTCTCGTATTCGACGAAGAAAAGCCGAAGGAATTCTCCTGCATCTATATCGACGTCAATGAGCTTCACATAAGAAACAACAAATACGGCCACGCCGCAGGTGATGAGATGCTTATCTACATTGCCAACTCGCTGAAGGAGGTATTCTTCAGACACAGGATATACCGTATGGGCGGCGATGAATTTCTTGTTTTTGCAAAGAACGTTCCGCAGGATATCATAAAGCAGAATATCGAAACCTTCCTTGAACAGCTAAGACCCAAGGATTATCACGTTGCTATCGGTATCTCATTCAGATCGCAGAACACAAACTGTGAAGAAATGGTACGCGAAGCCGAGATCAGAATGTATGAAGCAAAATCCAAGTACTATCAGAACAAGGAACAAACAGCGGTATCGGAAGATACGGAAAAGGTTTACTCTCAGCTCAAGACCGGCATCCGTGAGGTGGATGTTATGATATCCGTATTGAAGGATCACTACAACGGTATTTACAGGGTTTCCCTTGATACCGACAACGCGCACAGGATTCTTATGCCGGCCTACCTGGGATACAAGGAGGACGAAGAGCAATTTTCGAGACTGCTCAAAAAGTATATCAACGACCTTGTTCATCCGGATTCACACAGAGCTGTCACGAACTTCCTTAATTACGATGCGATAAAGCAGCAACTGTACGAGGGCAAGATACCTTCAATAACATACAAGAAATCCAACGGAGAAGCTGTTGTCCTCAGTATTTATAATCTTGCCGAGAGCAATGATAACGTAAACGATACGCTCTGGGTATTTGGAAGAGAATGATGGAAAACAAACGATTGATACTGCAACTGCTGAAATTCGGAATAGTAGGTGTTATCGCTGCATTTGTGGATGTGGGGGTGCTTGTCCTTCTTAAAGAACTCCTGCATATGGATGTTTTGTCAGCTTCGGCGATATCCTTCTGTGTTTCTGTAACCGTAAACTATATCTTAAGTATGTCCTTTGTCTTTAAAAGCAAAGAGCAGAGCAAGCTTCGGGAATTTGTGGTTTTCGTATTGCTCAGTGTCGGTGGATTGTGCCTGAATCAGCTCATTCTTTGGATAGGAGTAAGATTCACGTCTGTATATTATCTTATAATAAAGCTTCTTGCAATGGTCATCGTACCGATATACAACTTTGTTACAAGGAAGATATTTCTTGAATCAAAAGAAAAATGAGGGTAAAAAGAGCCATGAACAGTATTTTCAAAAAGGATCTGTACCGTTATTACGGTGAGAGCGGAGAACCGTTTCTCAAAAAAGTATTACGTCCTCTTGAGATAAGATACCTGTCCGTCTTCAGAAAAGCGAATACCTGCGGATTCAAGCCTTTAAAGCTCTTTTATATGCTGAAACTCATGCATCTGTCACATAAGACCCAGATACAGATTCCCGCGAGAACAAGCATCGGTGAAGGATTTTATATCGGTCACCTCGGACGTGTCATTATCCATCCGGATGCAAAGCTCGGCAAAAATATAAATGTCGGCACCGGTGTCACGATAGGTATGGAAAACCGCGGAAAGAGAAAAGGCGCTCCCGAGATAGGTGATGATTGCTGGATCGGAACAAATGCAGTCATAGTCGGAAAGATCAGGATCGGAAGCGATGTTCTGATAGCTCCGCTTACATATGTGAATTTCGATGTTCCGGATCACAGTATCGTGATAGGTAATCCGGGACGGATCATCCCAAAGGAAAATGCCGTTGCCGATTATATCTGTAACCGTGTGTGATATCCGATGTATCAATGATTTTTACCGTTCTTTCGGCATGGAGGTTTCATAGTGGACAATAAGGGATCAAGAATAAAATACAATCTGATATCATCTCTTGTATGCCAGATAGTGATAATATCGCTAAGTTTCATCCTGCCGTCGCTGTACATAAGGATATTCGGTTCGGAAGGGCACGGTGTGCTCTCTCTGGTAAAGGATGTTTTTGCCTATATGTGTATCCTGGAGGCCGGTGTGGGCCTTGCCACGACACAGGCACTTTATAAAAGGCTCGGCAACAATGATCATAACGGTGCAAATTCCGTTTTGTCAGCGACAGACCGTTATTACAAAAAGACAGGAGTTCTGTACGCAGCTATCATACTTGTAGTTGCCGTGATATATTCATATCTGCGACCGCTTCCCGAAGGTATAGACGGACATACCATGTTTGCCCTTTTCATGCTGAATGCGATCCCCTCATTGTTCAGGTTCTTTATTCAGATGAAATACACGATACTCATGGAGGCCGACGGGAGAAAATATGTAATAAACAATTCCGAGACGGTCGTTCAGCTCTTATCCGGTATCGGAAAGCTGGCAGTTCTGTTCTTGACGGACAATATACTGTATATCCAGCTTGTTTACTGTGTTATCGCACTCTTTCAGCTTGCATACCTTTACTTTTATGCAAAGAGAAGATACAAATGGCTGGATCTTAAGACAAAGCCTGATTTCGAGGCTGTATCACAAAAGGATTCCGTTCTTGTACATAAGCTTTCCGGCATGGTATTCAACAATACCGACCTTATACTTATCACAAGCATTTGTGATTACGGCGCGACAAGCGTTTATGCCGTGTACAGGATGTTCTTTGCCACCATGCAGGGTTTTATAACGAGCATAGCTTCATCCTTTTCATTCGCACTTGGTCAGCTGTTTCATACCGACAGGGAAAAGTTCGATAAGATGTTCAATGCCTATGAGACGTTTTATATAACGGTGTCCTATATAGTGTACACTCTGATGGGGGTATTTCTGCTCCCGCTGATACAGATATATACCACCGACAACGGTGAAGTAAACTATACCAACGTCCCGCTGATGCTGCTGTTCGTTCTGATGAACCTTATCTCGGAGAGCAAGCTGCCCATCAACGGTATCATAGAGTATTCCGGTGATTTTAAGAATACCCGTTCCCACGCAATATGGGAAATGATAATAAATCTTTCCGTTTCTGTGGTTGCATTGAAGTGTCTCGGAATATGCGGCGCGATAATCGGAACTATTGCGGCACTTGTTTATCGCTGTATCGTAACGATACATTATTCAAATGTGAAGATCCTTAAAAGAAGTCAGATGTGTACATATAAGATAATCATTGTAAACGCGATGGTCTTTGCTCTTGTCATGGCGATATTCTTTGTTGATGCATTCAGCAATGTTTCGTTCGGTAAGCTTCTGATATACGGTGTGCTCAATTCGGCATGGATCGTACCGCTGTATATACTTGTGAATTTTATATTCAACAGAAAAGCTTTCAAAACTGTTTTTGAATTATACATGGAGAAGAAAAAGCAATGAACATTCCAAAAGTGATACACTATTGCTGGTTCGGGAGAGGAAAGATGCCGGCGATCGCAGAAAAGTGTATAAAAAGCTGGAAGAGATACTGTCCCGGATACGAGATAGTCTGCCACAATGAAGATAATTTCGATATAACTCAAAACAAATACGCCAAAGAAGCATATGACGCAAAAAAATGGGCTTTTGTCAGCGATTATGTAAGGCTTAAGGTGCTATATGACGAAGGCGGAATATATATGGATACCGACGTTGAGCTTATAAAGCCTGTTGATGATCTTATAAGTGAAGACGGATATATGGGATTTGATGACAACGGTATCGTTTCGACCGGTCTCGGTTTCGCCTGCGAAAAAGGAAATAAGCTTGTCGGCATACTGCTCGAGGATTATGATGACATATCCTTTATCCGTCCGGATGGAAGCTACGATATCACCCCATGTCCGGACAGGAATACAAAGACCCTGAAGAAACTTGGCTTGGATACGGATATCAAAGATCAGGTATTTATGGGGATACATATGCTTCCTGAGGATTATCTTTGCCCCATGAAGTATTATACGGGAAAGAAGATAATAACGAAAAATACTTATTCGATACATCATTTCTGTGCGTCATGGACTTCAAAGACCGCAAAGCGCACATTATTTATCAAACGCATAATAGGTGTAAAAATGTACGATAAGCTTTACGGGAAATTTTTACACAAATTCAAATGGCTGGAGTGGTAATTTTGCCGGAAAACATATTAAAAAAGCTTAATTCGAAGATCCTGCCTCAATGGAAGGTCTGCTTTTATGCGGCTGTCATTGCAGGGTTGCTCGCTCATGTATACAAAATAACAAACTGGCTTCCCAACTGGGATTCTTTGGTATTCAGGTACGATCCTCAGAATATGCTTGGGCTGGGACGATGGTTT
The DNA here is from genome assembly GCA_015065225.1 of Oscillospiraceae bacterium. Classification (GTDB taxonomy): domain Bacteria; phylum Bacillota; class Clostridia; order Oscillospirales; family CAG-382; genus SIG622. The sequence continues at coordinate 30,572 of SVQR01000010.1, read as the reverse complement.
CTGCCTGTTGTCTGTTCCTTCAGCTCCTTTTATGATCTTCCTTTTCTGAACGGGATCATAGCTATTGCTTTTCATGCGCTGGGGGCTGTGTACATCTGCAGGATACTCAATATACAAAAGAATATCACCGCAGGGCTTATAGGTGCTGTTACAGTATCCTTCCCTACCGTCACATCAATAATGATGTACAACTATGTGGTTGACGGTTACAGTATCGCCTTTTTCCTTTCCGTTCTTGCGGCATATTATCTTACAAAAGAAAAACCGAAGTTTATTTTGGCATCGCTACTGATCGCTTTATCTGTCGGCATATATCAGGCGTATATAACTGTCACTATAATGCTTATACTTCTAAAGATGATAGATGAGATGATCTTCGATAATGTCACTTTCAGCGCTTTCTTAAAGAAATCCTTACAGGTACTTTTGTCCGGAATACTCGGTGTGGCAATATACGGGATAGTTCTTAAATTACTTCTCGGTGTTTTCTCCGTGGAGCTGCTTGACTATCAGGGGATGGGAGAGACAGCGTCATTATCAAATATTGACATTCCCGGTTCGCTTTATGTTATCAAAGAGACCTTCATCAAGTGTTTTTTCGGAAAGTCCGGAAACATCAATGTTTATGTTGCGTTGAATGCCTTTGTTGCGTTCTTTACCCTATTGTACTACATAAAACACGCAGTAAGGAACACACTTTACAAAAAAACTGTGATTTTCCTTATGATAGCAATTCTGAGTATCCTGCTTATATTCGGAGCAGCTATACTTGCTTTTGTAAATCCCGGAGTAGATTATCACAATTTAATGCTAATGGGATACTCGGTGTTCTACCTGTTCTTTGTTATGATATATGAAAGAGGTACGGAAAAAACGGAAAGGCATTCTGTTATCAAGTGCTGGATAGTATTTATAACGGCATTGGTGATAATTGCGGATCAGATTGTCATTGCAAATGTAAGCTATCATAAGGCGCAGATGGCTTACGAAAAATCATACGGTGTGCTTGTGCGTATAGCAGACAGGATAGAACAGCAACCGGGCAGCGAAGATTGCGATAAGCTCCTCGTTATCGGCGCACTCGATGACAGCGAAGCATACAGCGTCGAGCTTCCTCCGGATATTACAGGAATAACAGACGGGTATATTCTTCGCGCGGATGATGAAACGGTGGGTCAGAGCGTACTGTGCAGTGCGATCAATGATTACTGTGGATATAACTACAGCTTCATAAGCGGTGAGGAAAAAAAGGCGCTCATGCGCAAGGATAGTATAAACACATTGCCCCAATGGCCGCTTGAAGGCTGTGTGGCAGTCATAGATGATACTGTAGTTATAAAACTTGGTACAGAAGGTGTGAATTAATTGATATATTTTTGTGCCGATGATTACGGCTTATGCGAAAGTGTATCCGAACACATTGATCAATGTATAAACAGCGGAGTACTGAACAAAGTCAGTATTTTCCCGAATTTTGATGATGTTGATCTATGTAAGATTGTTCGTAACAAGAATATCAGACTATCTCTGCATATTAATCTTGTTGAAGGCAGAAGTATGGCAGATCTCGGAACGACAGATCTTATAGCAGATCCGGACGGTAATTTCATACACAGATTCGGCGGATTATTCAGATTAAGTATTTTTTGCGGAAAAAAGCTTGAAGTACAGGTCTACAACGAGATCAAAGCTCAGGTAAAATACTGGAAAAGCATTTTGCCGGACGGTGTACCCTTCTGTATTGACAGCCATCAGCACACACACATGATACCTGCTGTATTCAGGGCAATGCTTCGTGTACTTGAGGATGAAGGGATAACTCCGGAATATATTCGTATCCCCGCAGAGCCGCTGAGTCCGTTCTTAACAACGCCGTCACTGTATTTCACATACAATGCAGTCAACATTGTCAAGCAATGGCTGCTAAAAGCATTATGGCTTATCAATAAAAAGCGTGCAAAAAAACACAAAATACAGACCTCTCTCTTTTTCGGAATACTTTTTTCCGGAAAGATGGATGCCGAAAGAGTAGGAAAGATCCTGCCTAAATATATTGAAAAGGCCGAAAAAAGCGGCATGGATACAGAAGTTTTGTTTCATCCCGGGTATATAGATAAAAACGGGGCTGTTCCCGTTGGCAAAAACATTGTCTTTAAAGATTTTTATTTATCCCGTAACAGGAAAACAGAGTTTGAATCCGTATTAAAAATATCGGAAGGAAGTGTTAGGTAATGCCCTATATCGATCAGGACAAGGTAGACGCGAGAACAAGAGAAAAACTGGAAGCGATCATTGCAAAATCATACGGATCATACTGGCAGAAGAAAAGGCTTTTTGACATCTTTTTTGCAACATTGATATTGTTGTTCTTCCTGCCTCTTATGATCATAATCTCCATAGTGATAGTAATTGATGATCCGCATGCAGGTCCGTTCTACAAGCAGATAAGAGTCGGACGTCACGGCAAGGAATTCTATATGTACAAGTTCAGGACCATGCGTAAAAATGCGGACAAGATGATCGAAAAGCTTGAAAAGGAAAATGAAATGGACGGCCCCGCTTTCAAGATAAAGAACGACCCCCGTATAACAAGAGTCGGAAAGTATCTCAGAAGGCTCTCTCTTGACGAGCTGATGCAGTTTTTCAACGTTTTCAAGGGGGATATGACTCTTGTGGGACCAAGACCTCCGCTTCCCAGAGAAGTTGAAAAGTACACCGATTATCACAAGCTCAGACTCCTTGTCACTCCCGGACTTACCTGCACCTGGCAGATATCCAAGAACAGAAATGACATTCCATTTGATGAATGGGTAGAGATGGATGTCGAATACATACAGACAAGAACATATCTCAACGATATTAAGATCATGCTTAAAACACCGATAGTTATGCTTACGGCTACCGGTCGATAAAAACGGAGTAAAGAAAATGAAAATTGCTATGATCGGGCATAAAGTAGTTCCGTCAAGAAGAGGCGGGATAGAAAATGTTCTTACGACCCTTTGTCCGATGCTTGTTGAAATGGGACATGATGTTACCTGTTATAACCGTTCATCGGATAAGGTGGAAAATGAATATGAGGGAACTGTCGAGAACAGGATGTACAAGGGTGTCAGGATCAAAAAAGCTTGGACACTCAATGTTCGCGGTGTTGCCGCAATGATAGCATCCTTTACCGCAGCGATATCGGCATCCTTCTGCAGGTATGATATTGTTCACTTTCATGCAGAAGGTCCATGTGCAATGCTTTGGATACCAAAGCTGTTCGGCAAAAAATGTGTTGCGACCGTACACGGGCTTGACTGGCAAAGGGAAAAATGGGGCAAGGGATTTGCTTCAAAATACATAAAATTCGGTGAAAAGGTTCTTGCAAAGCATGCGGATGAGGTAATAGTATTAAGCAGGGCAGCTTACGATTACTTCAAGGAAACATACGACCGCGAGACAACAATAATCCATAACGGTGTAAGCCGCCCACAGAAGAAGGAAGCTGATATCATAACGGAAAGATTCGGACTTTCAAAAGACGGATACATATCCGTGGTTTCCAGACTTACCGCAGAAAAAGGTATTCATTATCTTATCGATGCCTATAAAAAGATCAATACAGACAAGAAGCTTGTCATTGCGGGAGATACCAGCGATACCGACGATTATGTCAGAAGCCTCAAGGAAAAAGCTGCAGGAGATCCCAATATCATCTTTACAGGCTTTGTGTCCGGAGATACTCTTACCGAAATATATTCAAATTCATACCTCAATGTGTTACCCTCGGATCTTGAAGGAATGTCGCTGTGTCTTCTTGAGTCACTTGCATACGGAAATGCACTTCTTTGCTCGGATATTCCGGAAAACACATCCGTTGCCGAGGACAGGGCTATGTACTTCAAAAAGAGCGATGTAGATGATCTTGCGGATAAGCTGAAAACACTGTGTGATGACAGAGTGCTTGTTGAAAAGCTCCGTGACGGTGCGGCTGAATTCATCTTGAACAAATACAGTTGGCAGGATGTTGCCTGCGCGACCTTGGAGCTCTATCAAAAATAAAAGTAAAGGGTTATTTGATATGGATATAATAGATACCATCGAACTGGAAGAAAAGAAACGGGAAAGAATAAAAGATCTTTTCAAGGTACTGGCAACGGAAGAGATCTATGATATATGGGCGGATACATTTGATATCGAAAGCATAGATAAAAAAGAAGTAGTAATATCATATCACGGAACGGAAAGCATCAAGAAATTCAAAAAAGCGTGTAAGTCAACTCTCTTTCCCTGCATTTATTCGGTGACAGGCGAAAAAAAGAAAATAAAGATCGTTATTAAAAAGAACGGTCGAAAAGGGTTGAGTCCAAGGGTGAAAAAGAATCTCAGGGCGATAAAATTCTTTGTTCTGGGAATGCTCTTTGTATGCTTTGCTACTGCCGTTATCATAGTACTGTACAGCTATATCATAAACAGAAGTTTCAGAGAGACTTTTTACAGTACGAGCAGTATCAAAGTCGATAGTAATGTGCGTGTGATCCAGTTATCCGATATGCACGGCTCTTCATACGGTCGGAACAACGAAGATCTTCTGAAACGGATCAAAGCTCTTGAACCCGACATAATCATCTGTACCGGTGATATGGTAGATTCCACGGTTGAGGATTTGGACTATGCGGTATCTCTCGCAACCGAGCTGTCCGGGATCGCTCCGTCCTATTATATATACGGCAACAACGAAGTGGAGACCATCTACGATATCCCGCTGAATGAGAAGGAGCTTGATGAAAAGTTCGGATTCACAAAGAATAACCGCGATGAAACAGCACTTCTGATGCTTGAAGATAACTTTGAAGAAGCACTCGAAAACGCCGGAATGAAGGTACTGAAAAACGAAAAGGATACTATCACCGTGAAGACAATGACTGTGGATATATACGGTGTATTGACTTCAAATCCCTCTTCCTTCTGGTCTTATTCCGAAAAGGCGTTTCTGGACTATATAAACAATGATCCCGCCAATCTCAAGATCACCGCAATACACGAGCCTTTTATTTTCGAGGAATTTACCTCCCACGATTATTGGGGAGATCTGATTGTATGCGGTCACACACACGGCGGCATCATGCGTATTCCCGTGTTAGGCCCTGCGTATACACATGAAGGGGGTATCCTCCCTGAACGCAAGGGCAACTTTGTATACGGAAGATACGATGCAGCGGGAAGTCCCCTTATTGTTAGCTCGGGACTTGAAAATTCAACGATAATGCGTATTAATAATCAGCCGGAGCTGGTTGTTATCGACGTTAATAAATTTTGATTTTTGGGGGATGAACAATGTTTGCTGATATATTTCAGAAAGTAATCATTCTGATCTTCGGTATAGTGTTTGTGTCATCGGCATTAAGGATATTGTTCCGCTTAAAAAATGTCAATCGCACAGAGCGAACCAATATATTCAAGACCATGGAGTATTTCAATGCATGGATAATCCTTGTATGCTTTATCAGTTCCATGATATACGGTGTATTTAATCATGTTGAATTGAAAAAGTCCGTCCATGCAACTGTCTCTCTCAACTATTCGGAGGCATCACAGGCACTCAATTCCAACGGTACAAGATACAATATGGCAGAGATCATAAGCGACGAAGTTGTAGACAGAGCCATAAAAAAAGGAGCACTCCGTGATGTTACGGTAAAACAGCTGAAGAATTGTCTTGTGGTATACCCTTGTGTACAGGGCGGTGTCGGAGATGAGTCACAGTATCTGATATCTACAGAGTTTGCGGTCGAATATCATGCATCCAAGGATACAGCTCACCTCGACTCGGAAAATGTCATAAAGCTCATCACTTCGGCGTACAAGGAATACTACATAGAAAAGTATACAGACAGCTTCAGACCGGATCCGGAAAAGCCGGATTTTTCAAAAATGGAATATATGGATATTGTATCCTATTTTGAAAAGGAAACACAGTCTATCCTGAATTATCTGTACGGTATGATGTCAAAGAATTCCAGTTTTGTTACGGAAAACGGCAGTACATTTGACTCCATTGCCGGAAAGATATACCAGTTCAAGGAAACACAGATCAATCAGAACCTGAGATCTCTTATCCTTCAGAACGGTATAGTAAGGGATTCGGGAAAATACATTGACAGGCTCTCATATCATAATAAAAATGTTGATTTTGACCGTCAGAAGAACGATGCATCATTCAAACTGTGCAACGATGCAGTAGATATGTACAGTGAAGAGATGACGCGTATAGTACTTGTGCCTACATGGGATAAATCAGGCAAGTATTATATGGGAAGAACAAAGGTAGGTATCGACGAATTGTCGGTCATGGCAATGAATTTCAGTAACTATGTGGCTTCAAATGAAAAGGAGATCATGGATAACGAGCTTATGATAAATAAGATCTTGTCAAACGATCCCGACAGACCACAGCCATTGACGGAAGACAAGCCTGCAGCTCCGGTTGCCGATGCCGTTATCACGGCAGATACGATAACATCCGCAACGATCGGTACAGCAACCGATGCAGACATTGACCTGACATCCTCCGAAAATACTACACAGATACTTTCCGCTGATGCTGCTTCAACAGCAAAGGTCATCACCCCGGCGGAAAGATCCGAGATCTATGCATCCGCAGATCAGCTCATAGATACTATTTATGACAGTATCAAAGCCTTTGAAAAGGAAGCGATAACTGTGGGCAGAGAGTATTCACGTTATAAGATGAACCAGTGCATAGCTGTAAGTATTTACGGTGTTTCTCTCATGAGTGAGATCAAGACGTTTGTATTGTTTGCAGCATTTGCATATATTGTTCTCATGCTTAACCGTATCTCAAAGAGATTCCCACAAAAAGCGTAAAGGAGGATGACAATGAAGAATCTGCAGATATTAAAATATTTAAAGAAAATTTTACCTGTCATTGTCGTTATTTGTCTTCTGGCAACCTGCGCAGTCTATTTCAAGCTTTCGAGAGCAAATACATACATTGCATCCGAGGTCATTCACTATAATGACGAACAGGCTGAAAAAGGTCTTGCTCCCACAGGAGAAAAGCTTGATGTCAATGAGATCAGATCCTCTGCGGTCGTGTCAAGAGTTGTTGATAAAATGGGACTTACCGGCATTTATTCGGTAGACAGCCTCATATCAAGGATAGATATAACTCCCATTCCGGATGCCGATAAGATAGCGCAGAAGGATGCAAAGATTGAGGAAGGCGAAGAATATATATATGAGCCCAGCACGTTCATAGTCTCATTTGCTGCATCAAGCGGTGAGGGACCGGATTTTGCAAGAACTATCCTTGATGAGATACTTGATGTGTATTTCGAGCAGTTCAGCCAGAAATATGTAAATGTCGCTCCGGCAAACAATACCGTAGACAATCTCAATAAAAACAACTATGATTATATCGAAATGATGGAGCTGATAGATGAAAGTATCGACAACACACTTAATACCCTGTATCAGAGAATGGATCAGAACAGTTATTACAGATCCACCGAGACGGGAGTATCCTTTGCCGAGCTTGCGGATGACTTTAACTATTTAAAACAGGTCAATGTTTCATCGCTCTTCTCCACGATATATAAATACCAGATCACAAAAAACAAGTCGGTACTCGTTTCCGACTATACAACAAGAATAGATAACAACAATATCTCAAACCGGAAGGATGAGAGCCTTGTTGAAGATATTGTGACGGTAATAGACGCATATGTCACTAAAATGCGTGAGTCCGGAAATACAAATATCAGCTATGAATACATTCTCGACAATCTTCACGAGAGAGATGTCCAGGATTACTTCGGAGATCAGACGGTAACATACGATGAGCTGATATACAGCTGGAGAGACCGTAACGAAAGCCGTGAGCATGCTATCATCGACTCCGCTTACTGCCGTTACGTCCTGGATACTTTCACAAGCTGTAAAGGCAACTGCAACGGCATTTGTCAGTCTTCTGCTCTTACCTGTACAGAACTCGGCAACGGAGAATATGCAGCTGTCAAAGCCGACGTTGAACAGGAGATAGACCTTCTTTTGGATAAGCTGTCATCTCTTTACGATACTACCATGAAGACCAATGAAGAATACAATAAATTCCTCGGCGCAAGCTACATTTCGGTGCTGTCATCGGCATCTGTCAGGGAAAGCGTAAACGTAAAGCTTTATACAGCGATCGCATTCTTCTTCCTGATGGTACTTTGCTGCGGCGGCACGATAGTTCTCGGAAGAATGGCAGATATCGTAAATTACATCTTCTATACAGATCATCTCACAGGGTTCAGCAACAGAGCATACTTTGATAAGTACCTGAAAGCAAAGGACAAAAAGCTCCTTGATAACGGTGTAGTATACTGTATAGTTGACATAACCAACCTTGCACATATCAACAATGAGCATTCAAGAGATACCGGTGACGAGATCATATTGACATTCAGGAATTATCTTAAAGAGACCTTCGGCAAATCCAAGACCGAGTATATCTACAACGGAAACGGAAGCTTTGTCATGCTGACGGAGGAATCCGACCATATCACCGTTGAGGATATAATGAGACTCTTCAGATTGAGACTTGATGAAAGAGAAGGTCACAAAGACGTTGTGATAGAATACAAGATCGGTATCGCCGAGACCTTCAAGGAAAATAAAACAGCAAGGAAACTGCTTTCCGAAGCTATCGAGAACAAAAAAGAGTATATTTCCGATCTCACAGAGTCACTGTAAATTTTTCCTAAAAGACAAAGGGGGCGTGTAGCGTGAATAATAAGATCCTTGAAAAAGCAAAAGCGTTTTATTTTATTATCGTTGCCGTCATGATGTATTATTTTCTGAATGAATACATAGATATTGGTCTGCACGTTACATATCGTCATGCGTTTGCCCTTATCCTTTTCGGTTCGGCAGTTCTCTTATTCTTATACAAGCCGGATATAGCAAGAGGATTTACCGCTTTTAAGGATGCCTGTATTTACAGTATCCCGCTACTTGTCACAACTGTAGTATCACTTTTTATCTGGTTTATGGAAACGGTGGATACCGGTGTCATCTTCCGAGGTCTTTCAAGCTCCTTTATTTACGCCAATATGCTGTCATTTGCTCTCGGAGCAGGTGCACTGCTATATGTATTCGGCAAAAAAGGTATCTGGTATAACCTTATCGCGATACTTATTGCCAATATCCTGATGATAGTCACGGTTATTGCGCAAAACGGACTGGAAAACTATATTTCTGAATTTATAACTCTTGTGGTCACCTTTGCCGGAGTAACGGGAGATATCATCATTCAGGCGGAGATACATGAGCTTGCCTTCTGCCTCGGGGCATATCTGATATATATGCTTTATAAACCAAAAAAGGATATTGTATATTTTATCCTGCTTGCTCTCAGCCTTTTCTGTTTCCTGTCGGCATTCAAGAGGATCGCAATGATAGCTATAGCCGTAGCTCTGTTCTTCGGATATCTTCTGAAATTCATTGCACGTTATAACAAGAAAACCGCAAGCAGACTTGTTATGTTCTTTACTCTGGCAGTTATTATTTTGCTTATCGGATATATCTTCATTATCAAGATGGATGTCTTCAAGCTTCTTGAAGAAGCGGGCATAAACACAAGCGGACGTGTGGCGATCTACGATGCAGTAGACAAATTCTATGAGTTCAGCCCGGATTTTCTCGGAAACGGAATAGGCTTTCTGACGTATCAGCTCAATACATTCATGAATGTCGGCGTTGCATCGGTACATAACGATTTTCTCCAGCATTTTATTGATCTCGGCTTCTGGGGATATATCATCTGGCTCATATCCATGACATTGGTAAGGATATTGTATTTCGGAAGAAACGGGAACGTAGATAATGCCATAATCTCTTTTATACTTATCCTATATCTGATAATAGTATCCTCCACGGACAATACCATGAACTATCCTCTGCTTACGGGTGTTCTCGCAATGCTGATGATGGGCAACAGCTATGAGGATGATGTACGTCATACCGAACAAAAGCTGTTCGGTCACATATCAAAAGCCAATGCAGAAAAGGAAAGTGATTCATTACTATGAGAATTTTAATGGTAAATAAGTTTCTGTACCCAAGAGGCGGAAGCGAAAGCTATATGCTGTATCTTGCGGATCATCTGAAAGAATCCGGGCATGAGGTCGAGTTTTTCGGAATGTATGACGATAAGAACACGGTCGGTAATTCCAAAGGTCTTTATACACAGAATTTGGATTTCCATTCAAAGGGCCTTGCAAGATTCCTTTATCCGTTCAAGATCATATATTCCTTTGAAGCAAAAAAGAAGATCATGCAGGTAATAGACGACTTTAAGCCCGATATTGTCCACATGAACAATATAAACTTCCAACTTACCCCATCTATAATATACGGTATAAAGAAAAGAAAGATACCGCTTGTTCAGACAGTACACGACTATCAGATGATATGTCCGAATCACCTTCTTTATAATTTTGATAAAAATGAGCCATGTGAAAAGTGCATAAAAGGCTCGTATATCAACTGTATCAGGAATAAATGCATCCACGGATCAACGGTAAAAAGCATCCTCGGTGTTATAGAGGCAAAGCTTTATTCGTGGCGTTCTACCTACAAAAAGGTAGATCTGTTCGTATGTCCCAGTAACTTTCTGGAAAATAAGTTGCTGACTTCAAAAAAGTTTTATGAAGGAAAGACAAAGACGATACATAACTTTATAGATAAAGAAAAGTTTTCAAATAAAGACCGCAAAGCGGATTCTTATATTGCATATGTCGGAAGGCTCTCAAAGGAAAAAGGCATTGAGAATATAGCAGGTACGGCAAAGCTTCTTCCGGAGCTTAGATTTATAGTAGCAGGAAGCGGTCCGGATGAGGATATACTTAAAGGAATACCGAACATCACTCTTGCAGGCTTTCTGACCGGAGATAAGCTTACAGAGCTTGTAGGAAATGCAAAGGTACTTCTCCTCCCCTCGGTCTGCTATGAGAATTGTCCTCTTTCCATACTTGAAGCACACGCGATGGGAGTTCCGGTCGTCACGATGAACAGCGGCGGAATGGCTGAGCTTGTAAAGGACGGCGTTACCGGGTTCCTTGTAAATGAGCCTACCCCCGAAGGTATTGCACAAAAGCTGACGGAAATATTTGAAAACGATGAGTATTACAATACCATTGAAGAAAACTGCAAAAGTGAAAAAGACAATATCATGAGCGTAGAAGACTACGCCGGTGTTTTGCTTGAAGAGTATAAAAGATTAATTTCGAGGTGAGAACTGTGTCGCAGCCGAAAGTCAGCATTATCGTTCCCGTATACAATGCGGAAAAATATATTGAAAGATGTATAAGATCTCTGAGGGAACAGACGCTTGAAGATATTGAGATAATTATCGTTGACGATTCATCAACGGACAGATCACTTGAGATATGTAAAGGAATTGCTGCGGAAGATAACCGCATAAAGGTTATACACAAGATCAACGAAGGTGCGGGACTTGCAAGAAATGCGGCTCTTGAGATAGCAACAGGAGAATATATCGGCTTTGCTGATTCCGACGATCATGTGAAAAAGGAAATGTTTGCGACACTCTACCGGAAAGCAAAGGAGTATGATTCGGATCTTGTAATGTCCGGAGTTCTGTTTGTGGACGGGAATATGTTCAGCGAAAAGGGCGAATGTGTCCGTAAGATATATTTTGACAAGGATACTCATTTCGATACCGAAGAGCGCCTTAAGGAGCTCAGAATGGGCATTGTCGGAGCTTTGCCGGATGACGAGGATGACAGTAAATACGGAATGAGCATATGGAAGAATCTGTTCAGGCACGAAATAATAAAAAAGAACAATATCACGTTCCAATCCGAGCGTAAGATGCTTTCGGAGGATGCTCTGTTTATGATAGACTACATATCCTGCATAAATAAAGCGACGGGGATAGATCAAGCCTTCTATTATTACTGCAGAAACGAGGATTCCATCTCAAAGTCCTACAAAAAGGACAGATTTGAAAAAAGTCTTGTGTTTGTCGGAGAAGTTGAAAAGAGATTTGAGAATGATATAGCAGAAAAGAATTACCGGATATATATCGACAGATTCTGGCAGGCAATGTGCAGAGTGTTGTGTTCACAGGAGATAATGCACGCAAAAGCCAATAATATCGCATACGGAGCCCTTAAGAAAAAACTTAAGGAGATATGTACCCACGATCTGACCGTAAGGGCGATGAGATCTTACCCTTTGAACAAGCTGCCAATGAAGCAGCGAATATTTGCATATTGTATGAGATTCAGGATGTATTTTCTCTTGAAAGTGCTTGTGGAATTAAGAAGCAAATAGGTGATGATATATGTTTTTTTCTGTAATAGTACCTGTGTATAAGGTTGAGAAATATTTACCGACATGCATAGAAAGTATATTGAATCAGACCTTTTCCGATCTTGAGATCATTCTGGTGGATGACGGTTCTCCTGATAATTGTCCCGCGATATGCGACAGTTATAAAGCAAAGGATGACCGTATCAAGGTCATTCACAAACCCAACGGCGGGCTGGCAAGTGCCAGAAGAGCCGGAATAAAGGAAGCCTCGGGCGATTATGTATTCAACCTCGATTCGGATGACCTTATTGAAAATGACACGCTTGAATACGCACATTGGTTGATAAACGAAACCGGTTGTGAGATCGTATCCTTCTCATACAGATGGGTCAAGAACGGCAATACCGTCAATATCACAAATGACGGACTGGATGAACGTCTTTATACAGCGGCTGACATTGAAAAATTCATTTATCCGAGACTGCTGATGGATGAGAATATGAATCATGTATCCTATTATCTTTCCGGCAAAGCGATAAAAAGAGAGCTTCTGACACCGCATCAGCTGAATGTGAGCGAAAAGATATCACTTGGTGAAGATCTTTGCTGTGTCCTCCCCTGCTATCTTCAGGCAAAGAGTGTTTACATTAGTAAAAAAGAAGCTTATCTGTATTCCGTGAGAGATGATTCTTTATCAAAAGAGTTCAACACGAAGCAGATATCTCTCGTAGAAAATGTTATAACCGAAATAAGCAAAAACGATATCGGAAAGATACCTGACTTTGATGAACAGATCTTCCGTTACTCCTGTTTTATGTGCTTTGCGATACTTGCAGCTGCAGCGGAGGGTGAGCATTTCAACAGTGTAAAAGCTCTCTGTGACAGTATTGAAGGCTCATTGCACGCCGAAATGATAAAGCGCGCAAGATTTAAGAGCATCTCCCCCAAAAGCAGGATAACAATATCCCTTATGAAAAAGAAACAGTATAAAGCAGCATTCAAATTCCTTGTTTTTTGCAAAAAACTCAAAAGAGTACTCAAGAAAGGGTGAAACAGCTTATGAAGCCGGATATCTCGGTGATTATGAGTGTGTATAACGGCGAAGCGTATCTTGAAGAAGCGATAGAAAGTGTCAGAAACCAGACATTTCAAAACTGGGAGCTGATAGTAATAAACGACTGTTCGACCGATTCGACAGCCGATATACTCGCCGGTCTTTCCCACAAGGATGAAAGAATAAAGGTTCATACAAATGAAGTAAATCTGAAGCTTCCGACCTCACTCAACAAAGCTGTATCTCTTGCCTGCGGTAAATATATTGCAAGAATGGATGCAGATGATATCTGTCTCCCTGAAAGACTTGAAAAGCAATACGGATTCATGGAAAAAAACAGCGATGTGGCACTATCATCCTGCAGATTTCTGACCTTAAAGAACGGAGTATATGCTTCAGGCGGTGCGGGCGGCAGATGTGATAACGATTCACTTAAAGCAATGCTGCTTGTAGCAAATCCTATACTGCATCCCGGTGTTATAGCCAAAGCCGAAGTCATGAAAGAACTCAATTATGACACAACTCTTACCTGTACAGAGGATCTTGAATTGTGGACAAGGATGGTTATGGGCGGTCAAAAGATCGAGATCCTTCCGGAGTGTCTCCTTATATACAGGCTCCATGACAAGCAGATCACAAGTACAACACTTGAGAGGCAGCATACGGAAGTACTCAGGATCCAGAACAGATACTACAATACTCTTCTGCGTGAGATGAGTGAAGAAATGCAGAGATTTTATATCGACAATATCTATTTCAAGGAAAACGCAAGCATCAACAAGTATCTTGAGTACGCAAAATGGCTGAGAAGCACAAATACCGGAAATTTCAAAAAGAATGCCGTAAACTATGCACTTCTTGAAATACTGGCGGAATATAAAAGAAAAGGTGTTTCAAAGTCGGATGTTATTAAGGCAATGCTGAAGTTTAATCCGTTCTTCCTTGCAAAAGAGATCCTACGAAGAAAAAAAGCGGCAAAAAACGACATTAAAAAGTGCAGAAAAGCTGCAGCAACACTCGGACTTAAAAAGACATCCGGAACAAATGAATATCCGATCTTTGAAAAATAAAGGGCAGGAGTTTAAAGAATGAATCTATTTGAATACCCTTATATTATCATAACCATACTCGCAATGATCATTATTTTGATGGGACTTATCGGTCTGTATTTTACGCTAAAATCAGTAAGAACCACCAAAGATTCCGTCGAAAAGAGTTTTTGCAGTCTCGGTAGGATTGAAAACAATTTCAAAAAAGCGGTCTCTGCAGGAAAGAGCTGCTCAATCGTGTATATATCATTATCTCTTGACAATATGAAAAGACTTTACCCCGAGTCAAAGGCTTCAAGAATGTATGAGCAGATCAAAAGAATATTATTCAACCACTTTTGTATAACAGCAAACGGCGAGATGTCGATATACGATGAAGAAAGCTTTGTTATCCTGTTGGGACTTGATGCGGATAAGACAACTCAATGCATAGATAAGTGCTGTGAGACAATAAACAAGGTATTCGAAAGACACGGTGCCGTCAACGTCGTACACATGAATTTCGGATACCATGTCACAGGTTCGACAGACGTATCCTTCAAATCAGCTCTGTCAAGAGCAAAGCAAGCATGCAGCATCGCAGAGAATAAGAATATCCCGCATTGCCAGTGGGATAACTCCAACGGAAGGGCATTCGAAAGAAAGATACATATAGAGAACTCTATCAACAATGAGATAGATAATAACAGATTCTTTCTTGAATATCAGCCGATACTTGATGCTCAAACAAATAAGATAATAGGTGCAGAGGTCCTGGCACGCCTTAATTCGTCGACTGAAGGTATTTTATCTCCCCGCCATTTCCTTTCTGCCGTGAATAATGTCGGACTTAACGGAAAATTTGATTATTACATATTCGAAAAAAACTGCAAATGGATCGCCGCAGACAGAGAAAAAAGGATCAGATATGTGTATACCATCAATTTTTCACGGTATACTCTCTGTGACGATAAGTTTGCGGACAGCATAATAGATATCATAGAAAAATATGGTATAGATTATTCCTGCATCGCAGTTGAGATACTTGAGGACAAGAGCATTAATGATGAAGAAAGATCCATAATGACTGCCAATCTTTCACGCATTAAAGAAAAGGGCATAATGATCCTTTTGGATGATTTCGGAAGCGGATATACAGGCTTTGGGGATCTAACGGATTTTGACATAAACATCGTAAAAATAGACAAGACGATAACACAGAATGCGCTCACGGATGCCGGACTTGTGATACTGAAAAATATCATTAGAACAGCTCACGATCTGGGATTCAAGACCTTGTGTGAAGGTGTAGAAACGGAAGAACATCGGAATACGGTTGTGGAAGCGGGATGTGATATGCTCCAGGGCTATTATTTCTACCGTCCCATGCCGGTCGCACGTCTGGAAGCATTATTAAAGAAACAGTAAGGTGATTTTATGATATCGGTAATCATTCCCGCCTACAACGAGGAAATGTGTATAAGACCCGCTTATGATGCGATATATTCTCTGCTTTCGGCAAACAACATAGACAGCGAGTTTATATTCGTGAATGACGGATCCAAAGATGCAACATTCAAAATAATAACGGAGCTGTCAACAGAAAAAGAAAATGTTACAGGTCTGAACTTCTCAAGGAATTTCGGAAAAGAATCTGCCATATCCGCAGGTCTTGCGGCAGCAAGCGGCGATTGCGCTGTTGTCATTGACTGTGATCTTCAGCATCCTCCGGAAAAAATAGTTGAAATGTACCGCTTATGGGAACAAGGATACGAGATCGTTGAAGGCATAAAGAGCCGTCGCGAAGATAAAAAGATACTGCATGGTATCGGCGCAAAGTTTTTCTATTTTGTTATCAGCCGTGTGGCGGGATTTGATATGGAGAATTCATCTGATTTCAAACTTCTTGACAGGAAAGTCGTTGACGTTATCAACAAGATGCCGGAAAGAGGCTTTTTCAGAGCTCTCTCCTACTGGGTGGGATATAACAAAACTTATGTCGAATATGATGTTGCCGAGCGATTTGGCGGCGAATCAAAGTGGTCAACGTGGTCTCTCTTGAAATATGCCGTTTCAAATATCTCCTCATATACTACCGCACCGATGCAGATAGTAACGGCTCTCGGAGTTATAATGCTTATAATATCGGCTGTATTGGGCATATGGACTATCGTTGATAAAATAACCGGAAGATCTCTTGAAGGTATTCCTACCGTTATAATCATAACCATCTTCATAGGAAGCATTATTATGATAAGCCTCGGAATCATAGGATACTATATAGCGCGTATATATGAAGAGATCAAAGGAAGACCCAAATATATAATATCTTCCACCGTAAAAAGCATCAAAAAATAAACACTCCCGAAAAAGTATATTCCTTTAATATAAATTTATGCAAGGAGGCAGCGCAGAGAATGAAAATATTTATCATTATACTTCTGCTTGCGTTTTTGATCCAATCCGGTTTTGTAATTTCCTTACTTCTCCGTATCAGAAGAATGAAGGCCGACACTGCGGAAGAACCCTCAAATAATACCGATGATCAGGATCACATTTCCAATGTTGACCGCGAAGAGGAAGAACATAAAGAAAGCATCCTGAAGGGCATTGAAAATAATGAATTCAAGATGTATCTTCAGTTTGTCGTTGATACAAAAACAAAAAAGCTGGTTTCTGCGGAAGCACTTTCAAGATGGGATAATCCACAGAAAGGTCTCCTCGGACCGGGACACTATATCGTATGCATGGAGAATTCGGGACTTATCAGCAAGCATGACTTTTATATGTTTGAGCATGTCTGCCGACAGCTTGAAAAATGGAAGGATACAGAGTACAGCAATATTTCCATCTCCTGCAATTTTACAAGGATCACGCTCTCTGAGGATGATTGCATCGACAAGTTCAAAACCATCCTGGAATCCTATAGCTTTGACAGATCAAAACTTGCAATAGAAATAACCGAAGATGCGATAGAAAAGGACAAGGAGTCCATAAAGAAGAATGTCAAGCTCTGCAAGAAGCTCGGCCTCAAGATATATCTGGACGATCTCGGAAGCGGTTATACGGCACTTGCCAACCTTTGCGATTATCCGATAGATGTTGTCAAGATAGAGCGTGATATACTGCTCAAGACAGGTACAAAGCGCGGCAGGGATCTGTTTTCGGGTATCATCGCGCTTGCTCACAATCTGGATATGCCAGTCATCTGTGAGGGAGTGGAGACGGAAGAGCAGAACACGCTGGTGTCGCAATCCAACTGTGATTATATTCAGGGTTGGTACTATACCAAAGCACTTCCTCAGGAAGAATGCGAGGTTTTTATCGAAAAACACACCATGAAATATTTGCAGGCGCAGGAGCAGACTTCGTTGACAGTTTAAATAAAGAATCAAAGATAAGCGGGCAATTTGCCCGTTTTATTTTTTTATAGGTCATTGATCTGTCTTCTCTTCTCACCGTTTCCGATCCTGATGTTTGCATGGCCTGTTGCATGGAAATATACCACATCTGCTCATTTTGACGCGTTGATCTTTACATTTAAAAAGAATAACTGTAAAGCAGAGAAAACACAGTTGACTGTTTCCTGCGATACTATAAAATTTAAGTGAGGATACCAATGATTGATGTCCTCACTTTATATTATACTTTCAATTATACTTTTTTACGAAACGATCACCGCTTCAACGCACGATAAAGGAACGTAACGATCTGTCCTCTTGTACAAGTAGCTTCCGGTGAGAATGTCGTTGCCGATGTGCCGCTTGTAACTCCCTTTTCAAGAGCCCACTTTACCGCAGTTTCGCATTCAGTACCGGGTTTTACATCGGTAAAGCTCGTTCCCTTGGAAGATACGGAAGGTGATCCCGCATTTTTCCACAGGTATACTACCGTTTCTTCTCTTGTACAAGGTGTATCTCCGCCGAATGTTGTGCCGGATATTATTCCTATTGCATGCGCCCAGATTGCCGCATTGTAATAGTAGTCCGACTTTCTTACATCCGTGAAGGGATTTTCCTTTACCGATATCGGTGAGCCGACAGCACGCCACAGGAACGTGAGTATCTGTGCTCTTGTACATGTATTGTCGGGCGAGAATGTCGTAGCGCTCGTACCGTTGGTTATAGCCTTATCCACTGCCCAAGCGACGGGAGCAGCATAATAGGCATCATCGGCAACATCCGTGAAAGCAGGCTTTACTTCCACACCCGTCGGCATATCTTTCGGAATGGTAATGTATTCCGGACCAACCTTTGCCGTTGTCGGCTGTGTTATCTGAATTGCATTGGAGTTTGAATAACCGTCAAGACGTGCCACAAGTTCCGTATTGAAATCAAGATTGATGATACTGCCTGCCCACATCGAGCCGTCGGTACGTTCGAGAAGTATGATTCCTTTACTGTCATATGCCCAAGCCGCAACAGAGGGAAGAAGCATTTTTGCAGTCTTTCCTTCGTAGGAGAATGCTCTGTAGGAGGATGTACCTCTGTGCATAGCTCCCAGATCTGCGTGAAGGTTTCTGTCTGCATATACACGCAGGTCCTTTTCAATGGCAATACCGTCCGAATCAAGGGAATATACAGTTCCGTCAGTTCCACGGAAGCCACCTCGCGTTACAGACGTAAATACGGGATATTCTCCTGTCACACCGTCATAGACCTGTGCCAGCCTGTATGTGTTTTTGTCACAGTATCTGCACATGATGGCATAAGGAGTGGGTTTTCCCTCAACAAGGATACCTATAAAGTTACCGTCATAATCAGACTCGTGCATCGGGAAGATTTTTTCCACCATTCCGAGCTTTGAGGCAAGCATTTCGTCGTGCCACAGCGAATATCCGTAAAGATCACCGTTTTCTGTGACCGCAAAGGATGTCAGTCTCTGCTTGTATATTTCCGAGCCCTGAAGTGCATCAACCTTTGAGAGAAGTTCATCCGTGAATACTCTGACTACATCCGAACATACCATTTCAAGCTTTAAAACGTACGAATCATACGTCACAAACTGTCCCATGGACCATGCATTCTCATCCATACCGCCCTTGACGGTATCCTCACGCCAGCGGTAGAGCGTATTTTTGGAATCTATTATGGCATCGGGAAGTATCATCTTGACATTTTCCTTGAGCTTTGTAAGTCCCTGCTCATATGATTTGGCATCGCCTCTGTAGGAATGTCCAAGCCAGAAGGAATTGTCATTTTTGAGTACGCCGACAACGGTATCTATGAAGGATTCCTCAAAGTCACGGCAGTCTGTCGCTATGACCTTACCCGTCACTATCTCAACGACATTTCCGTCATTTGTAAGATAATGATATTTTCCACCCTTCTTTATGTTGGTCGCAATGACCTTGTATTCACCATCCTCCGAGACCGCATGAAGAGTACCGTCGGATGTGAGTATATTACGGAACCTTTTATACCCTTCCGTATAACGGTAAGCCGTATAATCCGTTACATTTTTAAGAGTCACCTTGACAACGGGATCAACATCCGGACCGGGACCTACAAAATAATAGGTGTTATCGGGAGTGATGAACTCCTTGTCGCTGATGATATTGTTGGTGTTGTACTGAGAAGTACCCGTAAGTGTGGGCTGCTCTATGAACTTATACTTTTCTTCATTTGAAGCAAGTATTCCACCGTTCATAAATCCCTTAACGATATCAAGATCCTCAAGCATTATGTACTTGTTGACGAAGCTTATGTGCTTGCCTGTTTTGTTTCTTGTGATATCTTCGTCAAGTTTGAAGACAGCATCGTTGAAGGTGAAAAGATAAGATCCGATATAACGGTTATTCTTGCATGAATATGTAAGGAACTCACCCTTGTCGTTTGCGGAATAGATTATATTTGCGGGAGTAAGTGTGCAAACGAGATTTTTATTCTTGTCATACAGATCAAGCGCAACTATTATCGTTTCCTTTGTTATGGTATAAGGAAGTTCATATGTCGAGGAGCGTTCCTTGCCATTTATTATCTCATCATATTCGGTCTCGGTACAGATACCGAGATAATCAAGTATGAGATTCTTATCCACCTCGCCGAATCTTCCGACATATCTTACCTTGATAAAGCCGTCCTTATGCTCGGAACGCTTTTCGTAGTCGTAATTGGGATGATCCGCATTCTTGTCCGCACTGTAATACTGTGTATAAGGCAGAAGTTTAACAGTCTTACCTTCTTTGCAGTCATACATATATACATCTATAACACCGTATACCTGTGCCGTCGGGATGAATCTGTCAAACAGCGACATTGTTTCGACGGGTGTCGGCGGAACGGGTTCTGTCGGCTGTTCGGGCGTTACTTCGGGAGTTACGGGAGTAACCGGTGTTTCCGGCTGTACTGCCGCTTCTTCCTTCTTTACAAATGCGGGAAGTCCCGATGATACTATCATACGGGGGCGGTATTTACCGTCGAAAAGTGTCATAGCTTCAAAGGACACGGGCATAAACGAAGTATATCCGTCGGTTGACTTGAGAGTAAGTACTACATCCTTTATTTCTTCGGGAGTAAATTCTCTCTCGGTAGTGTTTACGGTACAGCTCTTGATATCTTTTCTGTCTATAAACAACTGTACCCAGCAATTGCTTGCAGAGGAATATCCGACACCTATATAACCGTGTTCCGCATTAAGAATGTTCTTACGGTGTCCGGTACTGTTCATCCATCCCTTAACTACCATTTCGGGATCAGTCTGTCCCTTGGCAATGTTTTCCGATGCAATTGTCCACGGGATCTCTCCGGGAATTACCGTTTCGCAGCTTGCACCATTCGGTCTTGTATGCGAGTATGATATCTCAAGCTCCTTCTCACGGATATCACAGGCATCCTGAAGTGCGGGAAGCACCGCCAATGACGGAAGACCTTCCTTTGCACGCTCGATATTACAGAGTCGAACAACTTCCCATTCGTAAGCACTGACAGACATATCCTCAAATGCGATACCATTTGTCTGAGGCTTAGTACTTGACGAAGAAGTACCGCCCGTGCTTGCGCCGGGAGTTCTGAAGGTATATGACAATACAGCCTGCTTCTTATCCGATGAGAAATCACCGAGATTTGCAAGCTGTCCGTTCACCTTGATGGTGGAGGCACTTACAAATTTTATGGTCTTGTCAAGACCTTCCTTGACTCTGACCGTCGCATAAACGGTATAATCCTTCCCCGCCATGAATCTGCCTTCATCATCAAATTCACCTTCCCATCTTACCGATACCACATATGTACTTGCAGTAGTGGGAAGCGAAGCGGTATTGGAAGGCTTTTGTCCGACAACCGGTGCTGTTACGGTGAGGTTGAAAATATTTACAACCGTCGCTGCTCCGACAGTAACTGTCAGCGTGCACACCAGCATACAAAAGCATAAAACTGCACTTAGAATTCTTTTCATTTCCTTATTCTCCTTTTCAATAAAGGGAGTTTCCCTTCATTGTATTATTTTGGATAGCTTCTTATCAATATTCTACAGCATCATTGTTACATCAATGTGAACGAAAAAAAGAATGTGGTATAATAAGGCAGAATATTCGAAAGCATAAAAACTTTTTCTTACAAGGCTCAATAACAACCGCCAAAAGCGATCCCCGACTTAGCAAGGAAATTTGCAGTCGGGGAGATTTTTACTTAAAGATGAAGGTGTTATCGGAAAGTCCGACCGTAAGGTCAGTTAACGCCTTATTGTATATAACGACCGGTGCAGGGTTCTTGCCGTAGTTACCGAACTTCGTGCCTGTCTTTGCGATAAAGACGTTGTTTGCAACCTCCGGCATATAGGACATTCTTCCGACACCGAGCTGAACAAGAGCTGCGCCCTCACCGGAGCTTATGATATTGTCCGAAATAATAAAGCCCTCACTCCTGTTTGTATGTGTCCAGCCCTTGATAACAGCATCCTGCCTGTCCGGTCTCTGCTTTCCGAAACCTTCTCCGGATCCTGCAAGTATGTTACCAAAGATGCGGACATTCTTCATATTGCCGAGCTGTTCGGGCTGGGAGTTTACGTATTCGATCGCATATGTACAGCGTTCGATGACGTTCTTCGAATACTCGATGTTTTCCATTCCGACAAAGGTATCTCTTTCCTGGAAGAACTGGTGGGTTATACCCGCATCATAGACCTCATATATGTAGCAGTTGGTTACGGTATAATCGGTTGTTGAAAGGTATACCTCAACAGCGTTACCGAATCTTGTCGTATCATGCTGGATCATGCCGCCTATCCAGCCGAATTCGCAGTTCCGGACCGTCAGTCCCCTCGTTCCGTCGCCGAAGCCGACACCGTGTGCACCTGTGTACATAATGCAAAGATTATCGATCGTAACATCGTGACCTACACCCGAAATCAGGTTTTTGCCCTCGCCGATCTCGGTGGAGGTATAGCGTGTATTGGGGTCGCTCGTCGAATAGAGATAAAGCTTGTAATCCTCGGTATTGTGGTAGAACTCGAGGTCTGACTTGAGTGTTCCGTCGAAGCCTGCTACACCGATGATCTTCTTGATCGTGTGATTCTTGCCGCCGTCGAATACGATAAGTCCCACGTCGTCCGAGAATTTTTCCTTCGAAACGTAGACGTTTTCCTTATCGGTCTTGTCCCAGAACGCAGACTCGGAATAGTCGCGGAGCGAACCGTAGAGACGAGGTTTTTCGCCCTCGCCGTATGCAGAATAGGTTACGCCCGCCTTTGCGGTTACGGTACCTCTGAAAATATCTCCGCGGCGGAAGAATACACCATCGCCCTCGGAAAGGTTTGCTGAGGATACCTTTGATAGTGTCTTCCATGCAGTCTCCGGTGTCTTACCGTCGTTCAAGTCGTTTCCCTCTGCCGAAACATAGTAGCTTACGCCCTTAACGCTGACATCGGTCTTTGTCGCTCTGATCTCGGCAATCCTCTGCTCCTTCAGCTCCTCGAGCTTCTGTGCTGCGCTCTCGCCATCTGTCGTATCCAGTCCCTCAAGGTATTTTGCGGTGAGTCCTGTATCGGTCTCTTTCAGCTCCTCGGGGGTTCTTACGATAATTGCGTCGCCGGTATACCAGATAAGTTTTTCATCAACGGTCTTCTCGCTTGCCGCTGCAACTATATTATACTTTGCCCAATGGTCGGCAATATCGTCAAAGGAAGCGATCCTGTCGATGTTTGCGGCAACGGCGTTTCTCTCGAGAAGTCTGTTTATAACCGTTACGACCTCGGCTCTCGTGATCGTCTTGGATGGGCCGAAGGAACCGTCCGGATAGCCGTTTACAAGTCCCAATGCCGCTGCAGCGAAGATTTCCTCACTGTGAAGATCGCCTGCCTTCACATCGGTAAAGGTTATCCCGACTTTGTCGTTCTTTATGCCGAAGCCTGCGAGAAGCACTACGAATTCGGCTCTTGTGATCGGATCGTTGGGACGAAGGTTCGTACCGAAGAAATCAAGAAGTCCCTTATCCTCAAGGTATTTTACGTTCGGATAGAACCAGTCCGATTCTGCTACATCAACAAACTTTGACGCACCCTCGGACTTATAATGTGAGCCGAAACCTCCGACCTTGGAAACTACCGTTATTGCTTCACATATCTTCATATTTGAGTCGGGCTTGAAGGTGTTGTCCGGATAGCCCGAAATGAACTTTGCGTTGACGTATGAATAGAGCTTTCTGCCGTCGGAGGAATCTGAAATAAGCATAATGTCACTTGAGACGTTCGGCTTGTCACCCTCAAGCTTAGAGATATCGAGAATAAGGCTTCCGCCATTGGTGCCCTGAATGATAATATCATCGACCTTGGCATTTCCGGAAAGGGTTACGACAGTCGCACCCTCGACGCCGCCGTTGTAAACGCCGTTTGAGCCGTCATTGCCGAATACGATACGTTTTACTTTGGCATTGCTGATATTTACTGTGGAATTGCCTCTGATATTACCCTGTTTCGAGCCTGTATAGACAGTTGCGAATGTACCGCTTTCGATGGTTATATTAACATCGGAGTTGTAGTTTCCGCTTTCTGCGGCACGGATACAGAGATCGCTGTTAAGTCCCTGTGCACGCTCACATTTTACGTTTTTGCCAATATGAACGGGACTTCCGTAATGGAGGAGGAAAGTATAATCCGCCGCAAGATACAGATGGAGATTATCTATTTCGATGCCTTTGTTTACCTGAATGCTCCATACGCCGAGTATAAATCTTGAGTGGGAATCAACGGAAGTAAGCTTTATGGGAGCTTTTGCCAAAAAGGTCTTGTCCTTATGGGCAAAGTCGCCTACGACAGCAACTGTACCTCCGTTTTCGCCGAGAGCATTCATTGCGGCTGCAAGCGTCAGAAGGGGCTTTTCCTCGCTTCTGCCATCGTTTTCGTCGCTTCCGCTGTCCGAAACATATACGAGATTCTTCTCTGCGGAAAGGTCGTAGCGGAGAGGCTTTTTAAGGTATACACTTTCGATGGCCTCGGGAAGCTTTTCGCCCTGATGGATAACTACAGTTCCCTCGAAATTCCACGCCGGGGAGATCTCACCACTGTATTCGGACAGATCGATATAGCTCTCTCCGACAACAGACTTGTGCTTGTCAAGCTGTCCGATACTGATGTTCTTACCAATAAGCTTTACAACACCCGAGCCGGTAACCTGCGACTCACCTTCGTAATTATTACCGGAGGTTACTCTGCCGTTTACGACTACGCCGTCGTGGATCGTAATGAAGGAGTTGCCGTCAATGTTTCCGATACGGGAACCGCCGTAGATCGACGTCCACGTACCGCTGTATATGTTTATTCTGGTGTCTTTTTCTATCCTGGTGTTTCCCTCACCGCCACCTCTTATCGAGAGGAAGTTTCCTACTCCGGGAGTCTTTGTACACATTACGCTCTTGCCGATCGTAAGCTCATTGCCGTTTGCAAGAATAAACGCACTTGGAACAGAAGCATTAAGGGTAATGTTATCGAAGGTGACCGGCGCACCGAGGTAGAGATTCCATACATTGAAGTCGAAAACCGAATCCTGCATAAATCCCTCAACGGTACAGTTCTTCTTGATAGTTGTTGCAACGTAGTGTGAGTAAATGTCTGTTACGACGATACTACCGCCGTTGGGAACGAGCGAGACTGCCTTATCGAGGGTACGAACAGAGGTTGCAGGTGTTTTACCGTCGTTCTCATCTGTACCGTTGTCAGAAAGATATACACTGTTTTCTTTTCCCGGAATGCCCGAGTACGCCGCAAGCTTGTTTTCCTTCTCGAGCTCTGCGGGTACCTCCTCGCCGTAATTTATGATCTTCATACCGTCAAAATTCCATCTCTTGTCGATCTCTCCGGTATACTCCGAGAGATCCATGATAGTGTCGCCCTTTACGGACGGATGCTTTGCGATAGAGCCGATCTTGATGTTGTCGCCGACAAGCTTTACAACTGCATTGCCTGCAACGGCGGATTCCTCGTTGTAATTGTTGCCGGGGTTTACCGCGCCATATACGGTAACGCCCGAATAGATCGTAATACTTGTATTACCGAGCATATCGCCGATCCTGGTACCGCCGTGGATGGCGTTGTAAGTACCGCTTTTTACGACGATTTTCGCATCCTTCTTGAAGTCGTAGTCGCCGTCTCCGCCGCCTCTGACGCTAATATAGTTGAGTACACCGTCGTTCTTGGTACAGGTGACATTATCACCGAAAACAAGCTCATTTCCGTAAGCGAGGACAAAAACGTTCGGGATGCAGGCGTTGATGGTAATATTATCGAAGGTAGTATTTGCCGAAAGGATCAGTGACCAATACTTGAGGTCAAGCCTTGAATCGGCATTATATCCCGCGATGGTACACTTCTTGGTAATGTTGCCACCGGTATGGGTAAACACGTCGGTGATCACAACAGTACCGCCGGCATTCACGAGTTCAAGAGCCTTCGGGAGAGTTTTGACCGCATTTTCAACAGTTTTGCCGTCCTTTGTGTCGTCACCGTTATCCGAGAGGTAGATTACCGAGCCGGAATAGCTGTAGGCAGCATTTGCGGAAAATGTAAAACAGCTTACTGCCGTAAGCATAAGTGCAAAGGTCAGTATCAATGACAGGAATTTTCTTCTTTTCATGTCGGTTGTCCTTTCTTTTTTGCTTGTTGAGAACACCAATAGAATACCATAAAACATTTTTGTTGTCAATAATATTTGTTAATTATATCACATTTTAACGTATGATGCATTTTGTTGCTTGTGTAAGCAAGGTGTTGCGTGGAAAGCATGGCAACAGACATTTATCCGAATACACGAAATTCCGGCATTGAGAAAACAGACATTATGTAACTCACCTTGACAGAGCATAATTTCACGCTCCCCTATCCTTTTTGCACAAAATTCAAAACAGAATTCTATCCCGTTTTTTATGCGGACATACCTTTTGCTATATGACAAGATCCGTTGTTATTACGATATCAGAGAAACACAAAGATGCCGAGACAAAGAATTACAGATATACGTAAGAAAATCCGCCTCCCGATAAGAGAAGCGGACCTTAATTCTTATTTAAGATTTAACTTATACTCAGTTCTGTCCTTTCAATAGGGCTTCATTGACCGACCGAGCTTTTTCCGAAATTCTTCTTAACTATCGCAATATCCGTTACATTGACACTTCCGTCCTCATTGAGATCAACTGCCGTTCTTACCTCGGAAGCTGCATCGTGTGAGAAGCCTCTCAGAACTCTTATGAAGTCATCTATGTCAACCGTACCGTCTCCGCATATTTCCTCGGTGCTTCCCTTGATATCTCCGCCTATAAGTGTGATATCCGGCAACGTCATCCCGGCTGTATCAACGGTAAATTCCGTTGTGTATGTGAGATAGCCGTTCTTTTGAATCCTGAGAGTATATTCGCCGGGCGTAAGCTCGGATGATATCTCAAGCACTGCCTTTCCGCTTTCCGATTCGGTTACGGTCAGTTCATCCTCAGAGAGGGAAAGAACTGCATTATCATCGGAAAGAATCGTGATGATCGCATAGTTTGCCGATTCCTTTCCGTATTCACGCTCGGTTATAATCTTTGCACCGAATTTTGATTCTGTCTGAATAATTTCAAGCTCGAATACTTCCGTTGTCGGCTGACAGTATACATATGCACTGGGTATCATAGGAGCATACAGATAAACATTCTCATCGGTGTCATAAACGGTTTTCGCAACGCCTTCGGGAAGAACTGTTTCCGCATCCGAAAATACAGCCTTTGCGAAAAGTCCGCTTGTTTCCGTTATCGCACTCTTTGCGGCAAAGACGAGTCTGCCTATTTCGACAGGTGTATCTGCGGCATTTATATAGCTTCCGTTTGCCGCTTCCCATGTATTTCTGTATATGCCGCCATCACAAAGATATGTTCCGAAACCCGTATCCTCTCCTGTGAGGATAACATTTTCCGAAGCCGTAAAGGAAACAAATTCAAGTCTTTCGGTATCAAAGGCGAGTCCGAATGTACCGTAGGAGGCATCTGCTCCGTCAAAATAAAGGGCAAGAACATATTCACCGCTTGCTTTGTTGTATGAGAGAGTCTTATAGGCATAGTTTGCCGTCTTTGCATTCATCACTGCAACGGTATAAGTTCCGCATTCCGTGTCACCGAAAGCAAGGTAGTCTGTATTCATCGTGAAAGGAACAAAGCTATCTTCCCTGTATATGACATAACATTCTCCGACGGAAATGGTGGGAAGTACATCAGTAGCTATCTCAAAGTTCAGTTCATCAAAAGAAGATATCTCATTTTCACCGATGTCAAAGACCTTTA
This sequence comes from Oscillospiraceae bacterium, assembly GCA_015065225.1. GTDB lineage: Bacteria > Bacillota > Clostridia > Oscillospirales > CAG-382 > SIG622. Next base: position 2,419 of record SVQR01000010.1, on the reverse strand, counting down.
TGTCAAATGCATATACCGCTTCAAAGCCTGCGATATTCAAAGGCTCATTTTCAAGTGCCGCAACAGCTGATGCTACAGCCTCATTTGATTCAAATTCGCTTTTGTCAACCGTCGAAACTCTGATACCGCCAATGCCCTTGTCGGAAATATCCTGATCCTCCGAGAGTTTTACTCCGTTGTGCTGCCATACCGCATAAAGAGTAACAGCTTCACTATCGGGTACTTTAATGCTTGCAAGTGCCTTGTCGGCATACTTTTCCGTGTTCCATCCGAGGAATGCCGAATCCTTCATGGTAAGGTCAACTTCATCAATATCGGGCAATGTGTATACCTCACCACGGTTACACTCGATGCTTTCCGGAACATTTCCGCTTCCGCCGTTTGCATCAAAGGATACAATGCAGGTGTCGGGAATCTCTATCCACTCGACATCCAAAACTTCGGTAACAGTTCCTTCGGGATTGTCTGTAGTTATCAAAGAGTCATTTTCAAGAGGGATATCCGGTGTGTAGAAGAAACTTCCTTCGACTTCATCCATCTCAAGAATTATTTCGCCGTTGATAAGAGCTGTATAACCTTCGTTTTCGGGAATGAATTTGAATGTGGGAGCACCGCCGAAGGGAGCCTGTTCGTATATTTCTACCTTTCCTCCCACAGCACTGTTTACAACGTAGTCAACACCGGGAGCAATCGTCCAGCCGGTATTCATACCGTTGTTGAATATTACCGTTGTTCTTCCCGTATGATAGTTGGTTGCATTTATACTTGAAAGGTTTACTTTTTTAGTATAGAAGCTTCCGCCGTTTACATAAATGTTTACGTTACCGTAGACCCTGTTCATATAATCCGCCGCATCGGAAAATCCCGCATTGATAGCACTATAAAGGAAACCGTTGTCAAATACTATTTCCGCAAGAGCAGGTACGTCTGAGCTTGCACTGCCGAAGGAATCTCTGTAACCTCCGATACTTGCAACTAAAATCGAGGCATCCTTGGATGCGAATACAGTCCTGTGTATGGTGTTGGTGTTTCTTGTAAAGTCTTCGCTCATGTATGTTCTGTAATATATTCTCGGACTTCCATTGTTCTGGTTTACCCATTTTATCTTTAAGCCTTCACCGAACACCGTGTTTTCCGATCCTGTCATATACCATGTTCCGTGACCATCGTCAGAGGTGTCATCAACTGTTCCGTTGGTTGTTGCGGGATGAAGTTCAAAGTTTTCAAAGGTGGTAGGACCTGCATTGATATTGAGCGTTGTGTAGAAATGCAGAACCGCATCGCTTGTCCAGCCTCGGATAAGAACGTGCTCTCTTGCGGTTTTTCCGTCAATTGCAACTCTTCCGAGGTCTGTTCTCGTGCTGTCATGTACCGTTCCGTAGACGTATATTACACCACCGTCGGAACCCAATGCCGCAAATGCCTCTTTAAGTCCCGGATATGCACCGTATGTCATGCCGTTGTCGTTTATTACCGCTGTGTCGGAAATAAATACCGAGGGCTTGCCGTTTATTGTATATACCTGCGGCTCAACCGTTTCCTCCGGCTTGTCGATCCATGTGACATTAATTGTTTCGGTAACAGTACCCTCGGGATTGTCGGTTGTTACCTTATCTGTGCTTGTTCCAGGAATTTCGGGTGTATAAAGAAATTCTCCGTCATCGTTTTCGGAAACAGCGATAAGTCCGTCAATGCAGGGAACTTTACCTGCTTCCTTTGGTGTGAGCTTGAATACGGGTGTACCTCCGAAAGGAGCTTGAGTTTTTATTTCTACCGTTCCTCCGGCAACACTGTTTACAACGTAGTCAACACCTGCAGCTATTGTCCAGTCATTTGCATCGTTCATACCGTTGTTGAATATTACCGTTGTTCTTCCGGTATGGTAGTTGGTTTCGTTTATATTTAGAAGCTTTACCTGCTTTTTATAGAAATTTCCGCCGTTTACATGAATGTTTACATTACCGTAGACTCTGTTCTGGTAATCGGCTGGATCGGTAAATCCGGCATTGATAGTTTCGTAAAGGAAAAGACCGTCAAATACAGTTTCAACAAGAGCGGGAACATCTGAATCGGGCTTGCCAAAGGTATCTCTGTATCCACCGATGCCGGCAGCTACAAAGGAAGCACTGCTGCTTGCGAATACAGTCCTGTGTTCGGTATTGGTATTCTTCGTGAAGTCTTCGCTCATGTATGTTCTGTAGTATATTCTCGGACTTCCGCTGTTCTGGTTTACCCATTTGATCTTGAAGCCTTCACCAAACACCGTGTTTTCAGAGCCTGTCATATACCATGTTCCGTGACCATCGTCGGATGTATCATCGACTGTTCCGTTGGTTGTTGCGGGATGAAGTTCAAAGTTTTCAAAGGTGGTAGGACCTGCATTGATATTGAGCGTTGTGTAGAAATGCAGAACTGCATC
>SVQR01000166.1 GCA_015065225.1 Oscillospiraceae bacterium | reverse complement strand
GAAGGAAGTTATCTCCCTCGTTAAGGAGATCAACGATCTCGAAAGAAACCTCGGCGGTATCAAGAATATGGGCGGCATCCCTGCCGCTATGTTCATTGTTGACCCCAAGAAGGAAAAGAACGCAGTTGCTGAAGCTAAGAAGCTCGGTATCCCGGTAGTTGCTATCGTTGATACAAACTGCGACCCCGATGAAGTTGACTATGTAATCCCCGGAAACGACGACGCTATCCGTGGTATCAAGCTCATCCTCTCTGTTATGGCAGACGCAGTTCTCGAAGGCAGACAGGGCGAACAGACAGATGAAATGGTTGCTGAAAAGGAAGCTGCTGAAGCTGAGCTTGACGCTGAATAAGCTTTAAATTACCTGCGGTAATTTAAAATGAAGATTTTGTGTTACACACAAAACTTCGACACATTTTCAAATAAAGATAATGTAACAGGAGGATAAAATATTATGGCAATCACAGCTAAGGACGTTGCGGAACTCCGCGCAAAGACAGGTATAGGCATGATGGAGTGCAAGAAGGCACTCACAGAAGCAAACGGTGATATGGATGAGGCTATAAAGCTCCTTCGTGAAAAGGGTATGGCTGTTGCTGATAAGAAGGCTTCCAGAATCGCTGCAGAAGGTGTTGTAGCTATCTACGCCGAAGGCACAAAGACAGCTATGATCGAAGTTAACTCCGAAACAGACTTTGTTGCAAAGAATGCTGCATTCCAGGAATTCGTAAACGGTCTTCTTAAGACAATCATCGAAACAGGTGTAGCTGATGTTGATGCTCTTCTCGCTGCTAAGTTTACAGGCGAAGACAGAACAGTTGACGAAGTTCTCAAGGAACAGATCTTCAAGATCGGCGAAAAGCTTACAATCAGAAGATTCGTAGTTGTTGACGGTATCTCCAGCTCCTACGTTCACGGCGGCGGCACAATCGGTGTTATCGTTACAGGCGAAACAGAAACAGACAATGACGACGTTCATGCAATCCTCAAGAACGTTGCTCTTCAGATCGCTGCTATGGAACCCGAGTATCTTAACAGAGCTGAAGTTCCCGCAAGCGTTGTAGACGAAGAAAAGGGCATCATCCTCGAACAGATGAAGAACGATCCCAAGATGGCAGGCAAGCCCGAAAAGGTTCTTGACGGCATCGTTATGGGTAAGATCGGTAAGTTCTACTCCAAGGTATGTCTCCTTGAACAGGAATATGTTAAGGATGAAGCAATGACAGTTGAAAAGTACGTTGCATCCGCTGCTAAGGAAGCAGGCGTTGCTTGTGCTGTTAAGAGCTTCGTTATCTACAAGAAGGGCGAAGGTCTCCAGAAGAGAGAAGAAAACTTCGCTGAAGAAATCGCAAAGCTTACAGGTAAGCAGTAATCCGTGTCAGTAATGACAGCTGAGATAAAGGATGGAAAGATAAGCGTAAAGCCGGTATACAACGGCGAGATTTCGGAGCTTTTGATAGACTTCGATCTTCCCGAAGAGAATTACGGCTTTGATGATGTGATATTCCGTTCTCCCGTGAAGGTTACGGGAAAGGTCGTCGGGCGTGCACAGGGAACACAGAAGAATGAAGGCTATACCGAGCTTTATATCAGTGTCGGTGCCGACATTGAAACGGAATGTGCAAGATGCCTTGAGACTATTTGCGAATACATCGGATTTGAAAAGACTTACGGACTTACCGAAAGTCGTGTCAGCGATGACAGCGAGGATTACATCTCCACGGTCGGTGCAGAACTTGATATCATGGAGTGTGCAAGATCACTGTTTATCCTTAATTTCCCCACAAGATTCCTGTGCAGCGAAGATTGCAAGGGTCTTTGCGGAAGCTGCGGCAAGAACCTTAACAAGGGTGAATGCGACTGCAATAAAAAGGAAATAGACCCGAGGCTGGCGGTCCTTAAAAATCTGAAATTCGATTGAGCATTAATAAATCTGAATAAATTAACACAATATACAGGAGGTAACTACCATGGCAGTACCGAAGAGGAAAGTTTCCAAAGCAAGAAGAGATAAGAGACGTAATAACGTATGGAAGATAGCGATCCCCGGAATCGCAAAGTGTCCCAAGTGCGGCGAGTTCATTCTCACACACAGAGTTTGCAAGAACTGCGGAACATATGCAGGCAAGGACTACTCCAAGCCCGAAGCAGCTCCCGTAGCTGAAGAAGCAAAGGAAGCGTAAGTTTCTTTTGAAAAATCAGATTTCCGTTTTGGAAAATGATACTTGAAATACGAGAAGGAGCAGCACCCCTGTTTCCTTCTCTTATTTTTTGATAATGTGACAGTAATGCTTTTGGGGGACAAAAATGGTAAAGATTTGCGGAATTGAAAAGAACTCATACGCAGAAAAAGTCGGAATAATGATCGGTGATGAGCTTATATCGGTATGCGGAAATGAGATACGGGATGTTCTTGACTACAGATTCTATATCATGGAAAAAAAGATAACCGTGGAAGTTGAGCGCGGCGGTGAAAGACTTACATTCCCGATAAAGAAAAAAGATGAATACGATGATATCGGACTTGAGTTTGAGACTTATCTCATGGATAAGAAGCATTCCTGCAAGAACAAGTGCGTATTCTGCTTTATAGATCAGAACCCCCACGGGATGCGTGAGAGCATATACTTTAAAGATGATGATTCAAGGCTTTCCTTCTTTTTCGGAAATTATGTGACTCTTACAAATCTTTCCGATGAGGAAGTGGACAGGATAATAAAGATGCGTATCTCACCGGTGAATATCTCTGTGCATACGACAAATCCGGAGCTTCGGTGCAGGATGATGAAGAATCCCAATTCGGGAACATCGCTGCGGTATCTCCAAAGATTTCGTGACGGTGAGATAATGATGAACTGTCAGATAGTACTATGCAAGGGGCTTAATGACGGGGAGGAGCTGAAGAAGACTCTTTCGGATCTTTGCAGCTTCTATCCGTATGTTGAGAGCATCGCTGTCGTGCCTGCGGGACTTACAGGACACAGAGACGGACTTTATCCGCTTGAACCTTTTACAAAAGAGGACAGTATAGATGTACTTGACATCATAAATGCTCAGGGTGACATGAATCTTGCACATATAGGCAGAAGGCTTGTATATGCATCGGATGAATGGTATCTGAAAGCGGAACGTGAGATCCCCGATCAGGAATACTACGAGGAATATCCTCAGCTTGAAAACGGTGTCGGAATGATCCGATCCATGGGCGATGAGGTTGACGAGGAGCTGGAATATCTTTCCGAGGATGGCTTTGAGCTTGAGAATGAAAGATGCGTTTCGGTGGTTACGGGCGAAGCGGCTTTCGGATTTATAAAGGAATGTGCCGAAAAAATCATGGAACGGTATCCAAAGCTCAGGTGCAATGTTTATTGTGCAAAAAACAAGTTTTTTGGCGGATCGGTTACTGTTGCCGGTCTTCTTACGGGACAGGATATGCTGGAAGCTCTTGAAGGCAGAGAGCTCGGTGAGGAATTGTTTATCCCGGAATGCAGTCTCAGACATGAAAGGGATCTTTTCCTTGATGATATGAGCATAGATGAATTCTCGGAGAAGCTCGGAGTAAAGGTTACGCCGAACGAGAATAACGGCGGAGCTTTTGTACGGGATATTCTGGGAAGCTGACATACACTTAGTTTGGAAAATAACGTAATTTAAAATTTGCTCCTAATATATTTGCAAAATAACGGTATAGTTTTTCTTTAAATTGCGATAAAATATAATTAAATACGGAATTCGGAGTACTGAATGATTCATTACAAGTCGTTTTCCGTGATGAAACAATGCAGCCTCAAAAGAAGGAGGTAGTTATAAATGGCAAAACCAATTATTGCGATAGTCGGCAGACCAAATGTCGGCAAGAGCACATTTTTCAACAAGCTCGCGGGAAAGAGGATCTCCATAGTTGAGGATACTCCCGGAGTTACAAGAGACAGGATATATTTTGAGACGGAATGGGCAGGAAGGCAGTTCATGATGATAGACACCGGAGGCATCGAGCCTGCGACGGAGGATCTTATCATGTCTCATATAAAGACACAGGCTCAGATAGCTATAGACAGTGCTGATGCGATAATCTTCATGACGGATTTTCATGCGGGCGTTACTGCCGATGACAGAGAAATTGCCAATATGCTCAGAAAGAGCAAAAAGCCTGTCGTTCTGGCAGTCAACAAGATGGATAAGGTCGGACAGATGCCTGCGGAATTCTACGAGTTCTATGAGCTGGGACTTGATGATCCCATCGCACTCTCATCGGTACATGGCTCAGGCTCGGGTGATATTCTGGAAAGAATATGCGAGCTTGTTCCTGAGGAGGATTTTGAGGAAGAGGATGAGGATGCGATAAAGGTTGCTGTAATCGGCAGACCGAATGCAGGTAAGAGCTCTCTTGTCAACAAGATCCTTGGTGAGGAAAGAATGATCGTATCCAATATTGCGGGTACGACAAGAGATGCCATTGATACAAAGGTGGAGAATGAAAACGGAAAGTTTGTCTTTATTGACACCGCAGGTATCAGAAAGAGCGGCAAGATAGAGGACAGGATAGAGAAATACAGTGTACTGCGTGCCGAAATGGCGGTGGACAGAAGTGATGTCTGCGTTATCATGGTGGATGCTACGGAAGGTGTTACCGCTCAGGACGAAAGGGTTGCGGGTATTGCTCACGAAAACGGTAAGGCATCAATAATCGTTATCAACAAATGGGATCTTGTGGAGAAGGATGGAAAGACGCTTGATGCTTATCGCAAGGAGGTATACACGAAGCTGGCTTATATGACATATGCTCCGGTACTCTTTATCTCCGCAAAGACGGGACAGAGAGTAGACAGGATTTATGAGCTTATAAACTATGTGTACGGTCAGGCATCCACAAGAATATCGACCGGTATGCTCAACGATGTTCTCAATGATGCGATAACGAGAGTACAGCCTCCGTCGGATAAGGGTAAGAGACTTAAGATCTATTACATGACGCAGACGGGAATAAAGGCACCTACATTTGTTATATTCTGTAATGATGCGGAGCTTTTCCATTTCTCATATCAGAGATATATCGAGAACAAGCTTCGTGAGACATTCGGTTTTGAAGGTACGCCCATAAAGCTGATAATCAGGGAAAAGGGCGATAATGACGAGTGATCTGCGCGGAATAATACGGCAGGTCAGGACTACGGTCTTTATGACAAACGGAGGATGACATGAAAAAAAGAATATACGGTTTTTTGTGTACCGTGATCGCGGTATTTGTGATGATGCCTGCAGCTTTTGCACAGGATGATGTTACGGACGTTATCGGAGCTGTTGACGGTGAGATCGCTGTCGTTATGGCTGAGATCGCCGAAAACGGTGAAGATATTATCGGTGTGATCGGTGGTAAGGACGGTCCTACGATCATAAATGTCACGGATGCTGAAGGCAATTCAAAGACGTATACCGTTGATGATAATAACGACGGGACGGAAAAATCCGAGACGGGTGCTGTGACGGAAACAGACAAGGAAGAAGCTTCCGGTCCGGACACCGGTATCGAAACGACAGGTGCATCCTCAGAGGAAGAGCAGGAGACCGAAGTGCTTTTTGCGCAGAATGATCCCTTCATTATAAGACTTTACGGCGGCGGCATACTCAACATGATACCCATGAACGGCGGCGCGATGAATGTTATCATTACCGTTGCGATGTACATACTTTGTGCACTTATTGCGTATGCGCTGGGAAGTCTTAACTTTGGCATTATAATTTCAAAGCTTATTTATAAGGATGATATAAGAAAATACGGAAGCGGAAATGCCGGTACGACAAATATGCTTCGTACATACGGTAAGGGCGCGGCGATAGGAACAATACTTGGCGATGCATTGAAGGTTGTTGTTGCGATACTTATAGGAAACTGCATTGTAGGTGCGCTGTTTGGCGGCGGATATATTGCGGGATTTTTTGCTGTGCTCGGTCATGTTTATCCGATTTATTACAAATTCAAGGGCGGCAAGGGTGTTGTTGCTTCTGCTATCACCATTCTTATGCTTGACTGGAGGGTATTCCTTGTAGTTCTGGGTGTATTCATATTGGTGGTTGCGCTCTGGAGATACATCTCTCTGGGCTCGATACTTTCCGCGGCAGTATATCCGATGATAACATATGCGGCGGCAATAAGCAGCGGAAGACCTGCGGGTATCGACTTTATATTTGCACTTGTACTTGCGATATTTGTAATAGTACTTCACCGCACAAACATTCAGAGACTTCTTGACGGCAAGGAAAACAAGCTCAGCTTCAAAAAGAAGGACAAGAAGCCTGCGGACATGGGTAACAACAAGTAATATCCGTTTTATTTG
>SVQR01000165.1 GCA_015065225.1 Oscillospiraceae bacterium | reverse complement strand
CCTTCGTTATAATGTCTTATGACGTGCTCACATATCCTTGCCCATTTTGCAAAATCCTTGGGAGGATATATTCTGTAAGCCTTTATCTCATAGGGATTCTCGATGGTAACGCCGAGACGGAAGAACGGCTCGAAGCCTGCCTTGAACATCAGCTCAAGGAGCTTATCCGTAAATGTAAAGTCATAATTTGCGGGATTATTCTCATCGGCATCAAAGTCCCTGAAAAGATTGGGAATGTCAACATAAAGATTTCTTCCGTGATAGCCGCCCACGTCGTGAAGCCTTGAGTAGGGGATGCTTGCTTCCGTGAGATAATGGAACATTGTATCATTTGCATAGCCGATCATCGGCGGCTGACCTACCGCGTGCATGGGCTTTATTGTGCCTGTGATGTTGTTAAAGTTGGCTGTGATTTTCATAAGAGTTCTCCTTTATTTGTACAATCTTATTTCTGTACATGAGTGAGGCGTAAGCTTTATCTTGCCGTCAACAATCTTTGTTCCCGTATCAAGATACATTCTTGTATCGTCCGTCACAATAATATCGACATCCGATGTATCAACCCCGCAAAGCTCAAGCTCACAAGTGAGTTCTCTGTCGGAAGGGTTGGAGATGGCAAGTACTGCCTTTTTTCCGTTTGTTGCACCACCAACATATACTGCGCTGTCGTCGCTTGAGGTTTCAATTTCGTTTTTGTAATCGTAAAGTCTTCCAAAGGTTCTGAACGCATAGTAGTTCTTTCTCGGAAGATATGTATCCGGATTGAACATACCGGCATAATTACCGAGTCCGCATCTTGCATCATAGAAGCAAAGCATAGCCGTGGTTTTCTTCTGCATACCAAGCATCATGGAGAGTGACTTTGAGGCAGGTATACCGCTTTCATGATTTTCTCTCTTATGCTCGCAGGTGTTCCACTCGTTGAGAATGTGTTCGATGTTACCGAAATCGTACTTATCAAGAAGCTTCTGGCAGTGGTCTGCGTGTTCAAGCGTGTTTTCAAGAGGCCAATAGCTGTGCCATGAGAAGAAGTCGAGAGGACAGTTGTTGTCACGACAGTATGCAAGGAAATCGTGGATGTAGTCAAGCCACCAGTCTTGATTGTTGTCGTAGATGCCGTTTTCCGGACGTATGCCGCAAAGGTCGGTATCGTGCTTATAGGATTCACGACCGAAGCCTATCGCTGCAGGGCCACCTATCTTTATACTGTCACCGAAGCACTTTTTCAGATGCTTTGAGGCTGTCTCATAAAACTCGAAATACTGTTTTTTCGTACCAAGCCACATAGCTCCGCCCGCATCGTTTGCTTCACCCTCGGGCTCGTTCCATATTTCCCAGTATTTTATGCCGAACTTATAGCCGTCTGCCCAGCCTTCGTTATAATGTCTTATGACGTGCTCACATATCCTTGCCCATTTTGCAAAATCCTTGGGAGGATATATTCTGTAAGCCTTTATCTCATAAGGATTCTCGATGGTGACGCCGAGACGGAAGAACGGCTCGAAGCCTGCCTTGAACATCAGCTCAAGGAGCTTATCCGTAAATGTAAAGTCATAATTTGCGGGATTATTCTCATCGGCATCAAAGTCCCTGAAAAGATTGGGGATATCAACGTACAGATTTCTTCCGTGGTATCCACCCATGTCGTGAAGTCTTGAATAGGGGATGCTTGCTTCCGTGAGATAATGGAACATTGTATCGTTTGCATATCCGGTCATCGGCGGCTGACCGACTGCGTGCATGGGCTTTATCGTTCCTGTTATGTTATTAAAATTTGCTGTGATTATCATGATATTTCCTCCACAAATCTGCTGTTTTGTTCATTATATCAAAGCGAAAAATCTATGTCAAGCATTTTTGCAACGAATTAAATTCGAAATCATTCGGTAATATCAATTTGCACAAAAACAAATCTCATATTCCGTCACAATGACTATTTTGAAATTAACTATTGAAAACAGCATCGAAATTTGGTATAATTAATATGTATATACAAATTTTCATGAAAGGAATAAAGATATGAAAAGCTCAACAAAACTTCTCGCGACATTTCTTGCTCTTGTATCCGTACTTACTGCGGCATCCTGCGGCGGAAACAGCGGTGACGACAAGGGTGCATCAGGCGAGACGGTAAAGATAGTGGACAATGGCAAGACGGAGTACAAAATAATCCGCTCCGACACAAGTGATGTAGGAGGCTCCGCAGCGGCAAAGATGAGGAGCATCATGGAAACCGTCACAGATGATAAGGTGGAGCTGTCCAATGACTTCGAGCATGAAAAGCTCGGCACTATGAGGATAGACACCGAGATACTTGTAGGACCTACCAACAGAGATGAGAGCTCCATGCACGAGCGCGAATTTACATATCTCGACTACGCCATAGATATGGATACCACAAGACTTTCTCTCACGGGCGGTTCTTCGCAGGCTCTTGTTATGGCGGCGGAATACATCGGAGAGAACTTCGTTGATGAAAAGACAAAGACCATTGCCATTCCCAAAGGTACTGTCTACGAATATTATCACGATTATCCTCTGGATAAATTCACCATCGGCGGAAGAAATATCGAGGAATTCGTATTTGTCGCTTCTCCCGACGACCAAAGACCAAGACAGCTTGCAAACAATTTTCTGACTCTTTACGGAAAGACCTTCAGAGTCGAAGCTCCCGGATACGAAGACCCGACAGATTGTGAGATCATCCTTTCATCGGCTGACGGCGGATACGGTGCATTCTCCGAGCTTGAAGATTTTGCATATATGTACAAGGTGGAAGGAACTACCGTATATATCGGCGCGAAGGACATTGCAAACGATGCCGATGCATGGGATATGTTCGTTTCGGACATTTTGGGCGATATAGCGGATCTTAAAGGAACTATCGAGATCACGGACTGCGAAAGAACGGAATTCTATCCCCATGCGGAAAAGATAGAATATACCGAAGAATTCGCAAAAGAAGTGGACGCAAAGGCAGAAGCACTCAAGACAGAAATACTCAACACGCCCAACATGGAGATCCCGGACGATGCGATCGTATACTATGTATCTCCCGACGGTGATGACTCAAATGATGGCAAGTCTCCCGAAAACTCATGGAAAACACTTTCACCCGTAAATAACATAGACTTCCCCGAAGGAACATATATCCTCTTTGAAAGAGGCGGTATCTGGAGAGGACAGATAAAGGCAAAGACGGGCGTTACATATTCCGCATACGGTGAAGGACCGAAACCCGCACTTTACGGCGGTCACGAAGACGGAGCAGATCCTTCCAAGTGGACTCTTATGGAAGGCACAGACAATATCTGGATCTATGCCGATGAGATGATAGACTCCGGTACGCTCATATTCAACCACGGCGAACAGCACGCTTATAAGGAGATACCCAGCTACATTGACGGCGGCTTCAAAAAGAGAAAAGCTCCCGAAGAAGAATTTGATATAATCGAAGCTCTCGATGTTGACCTTGATTTCTTCCAGGCAGCAGACAGCTTGCTTGTGGATGGAAAATATCCCAGATCCGGTGATGCACAAGGCGAGATATACCTCAGATGCGATGCAGGAAATCCAGGTGAAGTATTTGAGTCAATTGAATTTGTTCCGAGGCGAAACGGCTTTGCTGTCGGCGGCGACAATGTTACTATTGACAACTTTACGGTTAAATATATAGGTGCACACGGTGTAGGTGCGGGAACAAGAGCCGGACTTACCGTACAAAACTGTGAATTCGGCTGGATAGGCGGCGGTATCCAGAGCTATGCCGCAAACGGCAACACAACTCAGTCCGCAACACGTTTCGGTAACGCTATCGAGATATACGGCGGATGCGAAGACTTTGATGTACACAACAACTATATCTGGCAGGTATATGACGCAGGTATAACACATCAGTATAAGAGTGAATCCTTTGTAAAGCAGTCAAATGTAAGCTATTACAACAACCTTGTGGAAAACTGCGTATACTCTATAGAATATTTCCTCAATTCTTCGGACAATCCCGAACAGAGCATGTACAACATAAAGATGTACGACAATATCCTGAGATTTGCAGGCTGCGGATGGGGCAACCAGCGTCCCGACAAGGGAAGCCAGGCACACATAAAGGGTTGGGATCATGATAACCCTGCGGTAGATTTTGAGATTTACAACAACATCATGGACAGAAGTGCAAACTGGATGATCCATTGCGGATACAAGGAAAAGGAATGGGAGCCGAAGATCTATGGCAACACATTTATCCAGTACCACGACGGTATGTTCGGAAGATATGATGTACTTCCCACAAAGGTGATCCCTTACGATAATGCAATGCTCTCGGACGAGCGTCTTTTCGACAACACCTTCTACTTCATAACAGACGACGGAGTACCGAGCTTTGTCGGCGACAGGGGAACACTTTCACTCAAGGATAAGTACAATAACAGCGGAATGATCGCATACGGCAACGATGATTACATCGAGCTTCACGGCGAAAAGATCACGGATAAGGCTGAGATCGAGGCGATAAACGAGACCTTCGGCAAGGCGTTTGAGATATATAAGATAAGATCGGAAGGTCCGGGCACAGGCGGCAAAAATGTTGTCATCTCGGGTGAGGATGAACCTCATGAAGCTGCGACCGAGGTCGTGATATATAAGACCATGGCAGAATTCAGGGACGCGCTTTCAACCGCATTCGATGAAGAGCTTGTCGAAAGAATAGCGGACGAGACTCTTGCAGACGGTGAGAGCAAGCAGTTCTTTGAGATCGACGGTGTGCTTTACGAACATGATATGTACAGGATGCATGCTCCCTTCGCAATACAGTACGCTCCCACGGAATACTACCTTGCCAATGACGGTACAGTACAGATAGTCGTAAACTGTACCGAAACGGAAAAAGATATTGAATTCGGAACAGAGACCACTTACACCTTCAAGACCGTATATACCTGCAAGAAGGTTGAGGACGGCTCTTACCGTATGACAGGCAGATTCATCCATCCGGGAGAACTCTTCTATACATACAAATTCCATTCCGACGAAGTAACGAGATGGTAATAATATAACAAATCAAACGGCAGGCCTTCCACATCCGGGAGGCTTGCCTTTATCTTTTATATGCATATAAACGTCAAAGCAAAAAGGCAAGCCACGATCTGTGACCTGCCGTTTATTGTTATGTTCAGTCGATGCATTTTGAACAAGGGTAATAATCATTCTTTGCCGCATCTATATTGAATGCCCAGAAGGATTCTCTGGAATAGAGCGAGGGAAAATCGGGACAAGTGGTCTTGTGATATATCTTGCTTCCGTTGTCAAATACAACTACGACATAGCTTTCCGTAAAATCCACCGTCAGCTGTTTGTCGTCTATCCATTGCTCAAGATCATAGATCTCATCGAGGTATTCCTCTATCTCTTCGTCCATCTCATCTATCCGAGCCTCTGCGTTCTCAAGCTTTCTCTTATAGTCGTTTATCTGCTGAGTGTAGCTGTCCGCATTCCCCTGCATCTGATCCTCGTAGGAAGCGATCTGTAACAATGCCGAATCCGCCTGCTGCTTGTAGATCTCCGCATCCTGCTTCTGAGCATTGTACTTCAAGAAGAGTATCACAATGAGCGCGATAAGTACCGCATATCCGAGAATGCAGAAAAACACCGATAACCATGATGACTTCTTTTTCGGTTTTTCCGGAGGTGTAATGGGAGCGGACATATATCCCATAACACCGTCATAGCTTGTATTTGTATCCGGTGACACAAAGCTGTCCTGCGGTGCTTCCCATCCTGAACCTGCCGCGTTACCGGGTATATTGCCGTTTTGATATGCCGCATTCGGATCGCCGTATCCGATACCTTCCGCAGGAGCGTTGCCCGGTCTGCTTCCGAGTGCTGTACCTTTAAGTCCGGAAACACGCTGTACCGTGTCCTGCACCTGAGACTGACCGTTTGCCGATGCGGCTGTATCGGTTGCTTCGGGTACGGAATTCTGCGGTGACTGACGTTTTCCGCAGGCTGTACATACATTTCCGTAATCAAAGAGTGGACTTCCGCAATGCTCGCAGAATCTGAGAGAAGTATTGCTTTCGGGTATCTTGTTTGTATCCATTTTGTACTCTCCTTCCGCACCGTGTCTGATGCGATTCCTTATTTTGTCTTTGTGTGTATTATGTTTCCGTTGTTATTCATCCGTACCTGCACCGTCAAATCCGCAGCTCTCACCGTTTTCACTTTCGGAGAACCAGAAAGAATATATCCTGCCCTTGCCGATGTAGAATTCAATCTTTATTATCTTGTTTTCAAGTGATGCAAGGTCAAAGTCACCGAAATCAAGCTCTGCCTTTGTACTGTCACCGCACCATGGCTTGCTCTTGCAGAGTGACTTGCCGTTTTCGTCCTTTATCTCAACGGTTAT
>SVQR01000164.1 GCA_015065225.1 Oscillospiraceae bacterium | reverse complement strand
AGAATAACTACATCTACCAGTGCTACGATGCCGGTGCTACACATCAGTTCTCCGCGGGCGGTGACAGAGATATTATCATGGAAAATACAATGTACAGAAACAACCTTATCGAATATTGTATCTATTCCATAGAATACTTCCTCGGTGTTCCCGCAGAAGGAAGCAACGCGACAAGGTATATGAAGAATACCGTTATAAAGAATAACATAATGAGATACGCAGGCTTCGGCTTCGGTGAACAAAGACCGGATAAAAAGAGTGCGGCTCACATAAAGTCCTGGGATCATTACAATAACAGCTCCGACTTTATTATAGAAAACAATATCATGGACAGAAGCCGTCATATGCTTGTTCATGTTGCGGCGTTCGATAAAGAGTGGCTTCCCGAATCGAAAAACAACACCTATATACAGTATCTTGATCACACAGGAACATTCGGCAGATACGATAAAGCTCCGTCAACAAACATTCCTTACAGTGAGGATATAAAGAAGGTCCTTGACGAGCAGGGAATAGAAAAAAATGCGGAAATATACTTTGCCGAACAAGATGAGATCTCCGAGATCCCTAATTGGTAATTAAAAATAATTATATAAAGAGAGGAAAAAAGCATGAAAAACAAAATCAAATTGCTTCTCGCAGTAGTGATTGCCGCTCTTACATTGAGCATTTTCACTATTCCCGCAAGCGCACACATCGAAGCATCCGGAAGCTACTTCATTCTCCGTCTTATTGCGGATGATCTTGAAGACCCCGAGTTTGGTAAGGGTAGAGTAAACGATTGTTACTACCCCAGAGTCATAGTTGATGGCGTCGGTGAGACTGTACGTACAATGCCCGAGATCTATGTATGGGGCAGCTGTACAATTACAGCAGAGGGCGCAATAGGTAAGATATCTCCAAAGGCATACACAAGTGCTCCCATGTTTGAGATAGATACTATGCCCCAGGTCGCAAATACTCCTTCAAAGGAATTCAGATACTTTGTTATCAACATCAAGTCTTCCAAGCCTATGACCGGTAAGACCATGAGCCTTGTATCCCTCGGTAACAAGTACAAGAAGACTTTCCCCGTAGATTTCACGGGCGAATGGCAGAAGGTAGTTATTGATCTTTACGATGATACCAACTGGACGGTAAAGAACTCCGCAGGCAAGTATGATCCACTCACAGAATCTCCCTATAAAACAAACCAGGTAACATACGGCGGCGGCTTCAGAGTTGACTTCCCTGCGTTCTACGCTAAAGAAGATGCCGTTGAGAACTTCTCCGATAATTACCTCGTTGACTGGTTCGGCTTTATGATAGATCCAAACGAAGAGATCCTTTCCGGTCCCCTTTACACAGATCTTCCCTATATGAAGGGCTATGCCGACGGTACATTCGGTGTATCCAACACAATGACAAGAGCTGAGGCTTGTACTATCGTTTCAAGACTCAAGGCAGGCAGTGATGAAGCTGTTCCGGCGGCTACCGCATCAAGATTCTCCGATGTGGCTCTTACCGACTGGTATGCAAAGTACGTTGCATATCTCGACAGCCTCGGATATCTTTCTTCCTACAACGGAACATTCCTTCCCAATCAGGCTATAACAAGAGCCGAGTTTGTTGAGCTTGTATACAACATCAATACCGCTCCTGCTGTTAATACCGGCGTTGCGTTTTCCGATGTTCCCGCAAATCATCCCAGATACAATGCTATAATGGCAGCAGCATCCGCAGGTATCGTTGGCGGTTATGAAGACGGCACATTTAAGCCGGACAACACCATCACAAGAGCCGAAGTTACAAAGGTAATAAACGTTGCAACAGGCAGAATCGCATTCGATAATTCCATCTGTGTGCGTGATTACCCGTACTTCAAGGATGTTGACAGCACTCACTGGGCTTTTGACCATATCGTTGAGGCAGCTGTTGAGCATACATACAAGAAGAACTCCAAGAATCAGGAAAAGTGGTATAACGCATATGTTGATGACGTTATAGACTATGATGCTACAAAAGCGAAGATAGCCGAGGTAGATGCTGCGGCAGCAAAGCTTCTTGAAGAGATCAGAAACAGCGAATCCGACTACCTCCTCTTCGGTACAGCTTACTATGTTGATCCCAACGGTGATGACAACAACAACGGTAAGTCTCCCGAAACAGCATGGAAAACTCTTACAAAGGTAAACGGTGCAAAGCTCAAGGAAGGAGACGTTGTTCTCTTTAAGCGCGGCGGCGAATGGAGAGGTCAGCTCCAGGCTAAGTCAGGTATTGCATATTCCGCATACGGCGAAGGTGCAAAGCCTATAATCAACGCTTCCTCCATGGACTACATCAATGCAAACTGGAAACTTACAGATACTCCCAACGTATATGAATGTGACAGAGTATTCGCTTCCGACCCCGGTCTTATCGTATTTGACGGTGGAGCTGAAAGAGCATTCAAGCAGATTCCCGGTCACCACGGCTATGAAGGTGGCAAGGAAAACCTCAAGAATGACCTTGACTTTATCCACGATCAGACTACAAAGAGGATATACCTCAGAAGTGACAAGGGCAACCCCAAGGAAAGATTTACAAGCATTGAAGTAAACGAAGGCAGACACGGTATCAGAATCGGCGGCAACAATATCCAGATCGACAATATCACCGTCAAGCACGCAGGATATCACGGTATCGGTTCAGGTACGGTAAAGGGACTTTACGTTACAAACTGTGAGTTCTACTGGATCGGCGGTTCCATCCAGGGCGGAGCAGGCTACGGTACAAGATACGGTAATGCTGTTGAAGTATACGGCGGATGTGACGACTTCCTCATGGATCACAACTATGTATATCAGGTATACGACGCAGGTCTTACACATCAGCTCTCTTCCGGCGGTACAAATAAGTGTATCCAGAAGGATGTAACATACTCCAATAACCTTATTGAATATTGTGTATACTCAATCGAATACTTCCTCGGTATGCCCGCAGACGCAAAGACTGAAAGATATCAGGAAAACATCCTTATCGAAAACAATATCATGAGATATGCGGGCTTCGGCTTCGGTTATCAGAGACGTGATAACACAACTCCCGCACACATCAAGTCATGGGACCACGCAAACTACCTCAAGGACGGTTCATACTTCATAGTCAGAAACAACGTATTTGACAGAAGCCGCCGTATGCTCATCCACTGCGGTGCTGTATCGGAGGATGATCTTCCCAAGTTCGAGAATAACGTATACATCCAGTACGACAATTATCCTACAGCTACCATCGGACGTTATAATAAGAATCCCACAACCAACATTCCCGTGTCCAAGGCATCAAGCTATGTTATGGCAACAATGGGAATTGAGGACAAGCCTGAATTCTATTATGCACAGAACGATGATATAGCAGCACTTCCCATAAGATAAAATTATGCCCCCCGGTATTATTTACCGGGGGGCTGCTTGTTTATATCTGATCAGTCGGCATCAAATCTTTCGCCTGTTCTTTTGATTATCGCTCTTCCGTTTGTAAGGTTCACGGCATAATCGCAGAAAGGATCAAAAAGCTCATCACGACAAGCAAGTTTCAATGTGACATCCGCACCGAATTCCGTGTCATCACATTTTATCTTTTTTGCTTCAAGATCACGCCTTATTTTTTCGTAATCCGAATAATCACAATTGAGTGTGAATTCGGTGAAAGGAACAAAGGAGCAAATTCCTGCCGCATCTATTGCTATTTTTGCTCCCTTTGCATAGGCTCTGACAAGACCTCCCGCACCCAGAAGTATTCCTCCGAAGTATCTTGTTACAACTATGCAGACACCTGTAAGTCCTTCTCGTTTTATTACCTCAAGCATCGGCATTCCCGCAGTACCCGAAGGCTCTCCGTCATCGGAGAATCTTGCAATCTCTGTGCCTTGCAAGATATAAGCATGGCAGTTGTGAGTCGCATCTGCGTGCTTTTTCTTTATTTCGGCAATAAATGCAAGAGCTTCTTCTTCGTTTGCAACGGGGGAGATGTAGCCGATAAATTCCGACTTCTTTTCCACAAACATATCTTCCGCACGGCATTTTACGGTCTTATATTCTTTAAGTGCCATCTTTACCTCTTATGCTTTCAAAATAATGTTAAGTATATCTTCCGGTTTGTCTGCGGCATATTCAGGAACACCGCCGATATTGCTTTCGTTGCCGTAGCCCCACTTTACCCATATGCATGGACAGCCTGCGTTATTTGCTGTCTGTAGATCAACTATCGAATCTCCTATAAGGATACAGTCTTCTTTTTTACATCCTGCTTGACGGATAACATCAAGGGTAAATTTGGCGTCCGGCTTGATAAACTCACCGGGAACAGAACCACGCACTATATCAAAGAGCCCTTCTTCAAAGTAAGTATCTATACAGGTCTGCGCTGCAGCTTGAGGCTTGTTTGACATAACGCAGAGCACTATACCGTTATTTTTTAGTTCCTTGCATACATCGGTAATACCGTCATAGGGCTTTGTACCGTCGGAGGCATACTTCTTGAGTATAGGGAAGTATATCTCATGAACACGCATGACTTCCTCTTCGTATCTTTTATCCTCCGGAAGAGCACGGCGTACAAGCTCGACACTTCCGAAATTTACAAAGTCCACCGTTCTTTCAAGGGAATGCTCCGGATATCCGCAGATTCTTAACGCTTCGTTAATTGCTTTGTTTATACTTGTAAGTGTGTAAAGTAGTGTTCCGTCAAGATCGAATATAGCACATTTAAATCTTTGCATCTTTTTTCTCGCTTTCTGTTACATTTCATCCAGTGTAAGTGTAAAGCTGTCAAGGAAATTTTCCATGAAATATTTCAGCTCCTCACAAGGATTTTTGTTGATTGATTCGATTGTGCTGTTGTAAGCAGAATCAAATTCGGGATTCCCCATGTGTTTTTCTTCAATGCACTTCAATAAAGCAGACAGCTTGTCGGCAGCCTTTACCAACACTTCGTATTCTGCATCCTTTTCATTTGGCTTCAGTATAGCTTCGTATTCTCCGCGAAGTACATCGGGCAACTTTGAAAGAATCTTTTCACAGGAAAGACGCTCTATCTCTTTGTAAACATTTTTCATTTCTATGCTTGAATATTTGACCGGTGTTGGCATATCACCGGTATATACCTCGCACATATCATGATACATTGCAAGTGTCATAACTCTGTCTGCATCGTAATTCTTGCCAAATATTTTGTTGCCGATTACGGCAAGTGCGTGTGCAAGTATTGCTGTATCTGCACAATGCTCGGAAAGTGTTTCATATCTTACGGAGTGCATAAGTCCCCATCTGTTAATATATTTCATTCTGAATGCAAGTGCGAAAAATGAATTGTTCATATTATACCTCATTTATTTGATATACAATACTATACCATGAATCAGACAGTAAGTCAAGCACTGTTGAGTAAAAACAAATACATAATATTTTATAGATAGTTCATAATACACTGTTGAAAATAATGGCGGAATATGATAAAATAAATCATCAATTGAAGATCTTATCAAGAGCGGCTGAGGGACAGGCCCTGTGAAGCCCGGCAACCTGTAGAGATACAAGGTGCTACTTCCTGCAAGGACACAAGTCTTTGAGAGATGAGAAAAACTTCCTCAAGGTACATATGTGTGCTTTGAGCTTTTTTATTGTGTAAATAACAGAAAGGAATGATAATAAAATGAGAAAGCTTTTTACATCAGAATCGGTAACGGAAGGACATCCCGATAAAATATGCGACCAGATCTCCGACGCAGTACTTGACGATATCATGGCACATGATCCGATGGGTAGGGTTGCCTGCGAGGTCTCCTGTACGACAGGCCTCGTTCTTGTAATGGGAGAGATCACCACAAGCCATTATGTTGATATTCAGAATATAGTTCGTGAGACAGTACGCGAGATAGGTTACGACAGAGCAAAGTACGGCTTTGACTGTGATACTTGCGGTGTTATCTGTGCCATAGACGGTCAGTCTCCCGACATTGCTCTCGGTGTAGATAAGGCTCTTGAAGCAAAGGAAGGTCAGATTGTCGATAAGTATGATACAGGTGCAGGTGACCAGGGCATGATGTTCGGATTTGCCTGCGATGAAACAGAAGAGCTTATGCCTCTTCCGGTATCTCTCGCACATAAGCTTGCAAAGAAGCTCACCGAGGTAAGAAAGAACGGTACACTTGCATATCTTCGTCCCGACGGAAAGACTCAGGTAACCGTTGAATATGAGGATGATACTCCCGTAAGGATAGACGCAATTGTAGTATCCTCACAGCATGATGCGGCGGTTGAACTCGAGCAGATCAGAAAGGATATCATCCGGCACGTTATCAAAACAACTGTTGATGCAAAGCTCATAGATGAAAACACAAAGATTTTCATTAATCCCACAGGTAGATTTGTAGTAGGCGGTCCCAACGGTGACTCCGGACTTACAGGCAGAAAGA
>SVQR01000163.1 GCA_015065225.1 Oscillospiraceae bacterium | reverse complement strand
GCTTGTACGCCAGTACGAAAAGGGTGTTATCACCGATGAGCGTATAAACGAAGCTGCACGCAGAGTTCTGAAGGCTATGGAATTTGTTGCCGCAAAGCCGTTGAATCCCACGGTGTTCACAGAACAGGATGAGCAGAATCTCCACAATGTTGCAAGAGACTGTATCACCGCGGTATGCGATGACGGTCTTAATGCACAGATCGGCGGCAGAAGTGAGGACAAGCTCTTTATCGTCACAACAAAGGGCATGACCTGCGAGGCTATCGCACAGGAGGTCGGAAACGGACTCGGAACATGGTACAATCCCGATCTTATCGTGGAAACCATCAAGAAAGAATTCCCCGGCTCGGGCATAGAGCTTCTTCCGGAATTTCCCTCTCACAGGGATAACGAAAGAGTGCTTGCGGCGGCGGCAAACTACAAGGAAGTTGTGATTGTTTCCTACTGTGACACTATTTCCTATCTCGGCACAGACTGTCTTACAAGACGAAACGAGGCTGTATTCAACGGTCTTATAAGATTCGGTAAGGTCTCGGCTGTTGTTCACTTCGGAAATCCCTATGCTTTGAAGACTCTTGAGCACACAAAGAGAAAAATATTCGGTTACAAGGTAACCGAGTCGCAGAGATATGCCATTGAGGCACTTTCAGGCAAGATTGAGGCTAAGGGTACTCTGCCTTATAAGGTTGATTTTAATTAAACGGTGATACAGAAATATCCGTCGGGGATTTACTTTTCCTCGACGGATGTCTTTTTACTTTTCTTTTATCATAACAGCTGTATTATGCTTTATGGTGAACGTAAGAGCTTCGGCAGGATATGCCTTTTCGGGATCGTGCTCATTGTCTATGTAATATACCTCAAATTCTCCGCTTCTTCCGAGGTCTAATTTTATCTCCTTATCGGGAAGCGATTCCTTGTCGGAATAGTATGTCACGATAACTGCGGCTTTTCCGTTCCTGTCAACTCCGCAAAGGGTATAAAGCATATCCGCATTGTTTTCGCAGAGGACTTCCCTCTCGCAGTTTGCATAGAAATGTGAAAACCACTTAAATGGATAATAGCCGATAATTGGCTTCAGGCTTATACTGTCAAAAAGACCATTCCACAATGTCGGGCGTGCATCGTAGTACATGAGCATATCCGTTGATGAATGCTGTGCCGCACTCATGCAAGCCATTGTAAAGGCTGCACCCTTGGTATTTATTATGGTTCTGAAGGCAGTTACGGTATCAGACCAATCATGAACATAATTCCATTCGTTGAGGATGCTTTCCGCTTTATCAAAGCCTGCATCCAGCATATACTGTTTTATTTTTTCACTTTTTGCGACAAGCCTTTCGGGAGTATCACAGTATATGTGCCAGGAAAAGAAATCAAGCGGAGCATTTCTCTTTTTCATTTCAAAAAGAAATTCCTTTGCCCATTCCTCGCTTCCGGCAAGTGCGGGACCGCCTATCTTCAGAGTCGGGAAACACTTTTTAAGGTGCTTTGCACAAGTCTCGTAAAGATCAAAGAACTGTTCCTTTGTGCCACTCCATGTAGGCTTCATCATCGGGTCGTCCCTATCCCAGTGAAGATCCGGCTCATTCCATATTTCCCAATACTTTATGTTGTAGTTGAAGCCGTCTGCCCAGCCCTCATTATAATGTCTTATAATATGCTCGCAGATCTGTGCCCACTTTTCAAAATCCTTTGGCGGATGAATATGAAACTTCTTTACGGTATGCTCTATCTTCTGTCCGAGTCTGTAGAAGGTCTCCGTACCCGCAAGAGCTGTTACGGCTATGTATTCATCGGTACACACAAAATCGTAGGATGCGGGATCGTTTACATCCGCATCGAAATTGGGAAATATTGCCGAGATATCAACGGTATGCTCACCGCCGTATATGTCGTAAAAGGCGGCATCATGATTTCTTGCATAAGGGATGCCAAGAGCTTTGTATTCTTCAAAGTTGTTTCTTTTGGGAACACCTCCGATGTATCTTTTGTATACAGGTCCGTTGTTTACGGCGTGCATTATTTTGAATTTTCCGTCGTTGCGGGAAAGATTGAATTTTAAGGTTTCCATAATTAAATACTCCTTCCTACCCGACTATTCTCACCGTTCCGTCTTCGAGATACTCAACCTCACGGATAAAGAATCTCTCAATCGGCTCGATAGGATTTTTCGTCTCGGCATGGAACGTAATGTAATCCTTGCCGTCAAGACCGCGGAATGCGTGATTATGACCTGCTCTGTAGTATATGTCAGTCTCGCCGAGAACGGGGTTGAGTCCGCACTTTGTCCACGGACCGTTCATACTGTCGGAGGTGAGAATACCCGCCTCATAGCCCCGTGTCCAGCTTGAGTACCACTGAAAGTATATGCCGTGACGCTTGACGATGCACTGTCCTTCTATGCCGATACTGTCCCATTCGCCCTCAACACCTTTTTTGCACACCTCGACACGGTCGGATATGTTGTAATTCTCTGTATCAAACTTATAAAGTGCAAGCGAAGCTCCGCCTTCCGTAAAACCGAGATATACCGTACCGTCCTCATCCTCGAATATTGTCGCATCGTTACCAAAAGCAACCGGCTTTTCGGGAGTTACGATAACGTACCCCTCCGTCGCACTATCCGATACCGCAACGCATATACCGTGGTGATGGAAATATTTCTCACTCTCGTTCCGACAGTTTACGGTCAGAATGTATTTACCGTTTTTCGTCTTAAAAAGCTCAGGAGCCCAGAATCTGTCACGGCACCACATGGATTCAGGCATATCGGAGCGCTTGAGAATTATTCCGTGATACGTAAAATGCTCAAGATCCTTTGACGACCACAAATGCACGCCCGTATGCTCGCCCTTCCAATATGGCGGCTGTGTGCCGGTAAGGTAATATGTGTCACCGTCAACAAGCACCATGGGATCGCGTATGGTTGTAAGATTTGCACTTTCATCGATAATGTAATTCTTTGTTTCTATCATTATTGACCGTTCCTTTCTATTATGCGCAAGGCACAAGCAATCCAGGAAAACCATGCCCCGCCGGAGAGAAAATTTTTTATAAGATTTCAGCTGAAAACTTTCGTGCCATATATCGCAGCTTAATGATATATTAACACAGAAAAAATCAATGTAAATAATTACGAATCAGCTTCGTATTCCGATCACCTCCGAACAATCCTTCCGCAGGTAATTCCACCGGTATTTCCGATGCTTCTGATATTCTGTGTGCAAAGCCCCTCAACCACACATTCCTCATCCCACGGCGCGACAAGCGCAAGACCGTTTATCGCAGTGACGTTTTCTACAGTAATATCGCAAAGCTCATTGTAAAGTGCCACGCCGTATCTGCACTTTGAAAACACATTCCTTACGGTGATATCATGCATATCGCCCTTCACCATCGGTGCTCCCGGCTGATACAAGCCTGCTTTTTCGCTGATTCTTACTGCGTATGTTCCCAAAACGATATGGCTTTCGTCCTTTATGTGGTTAACGCCGTCGATATCGACATTATACAGTTTATTTCCGCAGTTGCACAGAAGTCTTACAATACTGCAGGCAGAATCTGCGGTAATGTTCTTTATCTTTACATCGTGGATATCGCTGTCCTTGCCGTCAACATAATAACCGAAACGCTTTTCAAAGGCACCGATTGCGGTAAGAGCGACGGTATCATCCTGGGTAAAGCCGTATATATTTTCGATAACTATATTGTTGCATCCTACACGAAGGTCTATGCCGTCGGAATTCTTGACGTATACCTCTTCGTAATGTCGCGGCTGTTCATCGGGATAGTGAACACCGTCGGCAAATCTTGAAAAATCCGACCATATGCAGAGGTTTCTGAACACCGAATCCCTTACAAAGATATTTGTTATTCCCCACCATCTCTGATTTGTGATGCTGATATCTTCAATCGTCACATTGCGGCAATTTACAAAGAGCAGAGTTGTATTCTTTGAGATATGCGGACGTCCGTCCTTTTCGCTGTTTCTTTCGCTAAGTCCGTTGTATTTTCCGCCGTCAAGTTTCGCCGCACCGCTTCCTCTTATTGTTATGTTATACTGTTCATCAGCGGTTGTTCTCGGTCCTTCTTCCAACACGCTTTGTGACGCAAACATATTGCAGTAAACATCATCCGCAAGGACAAGGTGGGCATCGTCGACAAACACTTCGATATCGTTCGGAAGATATATCGTGTCCTCTATCACCCAGAGATCGGAATCCGTTCTGTCGTTGTGCTTAGGGATGATAACTTTATTTATTCCGTTCTCTTTCGCCTTCCTTACAGCATTTGTGATGGTCTCGTTGTCGGTGTTTCCGATGGTCGTATTTACGTTAATATACATATATGCCTCCAAGAAATTCCGGTTTGGGTATATAGTAACACAGAGAAAAACAAAAGTCAATAGAGCTGATTACGAATTTAATTCGTATTTGATAAAAGAAAAAGACTGCCCGAAAAGAGCAGTCTTAAAGCTATCTTAAACTTAACCGTTAAATCTTCCCGCTTTTTCAAGCCACTTTCTCATGACCGCTTCCGCAGGTTTTCCCTGAATGGTAAAGCCCTTATCCACACCGGGCTCTGTGTGATAGTGAGGTCTGTACTGAGTTTCGTCCCACTTCCACCAGAAGAATCCCATCCATTGCGGCACTTCCCAGAATGTTCTGAAGCTCGCTTCCATGTAATTTGCCTGTTCTTCACCGTCATAGTAGGTATCCCACAGGAAATTGAAGGGTTGCATTACACATCCGTGTGCCGAACGTGTTCCGTATTCGGTAAAGGCTATCGGCATATTATCAAAGGACTTGCTGATGTCCGCTATCTTGTTCTTTCTTGAGGACAGATAATCCGCCATTTGCTCGACAGTATATGAGGGAGACTGTGCGGCTTTATCGTTTCTTGCGGCATCAAGAGGTTCTTCGTTTGCGGGAGCTGCCGGAGGATAATAACTGTATGCAAGAAAATCCAGCTTATTGAACCATTTAAGATCATGCTCTTTTCTTGAAGCAGGTGTAAATTCATAGGTAATAGGCCCGGAGAATCGCTGTCTTACTTCTTCAATGACCTTTTCCCAATATTCGTTCTGTCCCTCCGTACCGAAGTATTCCGCACCGACTATCATCGCATCAATACCAAGTCTTTCCGCAAGATCGGAAAAATATTTTGAGCTTTCGGTAAAGGAACGGAACCATCTGCCCCAGTAATCGTTTCTTTCTATTCCCGCTATCTGCTGACTTCCCCCAAGATCAGGGAACTTTACAAGTCCCATCCATGAGCCGTCAAGCGATGTGAGGCATGGTTTGAACAGTATCTTTATTCCGTTGTCGTGAAGTCTTTTTACTATTTCGGATATCTCAAGCTCGCCCGTGGAGAATTCAAAGTCAAGAAAGACCTTGTCCGAATAGAAATTGGTCTGGCAGAAATTCATATTGAGCGTTGTCCAGTTTATACCTGCTTTTTTCATAAGCTCAGGCTGTTTTAAGACTTCCGGCTGTGCATAGTATCCCCGTTTTGCCATAAATCCGAAATTAGTTCCGCATATAAGGCTGTTGAAAATAGGATGAGAAGCAAATCTCTCCGGTATTTTTACTGAGTTTTTATCCATATCAATAACCGTTCCTTTCAAAATTCATCCGTAACAGTTGAATGCATACTAATAGTAGCACAGTCAAAGAGTTATGTAAACACATACAATGATACAAAAAGTGGACAATTCGGCACTTGACAAGCGAGATAACATACGGTATAATCTAACTTATCTCATGGTGGAGGATAAAGTATGTTTTTTTCACAGGAAGATAATGTTTTCGAGCTGTTGGGCGTTTTTATGATAGAACGAGGTAAGTATTACAATAAGAATTCAAGAATGAGAACATATGACAGTCTGAGTATTCGTCTTTCGGGATATTGTGACTTCGGGTATAAAAACCGAAACTGTCGCATCACGCCGAACGGATTATTGTATATTCCGCAGAATGCCGACTATTCCCAGATAACCGACGGAGAGACCATCATCGCTGTCCACTTTCTGAATTATTCATCCGCAGGCAAAAACGATTTTGAATTTTTGCCTCTTGAGAATCCCGAGGAATTCTCGGATATCATTCTCGATATGTACAATATATGGAATGAAAAAGCACCGGGGTACAAAAGCCTTTGCACTTCCCTGCTTTATCGGATCATCTATATGGCAAACAGGCAAATGAGCCTTAATGCTCCGTCGGGTAATCCCGACACAGCCATAACCGATGCTGTCGGATACATACACAAGCACTATAAATCGGAGAGCATATCCGTTGCCGAACTTGCAAGGATGTCGTCCGTCTCGGAAACATACTTCAGAAGGCTTTTCAAAAGGATATATCTTGTATCACCGTCGCAATATATCATAAATCTGAAGCTGGAATATGCCTCACAGCTTCTTTCCAGCAAGCTCTATACTGTCGGTGAGGTA
>SVQR01000162.1 GCA_015065225.1 Oscillospiraceae bacterium | reverse complement strand
GCCGCACAAGGCATAACAGTTTCTTCAAGGCATTCAACCGCCATAGTTGTGTACTGATAATATGTAGTACCTTCCTCGATACCTCTGACAGAGCCTCTGAGTATTCTGAATCCGATACCAATAACTGACTTTACATCGGGATATATCTTGAAGATAGGGTCATCCTTATCAAATCTTGAAGCGGGTGCAATACCGCAAATATCCGCACCTGCAGTTTCTTTTGCGAATTTTATAACCTTTTCCGTGAATGTCATATCTTTCCCGCCTCCTTTAAATGTTCGTAGCACACGGTATCGCATTTTTTTGCGCAGAAGCAGGGTGCATATCCCTTGAATTCGGGAAGAAAGTTGAGCTTCTTATACATTTTACGTGCACTTTCGGCATCAAATCTGTAATCACCGTTAAGTATAGCTTCTCTGTCGGGATCATTTTTGAGGAAATCATCCGTCATATGCGGATTGGACTTGTGAGCACCTCTGTAGTATACAGAACACTGCCATGTATCAAGCCCCTTTTCGGATATAGCCTTGCCGGGGCAGGCAGCGATACATTTACCGCATTTATCACAAAGGGGAGAGGAAAGCTCGTCATCCGTTTCAAGAGGAGCATCGGTGATAATGAATGCATATCTTACATAAGGACCGTATTTCTTTGAAATTACCTTTCCGGAAAGTCCCGTTTCACCAAGTCCGCAAGCCTTTGCCGCTTTTCCGAAATCAATAACTACATCGGGAGCAGCTTTGCCTTCTTCAACAGAATCCGAATCGAGTACATATGTATCCATAACTTCGGGATTTGTATCTTTGTCGCCCTTGGTGCGGAGATTTGCGTATGAACGCTGTAAGCATGCATCCCATCCGTCATCCTCGATAAGTGCACCCATTTTCAGAAGGAATATCTCCGCGTACTCTTCATCAAAGTTTTTTACACCGAATGTCGTATAGGAGAATACATGATTTCCCGCTTCCATAGCCTTATAAAGTCCCTTGGGAACTCTGAATTCAAAGCCGATGATACACTTTGCACCGGGAAGGATCATGTAAGGATCTCTCTGAATATCTTCACCCTTGAATATATCAAGCTTACCGATACCGCAATTGGAGGCACCGTACCTGATCGCCGCTTCTTTTATCTGTTTTGCTGTAATCATTACCGTTTCCTCCTTATCTGTCAAGCTTCCATGCTTTTTTCGTACGAAGCGGTGCATTGAATCTGCCTTCCATACATCCGCCCTTCTTTTCAAGCATACTTACACAGGCTCTTATACAACCGCCGCATTTTGCCATGTTGTAACCTACCCATGAGGGGAAATACTTCTGAAGCGCATTGTATACTTTCATTATTTCCTGTTCATTTGCAACATCCGTCTTTCCTTCAAGAAGGTCAAGAGCACCGTTTTCATTCTTGTCGAATACTTCCTTCTTGACAAAAGGATTGTAATATCTGCCTGCATGGGTGTAGAATGCATAGCATCTCCACATATCTATATCGCCCCATTCGCACTTTTTGCCTGCAAGATCTACTGTGATAGTCTTTCCGGAGTTTATCGCGGGGATACAACTACCGGGACATTCGCGTACACAAGCACCGCACTTGCGGCAAAGAGGCTCTCCGTTATACATCTCATCGTACTCAAGCTCTGCATCGGTAAACAGGAACGCAACTCTCTGAAGAGGACCGAATTCGGGAGTGAGAAGCATCTTGCTCCAGCCGATCTCACCAAGACCGCAGGCAACAGCCGCAAGTCTGAACTGGAACTGAAGGTCGGGAGCCGTATAGCCTTCGCGGGTTGGTCTTGTAAAGCTTACGCTCCTGTGATGTGCTGTGGATTTCTTTGCATTTTCCTCAACTTCGATCTGTTCTTCGGGAGAAAGTGTGTTACCCTCCGAGCCGTCCATATCAGAAACAACGCCTCTTGCACCTGTGTTTCTGTAAACAAAAGCCTCATATCCTTCATCTTCGATAAGGCGTCCTACCTGGTAAAGCACCGCAGGGGCAAATATCTCATTGATACCGCCGTAAGCCATTGAAGGATACTGATAGAACTGAGTACCTTCTTCAATACCTCTCTGAACACCTCTGGGTATCCTGAACACAAAGCCTATGCAGGACTTCGCTTCGGGAAAAAGTTTTGCAGGATTCATCTCGTCAGGAGCGCCCGCAAATCTCGACATGGGGGCAATACCGCATTTATCTGCACCTGCCGCCAACGCCGCATCTTTAATCATTTTGCTTGTCAGCATAAATATATCCTCCATTAATATTTGTCAGTATTTTATTATAAACATCAACACAGTAACTGCAGTTTTGACAATCTTTGTTACATGATCCGACAGTCTTTGCAAAATCCTCCGGAAATTTTCCGTTGTCAAGGAAATCAGGAGCGATAACCGTTGAGTGATTAGGCTCAAGAAGCTCATTTATACCACCGAAGAACTTGCCTGACATATAGGCATTGATGACCTTAACAGGTGCAACATTGATCCTTGTGGCAAGCTTCAGAGCCTCAAAGTATCCTTCGTAAAGATGGATATCCTCGGGACGTATAAAGTTTGTGTTGCGTATTATATATTTTGCGTTATCGTCTTTCGAGAGATATTCCCAGCATTTACCCTTGAAATCATAAGCATTATCCATAACGGAAATATCGTTTTCGTGTGCAACGAGATTGTCGTGGAAATTATGTACCGAGCAATTGTTGAGACATCCGCTGTTGCAAAGACCGAAAAGCTTCTTGCCGTTGGCATCACACCATGCCTTCAGTTGCTTGATTCTTGCGAAATCACGGTTATATTCTCTCTTCATGTAATATGAATCAAAAACATCGGCTATATATTCCATTCCTTCAACAGTACCGATCTCCATATTTACCGAAGCACGTACCTCGATATCTTCAAAATTAGCCTTGAAGAATTTAGCAATAACAGGAGAGGTGACAGTTACAGACGAGATACCTATCTTTCTGTCAAGGAAATCCGTCGCATCACCGATCTTGTTGAAAAAAGCACGCGAAAGACTGTCTTTGCCGTAGCAGTTTCCGTTGAAAAGAAGGTTGAATTTAAGACCGTTCTCGGAAAGCCTGCATAGATCCGCAAGCTGTTTTTCCTGTGCTTCATACGGCGTGAATATCTCGCTTCTCAGCTGATTGTTCCTGCCGTTCGGAAAGTCACCGAAGGAAAAATACACTTCGTAAATGCTGTCACGGCAAGCGATGATCTTGTCAATAAGTCTGTCATCCTCCGTCAGCTGGTATCCGACATTGAACTTCACAAAATCGCTCCTTTCTCATAAAATGTTTACATCTATTTTTTATTATATCACATTTATCTGCTATAATAAATATCAAAAACACACCAAAATTTATAAAAAATAAACCTGTGAGGAAAAAATATGGATTTTGAAAAAATTGATCCGCACATCAGATTCCTTAATATTTTCAGCTATTTCCCGAAAGAGGACTTCTATGTTGTGGGCTACGACTATAGATTGTTTTATATTACTGACGGAAAGATATTTTTAAATTTCAAAGATTCGGATCATACACTTGAGAAGGATTCTCTTGCTATGATACCGTCGGGAATCCCATATAAGCTGAGTGCTTACAACGGAACGAGCTGTGAGATAATGTGCTTTAATTTTGATACCGTAAAGAATAAGCTCACATACGAGTCGGTTCATCCTGCCCCGGAATCCGTCTTTGATAATTCACTGATGTTCGAATCGGACAGAGCCGTTGAACTTGGATCACCGATAGTGATTCCCGATGCTTCGGCTTTACATGACAGGCTGTTTGAAATCTACCGCGAATTTAAAACAAAGCAATTCGGTTACCGCAAGAAAGGGGAGTCGCTTTTAGCATCCGTGCTTGTTTCATGCGTACGCAACGCCGGAAAGATGCCGAAAAAAGAGGTACGTCTTGCCTTATCGGTCAAGGAATACCTTATTGAAAACCTTTCGGAAGAATGCAGTGCCGAGCTTCTCGGTGAGATATTCCATTACCATCCGAACTATATAAACAGGGTATTCAAAGAGAACTTTGGCGTTACCATGCACAGCTTCCTTATACAGCGACGCATCAAAAACGCAAAACAGCTTTTAGCCTCCTCAAATTTATCTCTTGAAAAGATAGCGTTGAAGTGCGGATTCAAGACACTTGCGCATTTTTCACTCAGCTTCAAGAATAATTGTGGAGTATCACCATCCGAGTATCGTAAGATGAGCGAAACTATCATCATTTAAAATAAATACAGACATAAAAAGTCCCGTACTCCATATCAGTACGGGACTCTTTCAATTATTGGAATCAGTTAAAACTATGAGTCTTAACAAGTCTTACTGCTTCTTCTTCTTACCTGCAACAACAACTGCTGCGATTACAACAACTACTACAACAACGATTGCGATTATCCACCAATCATCAAAGCCGCCGCTTGTCTTGTTGGCGTTATTATTAGCATTGTTGTTTTCTTCATTGTCATTCTTGTCATTATCGTCGTTTGTGTTGTCGTCTTTATTGTCATCAGCATTATTAGCTTCGTTAGCCTTAGCTTCTTCTTCAGCCTTCTTAGCCTCTTCTTCAGCCTTCTTAGCTTCTTCCTTAGCCTTTTCTTCAGCCTTCTTAGCTTCTTCCTTAGCCTTTTCTTCAGCCTTCTTTGCAGCTATTTCATCAGCCTCAACCTTAACAGCTGCAGCGAGTGTAGCGTCGTCAACGATTTCAGCGTCTGTGATGAACTTAACCTGAGAAACGGATCCGGAGAATTCGGTCTTACCTACAACGATAACGTCGTATGTACCAGCCTTGATATCAACATCAGCAAGTCTGTAGATCTGGTCAACGATCTGAGAGGATGCTGTGTAGTTTTCTTCGCCAACCTTGTTTGTTACGGAAACCTTAGCGATAGGATCGCCTTCGATCTTGTCGAGGTATACCCAGAATTCTGTAGCTGTGTCGGGCTTGTCTGTGAGGTTGTAACCACACTTAACAGCGAGCTTCTTAACGTCTGTGTCGAAAACAACGTCTTCCCAAAGTACAGCGTCATCTTCTGTTGTTCTGCCTGTGCCGTATGCAGCTGCAAAGCAGAGAGCATAGTCGGATGCCTGGTGGTTTGTAGCAGCGTTGTCGATAAGTGTACATTCACCTTCGAGAACGTTTACGTCAAAGTAGCCGTACTTTTCGTTCTGTTCAACTCTTGCCTTAGCGATCTTAGCAGCAGCAGCCTTCTTAGCAGCGATTTCAGCAGCCTTAGCAGCATCAGCAGCCTTGAGAGCGTCAGCTACGGGAACAAGAGCAGCTTCATCCATGGGTTCATACATGAAGTTTACCTGAGAGAAAGAACCGGAGTTCTCTGTCTTACCAACAACGATAACGTCGTATGTGCCTGCCTTAACGTTTACATCAGCAAATCTGAGGATCTGGTCAACGATCTGAGAGGATGCTGTGTAGTTTTCTTCGCCAACCTTGTTAGTTACAGTAACCTTAGCAAGGGGTTCACCTTCGATCTTGTCGAGGTAGAGCCAGAATTCTGTAGCTGTGTCGGGCTTGTTGGAAAGGTTGTAACCACACTTGATAGCAACCTGCTTAACATCCTTTTCGAATGTTACGTCTTCCCAGGTTACAGCGTCGTCTTCTGTTGTTCTGCCTGTACCGTAAGCTTCAGCAAAGCAGAGAGCGTAGTCGGATGCCTGATGGTTTGTAGCTGCATTATCGATAAGTGTGCAAAGGCCGTCCATAACGTTGACCTGAACAACATTGGAAGTATCAACTTCAACTGCAGCTTCTTCTTCCTTTGTTTCTTCAGCAGCTGCTTCCTGAGCAAAAGCAGACATAGCTGTCATGGAAGAAGCGAGAATAGCACAAAGTGCCAAACTTGTTAACTTTTTCATGTCAAAACACTCCTATAAAAAATATTTTTTCGTTCGGCTGAGCATTGATATGGATACTCAACTTCACAGATATTGTACCACTAAAAACTTTGAATGTCAACAAATTTTAATGAAAATTTTCGAAAGATTCGGTCATTTTATATCGAAAACTTTCGCAAAAAAGTCTTTGTTACGTAAAAATGAACCCGTGATTAATAAGATGAAATCATCCGATGACGATCAACTGCGGAAACCCTTTATAGACAGATGCCGGATCAGAATATAAAGAGTAATATAAGGAGCAATATTCCGAATACAGTCATTATATTAAAGTTGATGTTTACCTCGCCGAAGGAGCCGAAACCGGAAAAACTGTTCCCGCCGCCGTAGTAGTAATCAAGATCGTCGTAATCATAATCATCATAATCGAAGTCAAAGTCATAATCGTAGTTATAGTCGCCGCGTGCCGGCTCTGCGGCTTCTGCTTCTGTCGCCCATTCTGTGTTATCGTCTTTTTCTTCTTCCTTGGCGGCTTCTTCCGCTTGTTTTTCTCTCTCTTCTCTGGCTTTTCTTTCTTCTTCTGCTTTCTTTGCTTCTTCAGCTCTCCTTGCTTCTTCAGCTCTTTTTGCTTCTTCTTTTGCCTTTTCTT
>SVQR01000161.1 GCA_015065225.1 Oscillospiraceae bacterium | reverse complement strand
CTTCTGCTAAAATCTTGTCTGTGTTCATAATTAAAACCTCCTTTTGTTTTACAATACTATTTTAGCAAGTCAAGGAGATAAATTGAACAACACAATTTTATGAAAATGTTGATTTCAAGTACCTTTTTATATGGATTATATCACAAAAACATGAATAATTCAATCCGCCTTGAAATGTTCATAATCTTATGATACAATAAGGATGTACTCAACAGTACCTTATCTTTAATACTCAAACTGCCACCGGGTAGTGAATGTTTTCGGCATTCGTTTATACATCGTTAGGTCTTAGAAGATGTATATGCGGATGCTTATTTTTTTGGAGGTCAAATGAAAAGAATAATCTCATATTATAATGAACTGTCATATTTTGAAAAGGGTCTGTGGATAGTTTCCGTCATCGCCGTAGTCCTCTCCTCTGCCTTTTCAGGCTTTGGCGATCCGCTGTCAACCATCGCTTCGCTTATAGGTGTTACCGCCCTTATATTTGTCGCAAAGGGTTATGTCATAGGTCAGGTGCTGACTATTGTCTTTGCTCTCTTTTACGGGTTTATATCCTTCTTTTTCAGATACTACGGTGAGATGATAACCTATATCGGTATGTCCGCTCCAATGGCGGCTGTTGCCGCGATCGAGTGGCTTAAAAATCCTTATAAAGATACAAAGGAAGTAAAAATAAAAAAGATGACAGTCGGCACTTTGATATTGCTGTTCTCATCCTGTGCACTTGTCACCTTCGTGTTTTATTTTATTCTCAAAGCTATCGGAAATGCAAGTCCTCTTGTCAGCACAATTTCCGTTACAACAAGTTATCTCGCCTCTGCACTGACATTCCTGCGTAGTCCATACTATGCCCTCGCCTATGCCGCAAACGATCTTGTTCTGATAGTTCTCTGGGTAATCGCCTCTCTGTCTGACTTTTCCTGCATCCCGATGACCGTCTGCTTTGTCATGTTCTTTGCAAACGATATGTACGGCTTCTTTAATTGGAAAAGAATGGCAAAAAAGCAATCAAGCTGAATTTATCAGTCAAACATCAGAAACCTGTAAGGTTCAGTATCAAGTGCCTTCGCTATTCTGAAAAGAGTATCAAGGCTTATCGGCTTATATATGCCGCGTGCTTCTATCTGCCCTATAAAGCTTGTCGCCACGTTCATTTTGCAGGCAAGTTGCTCCTGGGTAATTCCCTTGAGTTTTCTGTAATATGCTACCTTCAGTCCGATCATTGTATAGTTCTGAGCAAATTCGTCATGCATTTGATCACCTCAGAATTATTATACCCTCTTGACAATAAAAATTTTATATGATATAATTACTATAATTATTACCGTATAAGTAATATGTATTATTCCTGCGTATATTTAAGCGTTATGTAGTGCACTTGCAACAAAAAAGGGAGACATCAATGAAGGAAATCAAACAGCGTCATATAAAAGAACCCCCCGAAAAGGATTTCATCACCGATCTTCAGAGAAAATGCATATCCGACATTTCTGTCCTTTGTGCTTCAAAAAAGAGAGCCGCCAAAAAGCGCAGGATCTACGGCGCGATATCAACGGTATTTATGTTTATCTCCTTGTTGACTCTCTGCATCTGTATCATCCTGCGTTACATACACAGAAAGGACGACAGCGCTTATTCGATCATCTCTGTTATAAGTGCGGCGATAACACTTATATCGGCAGCGTTTGCGAAAAAAGAAGCGACCATGGAAGAAGCCTGCGAAAAAGAGATCGGTTTTCTTGAAGATGTCATAGAATCATCCGACAATGTCTGATTGTATTCCAAAACATTTTACAACATAAACAGGACAACCCGAAACGGACTGCCCTGTTTTTTCTTTTAATTGTTTCTTGCCGCTATGTATTCTTCTAAAGTAACTCCGGATTCGTATATCTCCTTCGCCGCCTTCTCGCCGACAAATCTGTAATGCCACGGCTCATAATAGATTCCCGTGATATCGGTCTTGCCGTTGGGATATCTGAGAATAAAGCCGTACTTCCAGGAATTTTCCATAAGCCATTTCTGTTCGGGCTCTTTTTCCTGAGTTTCATCAAGCACCACATAATCTGCGGCAACAATATCAAAGGCCATTCCCGTATGATGCTCGCTGGTACCGGGAACTGCTACCCATCTGCCCGCTTCCACCTTCGCATCTTCTTCGTTATATCCCTTGTTGAGATACTGCTTTATCTGATTGTTGTAAAGAGTGGTCTGCTTGTTGATGGTTCTGTAAGACGAGCAGATATAAGGCGAAAGCCCTGCGGCACGCATATCGTCCATCATCTCCTGAAGATACGGATATACACGCTTATCCGCCTGCTGACCGCCCTTGAGGTTTACAAGCTCAACATTGTAATTTTCCGGAAGATAATTCCCCGGATTTACAAGAAGGAGCATCCATTCTTCGGATTCGGGGAGAACCTCACTTTCTCCATTGAGATCTTCCGACTCTTTGTCTTCTTTGTTCTGCTCCTCAGAACCAATTTCTTCCGGAGGCAGTTCTTGGGACTTTGGATCTTCCGGTATCTGCTCTTCCTTCTTTGGATCTTCCGGTATCTGCTCTTCATTCTTTGGTTCTTCCGGATTTTGTTCCTCCGGCTTCGGCGCTTCAGGCTTTTGTCCGTTATCCTGTTCTTCGGGCGGATTGCTTTCCGGAGCATCGATCTTAATATCGGAAGGCTTCTCTTCCTGCTCAGGCAGATCGTTATCCGGCTTCTCCGTTACTATGCTGCTCTGCGCCTTACCGGCTTCGCCGGGCTTTGGAAAGGCAATTCCGGGACCGTCATCCGTCGTAGTATTGACCTGACATGATGCCATACATCCGCATAGCGCAATAATGCAGGCTATCTTCATCATTATATTTTTCATGGCTGTTCCTTTCTTCCGAGTCATTTCCTTGTATTCTTACGGATCTGCACATACGGACTGTCATTTTCTTATCATTGTGCTTTCATTTTCGGTTTTAGCTGTTTCCCCATCAAATATCATCTCAAAGAGCGACTGTGCGAAAAGCTCATGCATCTCCCTTGTGGGATGGTTTATTCGGTTTGCAAGAAGCATTGTGGTATCCTGTGTTTTTGAAAGCTCCTTCCATTTTTTATAGCAATCACATACGGGGATATCCATATCATTTGCAAGCTTTACAGCGGCTTCCATATATGTATCCATCCTGCCGCTGTTCTGTATTTCTGCAGTCTCAATGGAATAATTCTTATATTTTTCCTCGGTATCATCCGCGGAATAGGTGTTGAGCATATTGGGCGTGAGGAATATCACATCGCAAACAGCGGAACACTTTTCAAAAATCACACGCAAAGAATCAATGTAGTCCTCAAGCGGTCTTGTAACGTCATTGAGACCGAAGCAGACAATGACAAGGTCGGGATGGTGGCAAAGCACCTGGCTGTCAATTCTGTCAATGGAGACCTTTGCGGTAATGCCGCCGATGCCTGCGTTTATCACATTCACGGGAACGTAATTGCGGACAGCAAGTATCTTCTGCCGAAGTCTTTCATGAAATACCGTATCGTAGAATATCTCGCCCGCACCGACAGCACCGTGGGTAACGCTGTCACCGAATGCAACTATGTTTATCGGACCATACTTCTTCAAGCCCTCATAGTCGAGATTTATCTTTTCTTTTATTCTCATGGCTTTTTACCTTTCTGAACTTTCGTTATGTCCATTATATCACCGATATACATCGCCTGTCAAGGACTAATAATACCAAATTGTACCGAAATTACACTCAATTCCACCGTAGTTTTAATAATATGTAATTGAAATAGTAAAAAAAATATGATAAAATACTCGGGTAGTTGAAAAATACTGCCCGATATTTGTTTAATACAATCTTTATATACGAAAGGGTTTTCTTATGAGCATCAGAATAGGAATCTACGGCTACGGCAACTTAGGACGCGGTGTTGAATGTGCGATAAAGCAGAACAGCGATATGGAGCTTGTCGGAGTTTTCACAAGACGCGATCCCGCAAGCGTAAAGACAGTTACCGGTGCAAAGGTATATCATGTCGATGACGCACTCGGCATGACAGATAAGATTGATGTTATGATCATCTGCGGAGGCTCTGCGACAGACCTTCCCGTACAGACACCCGCACTTGCAAAGCATTTCAATGTTATTGACAGCTTCGATACCCATGCAAAAGTACCGGAACATTTCTCAAATGTTGATGCCGCCGCAAAAGAAAGCGGCAAAATAGGCATCATATCCGTTGGCTGGGATCCCGGTATGTTCTCACTGATGCGTCTTTACGGTGCTTGTGTTCTGCCCGACAGCAACGCATATACCTTCTGGGGCAAGGGTGTCAGCCAGGGACATTCGGATGCGATAAGAAGGATTGACGGCGTACTTGATGCAAGACAATATACCATCCCGGTAGAAAGTGCACTTGAGGCTGTAAGAAGCGGCAAAAACCCAGAGCTTACAACACGCGAAAAGCACACAAGAGAATGCTTCGTGGTTGTAAAAGATGGGGCAGATAAGGCTCGAATCGAAAACGAAATAAAGACCATGCCCAACTATTTTGCAGACTACGATACCACCGTTCACTTTATCACTAAGGAAGAACTTGACAGAGATCACAGCGGTATTCCTCACGGCGGCTTTGTTATAAGAAGCGGAAAGACAGGCAAAGAGCTTGAGCATATCCATATCATCGAATACAGCTTAAAGCTTGACTCCAACCCGGAATTTACCGCCAGCGTCATAGTTGCATATGCAAGAGCGGCATATAAGCTTTCCGAAGCAGGCGACAAGGGATGTAAGACGGTATTTGATATCGCTCCCGCTATGCTCTCACCTCTTTCCGGTGAACAGATAAGAAAAGAGCTTCTTTGATCTTAGTATCATACTTTCAAGAGACTGCTTCGGTGGTCTCTTTTTTATGCAATATTTAACGTGATCTTTAATATAATATGAAACTTTTCACCTTGTCAATATTGACTTTTGATAACATGGGTGGTATAATAAGTGATAAAGTCGGATATTGTATTATCGCGACGGATAAAATCATATGGAGAGTTAAAATATGAGAATAAAGACCTTACTATGCTGTATTATAACTTCAATCGTGCTTCTTGGCGGCTGCTCAGGAGAGGACAAAACAAAGGACAATACTCAGCCGCATATACCCGAACAGCAGTCGGAACAAAGCGTGAAAACTCCCGATTCTCAAGAATCCGCATCCGCTGAAACGGCAGACGAATCCGTTCCCGGAGAAGTCATATGCGCTTTCTGCGGAGATAAGTCCCACGAAATAAAGAACTGTCCTCATCTTACATCCCCCGCAAGCTGAGCGATGAATATAAACAAGTAAAGGAGCTTGTCATAATGAAAAAAATATTGTCTCTTATACTCGCGGTAACAAGTGTATTTATGTGTATCGTCGCCGTGTCCTGCGGAAAGAAGGAGGAAGCCCCGGAAAGAATATGCACCGTGTGCGGCCTCAATACCCACAGAACACATCCGGTATGCGCAGTCTGCGGCCTCAACGATCATATCAGCGGTACGTGCGGAGAATATCCTCCCTGCAGTATTTGCGGTGAGACCACTCATGAGATACACCCTGTTTGCATAAATTGCGGAAGCTTCATACATGTGGAAAGCAATTGTCCCGATCCGTGCAGATACTGCGGTGAAAACCACAAGGTATTCGAACACGTGGCCTGTGAGAAATGCAACTCCATGTTCCATCCGACGCAGGAATGCATGGAGGGAGTATGTACAATATGCAAGAGTGAAGAACATACCGAAGACGGACACCCGACCTGCAAGTATTGCAACAACAAGCATCAGCAGCCCGACGAAGAATGTCCCATAACACCAAGATGCCCATTCTGCGATTCTCCCGAACATACAGGCGACGAGCATGAGCCTTGCAATATCTGTGGCATGAAGATACATTCCACAGAAAATCATCCGGTATGCACAAACTGCGGTAAAAAGCATAAGGAACAGGATCGTGACTGCCTTCTTTTGAAGCAGAAGCAACAGAAAAATCAAAAGCCTGCTCCCAAGCCTGCTCCCCCCAAGGAAGAAGAAATAACACCGAAATTCAACTGCAAGAACTGTGGCGTAAATGACACGCACAATACCGATAAATGCCCCAAGGTTCCCGAGACTCCGGAAATCTGCAATATCTGCAACGGAACAGAAGGAGATCATGAATCGTACAATTGTCCGTTGCTGTGCAGTATTTGTTATAAAGCCGCGCATGATGAATCGGAATGTCCGGAGAATACGGATAATATCAAGGATGATGATTCTGAAGATGCGGGAAAAGAATTGGACACTTCCTATTGTACATACTGTGAATGCGGCGGTGGTACGCACGAACCGTATTGCGACAGACCGAATCAATAATCCACACATCGCCCCGGCATCAAACGGTGTCGGGACTTTCCTTGAGGAAACAGTAATCTATATTCAACACCGTACCAGGTAAAAACAACAAAGGAGCCTTCAATGAAAAGAACAACAGCTTTTCTGCTCGGACTTTTACTTATCTCAGCATTGTGCGCATGCGGCAAAAAGGAAGTCTGCAGTATATGCGGCAGTGAAGATCATACGACACATCCGCCCTGCTCCATCTGCGGTAAGAACGATCACAAA
>SVQR01000160.1 GCA_015065225.1 Oscillospiraceae bacterium | reverse complement strand
TATAGCACATTAAAGTAATAAGTATGAGGAAACAGAGGATGTTTACAATAAGGGCGTAAGGCTTATAACACATCTTTTTAATGCCACTACCACAATAAGAAAGGTAAACCAAATAGTTCGTGCAGGTATAGTGGAAGCCTTCTACACATTGCCGGAAATGAAAGCAGAAATAATCGGTGACGGATGTCATGTGCCGAAGCAGGTGATTGCGATGGCAAGACGCTTTAAGGGAACGGAGAATATCTGCCTTATAACAGATGCCATGCGTGCGGCAGGTACGGATGTTGCGGAAAGCTATCTCGGTGAGGTGCTTCCGGAAAACCGCGTGATAATAGAGGCGGGTGTCGCAAAACTTCCGGACAGATCCTTCTATGCGGGATCAATTGCAACCATGGACAGAGTATTCAAAAATGCAGTTCTTAATGTAGGACTGTCCATCGAGGATACCTCGGCAATGATGAGTAAAACTCCGGCAAATATCGTCGGTGCAGGTGCATACAAGGGTGTTCTTGATATCGGTTATGATGCGGACTTTCTTGTGATAGATGAAAATATGGAAGTGGAAAAGGTCTATGTCCGCGGAGACTGCAAAAAGTAAATAACGGCAAAGCAAAAGGTGATGTATCGGATTATCCCGATGCATCACCTGTCTTTCATTTATACGAACAAAGAGTATCTTCCGCAGATCACATCCACAGCAAAGACAACATATTCCCTGAAAATATAATGGGGTAAAAGTGCACCGCCGCCGGGAGAGGGTATTCCGATGACATGAGCATTTGTCAGCCCCGACAGTATCAGCTTCGCTCTCGAAACATGAAATCCGCTTGTGATGACAGCGATTGTATCATATTCAAAGGGAATAAGTTTCAGAGAGAATCGCATATTCTCTGCCGTTGTGCCGCTTTTGTCCTCAATTATAAGTCTGTCGCTTGAAATCCCTTTTTTGACAAGCTCTCTTTTTATGCATTCCGCTTCACTGACAGAAGCCTTTGAGCCGATACCGCCGGTACATACTGCAAAAGCATTTTCATTCTCCTTAAGAAACTTATATGCTGTATCTATCCTCTTTTCAAGGATAGGAGATGGCGTTTCGTCGTACACCGCAGCACCGAGTATCAGACAGACATCACATCCTTCAAGCTGTATGTCGGTATGTTTTTCCGTCATTCCCGAAATAACAAACACGAGAAAGCAAATAAACGATGCCAAAAACAACCCGAAAGCCGCATCATATATGTCGGACAGCAGCTTCACGACCTTTTTTATCCCGGTGCCGGCATATTCGCGTGCAAGTATACAGGCAGTGCTTTTCAGGAGCAGAGCAATGCCGATAACGAGCCATATCCATAACGAAACGATATCTCCGCAGAATATC
Source organism: Oscillospiraceae bacterium (assembly GCA_015065225.1). Lineage (GTDB taxonomy): Bacteria > Bacillota > Clostridia > Oscillospirales > CAG-382 > SIG622. The sequence goes on along the minus strand of SVQR01000160.1, from coordinate 5,320 downwards.
CGCACAAGTATGTAATAAATCACACAAAGAGAGCCGAGTATATTCTCAATAATATTAAAGATATTCCGCAACCGTTTCACCTCCGGACTTTCAAAACTATCGGTGCACCCACAAATCAAGCACACCGATAACAGTTTATATGTATTCCTTTTTTTCAAGAAGTCGTACAAGCTTTGTGACATTCTTCTCGACACTTGCAAGATCGCATCTGAGCGTTATGTCCGCATACTTTTCGTAATAGGGAATTCTCTGATTGTAGATATCTCTCAGTGATTCACCCGCACCGAAAGCAATACCTCTCGTTTTGATATTGCGTATACGCTTTGATACAGTCATATAAGGCAGAGAAAGATAAACGACAACACCGTTTTTCTTAAGATGTTCCATTGCTTCTTCGCGCAATACCGCACTGCCACCTGTGGCAATGACCGTCTTTTCGGGATTCTGTAAAGTGAGTATAGCATCACGTTCAATGTCAAGAAATGCCTCTTTGCCGTCCTCCTCGACTATTTTGTGAAGAAGCCTGCCTGTTCTTTTCTGGATTATCAGATCCGTATCAATAAACTCATATCCGAGTGATTTTGCAAGCAGTACACCGAGTGTACTTTTTCCGCATCCCGGCATACCGATAAGTATAATATTTTTCATCGTTGTTTTACCGAAAATATAAAAGTGAGATTACTTGTTTGCTGCTTCCTTTGCACTTGTAAGTGTATTTTGGAGAAGCATGGTGATGGTCATGGGACCTACGCCGCCGGGAACGGGAGTGATATAGGATGCCTTAGGCTCACACTGCTCAAAATCAACGTCACCGGAGAGCTTGCCGTTTTCATCTCTGTTCATTCCGACGTCAATGATAACAGCACCTTCCTTTACCATGTCGCCCTTTATGAGCTTTGACTTTCCGACAGCAGCAACAAGGATGTCCGCATCTTTTGTATACTTTGCAAGATCGACGGTTCTCGAATGACAGGTTGTAACGGTACAGTCTGCACCCAGAAGAAGAAGTCCCATAGGCTTTCCTACAATATTGCTTCTGCCTACAACTACCGCGTGCTTGCCCTTTGTTTCAATGTTGTAACGCTTGAGCAGCTCCATGATGCCTGCGGGTGTACAGGGGAGAAATCTCGGAGTACCGAGCGTGATCTTTCCCACATTTTCCTCGGAGAATGCATCAACATCCTTACAGGGAAGTATCTGTGCGACGATCCTCTTTTCATCAAGGTGCTTGGGAAGGGGAGACTGTACGAGAATACCGTGTATCTTGTTATCTGCGTTGAGCTTTTCAATAAGTGCCGTAAGCTCGGCTTCCGTTGTTTCTGCGGGAAGTGCATATTTTTCAGAATAGAAGCCTACCTCATCGCAGGCTTTTTCCTTGTTGCGAACATATATCTGTGAAGCGGGATCTTCGCCAACTATGATCACAGCAAGTCCGGGCTGTGTACCCTTTGCCGTAAGAGTAGCCGCCTCAGCCTTTATCTCTTCTCTGATCTGCGCGCTTGTAAGCTTTCCGTCTATTATCTGTGCCATGTTATTTTTCCTCCGTTGATGTCTTTTCTTCCGACTCTGCGTCGGTATCGTTATTTGTTTCGTCTGTGGTCTTTATGTTATCATCATTTACGGAATCCGTTCCCGGAATGATGGCGATAGTATCTTTTGAAACACCAAACTGACTTACATATTCTTTTTCGGCATCAAGTCCCTTTTTGTGACGAATCAGCATTATAATTGTTGTTGTGATTGCGAAAACGAATGTAAGAAGTGCAAGCAGCTGAGATATCCTTATGCCTGTATTTCCAAGGTAAAGGCTGTCCGTACGAAGTCCCTCTATAAAGAACCTTCCGAAACCGTACCAGGCAAGATAGGCAAGTATCACCTGACCGTCAAACTTTTTAACTCTGTAAACAAAGAAGGTTATAACGAATAATCCGATAATATTCCAGATTGATTCATAAAGAAATGTCGGATGTACTATCTCGGTTCCGAAAGATGCATCGGAATTTACCACCATACGGAGGAAATAATCGTCCTTGAGTCCCGGGGTTGCGATGTACCTTCCAAGAAGATCTATGCCTTCAAGACTGCCGTATGCCTCACCGTTACAGAAATTTCCCCATCTTCCGATGAGCTGACCGATGAGAAGCGATGTCGCAATGGCATCAGCCATTTTCAGAAAATTTATCTTTTTGACCTTTGAAACTATAAATACGGCAAGCGCACCGCCTATAACACCGCCGTAAATGGCAAGACCGCCGTTCCATATGGCTATAGCTTCACCGATGCTGTGGTATTCCGAAAGCGAGGTGAGAACGTAATAGAGCCTCGCACCGATGATGCCTCCGGGAACCACCCATATAGCATAGTCGAGAACATCGTCTGTTGTTATACCTTCTTTTTTTGCGCATCTTATTGTATTGAGCACCGCAAGTATGATGCCCGCGCATATTATAAGTCCGTACCAGCGCACCTCAAGTCCGAAGACTCTGAACGCGACCGGATCTATGCTGAAGATCTTTGACCCGAACAGACCGGGGAAAGAGACCATTGTCATAATCTTTACCGTCCTTTGTATTATTCCAGCGGCAATACCTTGGAGATGACAAACGCATCATCCGGGAATGCCGTCTTAAGTCTTGCATTTACTCTGTCAAGTGTCACATCTGCGATAAAGCTTGACTCGGAAAGCAGGTCACATCCGCAGAAGTTATAGGCAAGGAATGAGTTTGCGATATCGTCCGTACTGTCAAATACGCGCACGCTCGCAGCATAAAGAGCACGCTTCGCACGGTTGAATTCTTCTTCTGTGATCCCTTTTTCCATGTAGAAAGCGATCTCCTTCTTTATCTCGGCGTATACCGCATCCGGATCTTCCGAAAGACCGGATATCTCCGCATACGAGAACGCCGAATGGGCATCGAAACCCGCAGAGAATGAACTGTTTATAAGACCTTCCGAATAGAGCCTTGAATAAAAACCGCTTGCCTTACCGAAGATGACACGGAGAATAATGCTCATCTCCGCACTCTTTCTCGCAAGGGCGTCTCCCTCTTCAAACTGAACGGGATCTTTGATACCTACCGAGAACATCGGCATGGAGACCTGCATATTCTCGCATATCTCGGGAATGTTCACTTCTTTAGGCTCGTTGGGGTATATCCTTTCGACAATCAGCTCGGGAGCTTCCTTAAGGACCTTGTCGCATACTGCCTCGACCTCTTCCGGAGAGATGTCCGCACAAACGCACAGAGCCATGTTGCGAAGATTGTAGAATGTCGCATAAGTCTTATGGAGTGTCTCTGCGGTTATTTCAGCGATGGTCTCAACAGTACCTGCTGTGTCAATATTGACCGGATGGTTCTTATACATAGCACGGAGCATATTGAAGTACAGCCTCCAGTTGGGATTGTCATCGTACATCCTTATCTCCTGACCGATGATGCCCTGCTCCTTGTCTACCGTCTCCTTTGTAAAGTAAGGATGTGATACGAAATCAAGGAGTATCTCAAGATTCTCGTTCATGCTTGCTGTCGCGGAAAAGAGATATACCGTAATGTCCGAGCTTGTGTAAGCGTTGGCACTTGCACCGTACTCGGCATATTTTTTGAAGGTGTCCACTCCGTCCTCGTTCTCAAACATCTTGTGTTCAAGGAAATGTGCAATACCGTCGGGAACTTTTATTTCTTCGCCGTTTACTTTGAAATGATTGTCTATCGAACCGAATTTAGTACCAAACACCGCATATCCCGTTGTGTGGTTCTTGGGGATGACGTAAATGTCAAGTCCGCTTTTGTGCTTTTTGTGATAGTATTTTTCATCTATCTGTTTGTTTTCAATTATTTCGAAGCTCATACATTTACCTCCTCTCATTCCTCATCTGAGTCCCTATCATCACCGTCAAGATTTGTCCCTTTCAGGAAATATACCGTATCCGGCTTTACTGTTGCGGCAATGGCGATGATGTCTTCTTTTGTTACCTCATTTATCTTTTCTATAACCTTTTCAATGGTAGTTGTCTCAGCACCGGTGATAATGCGTGTAAGATACCAGTTTGCAAGTCTGTTCGCATCATCATAGCAGCTTGTATAGCTGTTGGCAAGCGAGAGCTTTGCCACGGTGATATCATTTTCCGAAAATTCACCGTTCTTCATGGCATCAAGCTGACGCAGTATTTCTTCCTCGGCAGCTATCTCATCGCCGACCTTTACGCCGCTTGCGATATACATGATACCCTTGGGGGCAACATATCTTGATGAGCAGTAATAGCAAAGACTGAGCTTTTCGCGAACATTCTCAAAGAGCTTGCTTGTGGGAGAGCCGCCGAAGATCTCGTTGAACACAAGGAATTTTTCGTTATTCTTCTTTGCAGTGCACGCACCGGTCCTGAAGCCGATGGAAAGTTTGCCCTGATTTACGGGCATTTCTTCCACGGTACGCTTAATCTTTGAAACGTTTTCTCTGACGGAAGCCTCCGTATAAGGCATAGCATTTCTTGCATAAGGAGAGAACTTATCTCGTATCATGACTGTGAACGCATCCTCGTCGCACACTCCGACAAAGAAGATCTCAACGGGAGCTTTTGCAAAATCACCGTAATAGAAATTGTTGAGCTTATCTTCTGTTATGGCTGCAACACTATCCTTTGTTCCGAGAGGTGAAACAGAAAAGGCTTCTCCTTCGCACATTATATCGAACATACGCTTATTTGCGTACACGCCCTTGTTGTTGATCTCAGCTTCGATTCTGTCGATGAGGTTCTTTTTTTCACTTTCCACATATTCCTCGCAGAACTTACCGTTCTCAAGAAACGGATGGAAGATAAAATCTGCCATCATATCGCACACAAGCGACATAAGATCTGTTCCGTCGGGGATGAATTCGTTTCTCAGAAAGCTTGCACTGAATGTGATGGTCTCATTTTCTCCGCACTTTCCGCTGTATCCGACCATTCCCGTTGCATACAGATATTCCAGTCTGCGGTTAAAATCCGTCATTGTGGGGTATTTCTCGCATCCGCGACGAAGCACCTGCGGCAAAAGAGAAGCAAGCGGAGCTGTCTTTTCACAAAGCGGAACGGTGAAATTTATAAGAAGACTGTTTGTTTTAAACTTGTCCGAGGGAATGATATTAAGGTTTATCCCATCGGCGATCTTGATTCTTTTCATGTTATATCCTTTCAAGGAAAGGTAAAACTTTCCGATAATACACTATGATAACATTATAGTATATATATTATTGAAATATAAAGACGGATTTTGTTAAAAGTATTTTATAACGGGAGATTTATGGTTGTTCCGTGTTATTATTATTTATTGTCCTTATC
>SVQR01000159.1 GCA_015065225.1 Oscillospiraceae bacterium | reverse complement strand
ATGGCATCATTCGGTTTTGTGTTGCAGGATTTGGGGTGATAATTGTAGTATTATCCTCCGAAGCACTTACAGTTGCGTTATCTTTTTTGTCAACTATACCCTTGTGTACCGTGTTGTAAACCAAACCGGACATATCTACAACGTCTTCGCCCTCATCGGGATATTCGGGAATCTCTTCGTAGGATACAAACTTTATCTTCTGTATGTTTATAACATCCGACGAGGAAAGTGCACCGGAAACTGCATTGCCGTAAGGCATCAGGTGGAACTGAGCCAGAGCATCGTCGGTAAGCTTTCCTTTGGCTGCATAGCCTACATCAAAGTTTACCCAACCGTAAGAATCCTTCGGGATACTCTCGTCGGAGCTGAGAGTTACGTTACCGTTTGCTCCCATAACCGTAATCATAGGATTCTCAAGTGTCTTTGTGCCCGTGTACTGACAGTAGATGCTGATATACTCAAGGCTTCTTGCGGAAATATTTAATGAATTTGCAAGATTGTAGTGGTCAACCTTTACAACCTTGTCGGGATCGCCTGTAGGATTTGGAGTGATTTTTGTATATTGATATGTTTTAAATATCCAAAAACCTGTGGATATATCCTCCATAGTTGCTGTTTTTGCGTTGTCAACAATGCCGTTGTAGACATCATTGTAGTTTTTTTCCGTACTGTAGTCTGTACTCGGTGCGGCACTTACGCTCAATATCATAAGTGAGGAGATGCAAAGGAGAATTGCCAAAAGGAGTGATGTGATTTTTTTAGTCATTCCTGTAATCCTTTCAAGTTTAATAATTGACTTTTTTGTTACAAATATCCAATTATTAGTATATCACATATGTCACAATATTGCAATATAAAATGAAAATAATTTACAATTTGGATGCCGTGGCACATTCCTTCATAAGCAAAGGAACAAATTCAGTTACTGCTCTCGTGCTCTTTCCGAATGCGGACAGATACAGATAAGTCGTTCTGATATTGTCTCCGACATCAACAAAGCGTATCTTGTCGGATAAAAGTCCCTGCCATGAGAATATCGGAACAAAGGTCGCACCGAGTCCCATCTCCGTGTACTTTCTTATATAGTACGGATCATCACATTTTATGGCTATCTCCGGTGTAAAACCGTTTTTCTCACAGATACTTTTTGTAAGCCCGTAGTGGCTTGAATGCTCCGGCATTGATATAAAGGGGAGATTTTTTAGCTCTCCGAGACGTATATCCTTTTTTGAAATATCTCCCGAAAGCCCCGGTATTCCTTCCTTTGAGAGGGCAAGATATACCTTTTCCGTGATGAGAGGTATCTTTTCGTAGCCTGAGCCGCGCGGGTCTGTATCTGATATTATGATATCGTAGTCCTCGCCTTCGGTCATTCTGTGGCTGAGTACGAAATTTACGTTCGGATATAGCACATGGTATTTTTCTATGACCTCGGTGACGACTCTTCTGTTTGTAAGTACAAGCAGTTTTATCTCTCCCGATATTCTGTCAAGACTGTCGGCGATACGTCTTTTTGCGTTCTCAAGCTCGAAAAGCACCTTTTTTGCACTTTCAAGGAATATCTTTCCTTCCTTTGAAAGCACGACTCTGTTGGCACTTCTTATGAAAAGCTCCGTTCCAAGCTCCTTTTCAAGTCTTTTTATAGTTTGTGATATATCCGATGTCGGTACGGAATGTATGGTTGCTGCACGTGTGAAATTTTCCGTTTCCGCTGCAGTGATGAAGTATGTAAGCTGTAAAAGTTCCATCGTGGCAAACTCCGTTTTGTATATTTTTATATGTATTATAACACATATTACGTTAACTTTCAAGTGAATGTAAGTATATTTAAAAAAGATATTTACAAATCACGTATACTGTTGTATAATGTAGAAAAATAAATCTTCAAAGGAGAAAGAGCAATGACACTTTTATCCGAGATCCTTGAGATCCTCATGGTAGTAAGCTTCGGCGCGTCCTGGCCTATCAACGGCAGAAAGGCATTCAAGGCAAGAACGGCAAAGGGTACGAGTCCTCTGTTCCTGTGTCTCATACTTTTCGGCTACGTCTGCGGTATAGCTTCAAAGTTTATCAACATCGGCTTCAATATCGGAAGCACAAAGTGGTATGTCGTATTTTTCTACATACTCAACCTTGTTGTGGTAAGCATCAATCTCGCTATTTATTTCCGCAACAAGCACCTTGATGCAAAAAGAGCAAAAGGAGAGATAGAATAATGGCTGTATATAAGCATATAATGTACAGTGATGTATCCGATCGGTGCTATCTTGACGTAAACATCCCCGATGATAAGGATGAGTTCTACTGCTTCGTCTATATTCACGGTGGCGGACTTGAACATGGCGGCTCATGGGAACCATTTCATGCTCCGTTGGTAAAGCTGGGGATCGCGGTGATCGGTATACAGTACAGAATGTACCCGAATGCAAAGTATCCCGATTATATCATTGACAGCGCAAACGCAGTAAAGTGGACCTTCGATAACATCGGCAAATACGGAAAGTGCAAGGGTATATTTGTCGGCGGAAGCTCTGCGGGCGGATATATCTCACAGATGCTCTGCTTTGATACACATTTTCTTCGTAATGCGGGTGTTGATCCTGCGGCAATTGCAGGCTATTTTCACGATGCGGGACAGCCTACCGCACACTTCCATGTACTTGAAGCGGAAAGAGGCTTAGACAGAAGACGAGTTATCATTGACGAGACCGCCCCCCTTTATCACATCGGTGTTGAGAAGGAATATCCGAGAATGATGTTTGTGATATCAGACAACGACATAAAGAACAGATTTGAGCAAACGCAACTCGTTCTTTCCACTTTGCGCGATTTCGGATATGACATGAACAAGGTAGCATACCGTCTCATGCACGGCAACCATTGTGCATACAACAAGGAGCTTTACGAGGACGGTACAAGTCCCATGGCAAATATGGTTGCGGAGTTTATCCTCGCACCCACAAAGTACAGACCTGCAAACAGCTGACCGGCATAATACAAAAAGCAATACCAAGATCGGTGTTTTTCCGGTCTTGGTATTTTTGTGGAAAGAGAACAGGGAACAGGAGCGATGGAACAGGAAATAAGGGATTTGGGTATTTGCGATGTTATTCGAGGTTCAGGCTTTGGTACATTTTTTCGAGGATGTCGCATGATGTGTGAAACTTTGAAAGCTCGTCAGAAGTCAGGGCGAGGGATATTATCCGTTCTATGCCGTCGCGTCCGACAACGCATGGCACTCCCGCGAAGACATCCTCTCTTCCGTATTCACCGCACAGCTTTGCCGATACCGTGAGGATGCTGTTCCTGTCTCCGAGTATTACTTCGGTTATCCTTGCAAGTGCCATGCCTATGCCGTAATAGGTTGCTTTTTTTGCTTTTATTATCTCTCCCGCAGCATTTCTCACATCTCCCGATATCTTTACAAGATCCTCCATACTGAAGTCTGCGGGGTATTCCTCTATTATCTTTGTCACGTGCTTTGTGCCGATAAGTGCCTGTGATCTCGGCACGAATTCGCTGTCGCCGTGTTCTCCCATGACATAGGCGTGTACGTTTCTGGGATCGACTCCGAAGTATTCTCCCGTAAGATATCTTAGCCTTGCAGTATCAAGTGTAGTTCCCGTACCTATGACACGTCCCGATTCGAACCCCGATACCTTATAGACAACTCTCGTCATGATATCCACCGGATTTGTCGCTACAAGGAATATACCCTCAAAGCCGGAGGCGATTATATTTTTTGTGATATCCGTGAGGATAGCTGCATTCCTTTCCGTAAGATCCAGCCTTGATTCGCCTTCCTTCTGTGCCGCGCCCGCACATATCACCGCGATATCCGCATCACGGACATCACGGTAATCTCCCGCATATATCTTCATACTGCTCTCGGAAAAGGCGAGACCGTGGTTTAAGTCCATAGCCTCACCTCTTGCTCTGTTTTTGTCTATATCCGAAAGCACCAGCTCATCGCAGCTTCCTCTTTGAAGCATGGCGTATGCGTAGCTCATACCTACCATTCCGGTGCCGATAAGGGCGACCTTTCTTGAATCCTGTGACATTGTCCTTCCTCCCGTTTTGTTTTTTGCTTTATTATTGCACATGATCGGGGGGATTATTCATATTCGTCATCGTATCGCGTTTTCATTCTCACGACTCTTCCCCATGGCGGTGTGATATACTCATTGTTCAGAAGCCACATCACCGGTATTCCGCAGGCTTCGCTTTCATCGGGATATTCCGCTTCGCCGTCAGTCATTATGATAATGCTCGCGGGAGGATCGTCATGCATATTTTCGCGGACATAGTCGAATACGGAGAAGAAATCCGTTCCTCCGCCGCCGTAGGGAAGTATCTTTTTTATATCTTCCTCGTTTACAAATGGACGGGGCTTTGATACCACCGTATCAAAAAATCCAACCATGCCGCAAAGCTTTCCTCCGAACTGCTCCACGGCACTTACTATCTCACCGTATGCCGCTTCTATATCAGCCTCACACATCGAGCCGGATGTATCTATCATGAAAAGGATATTTCTTACCCGCAGATCACTGTCGTTGAAGTCGGGTAGCATGAAGGGAGAATCGGAGAATCTTCTGTCGGGAGGCGAAAAGGAATAGTCGCATATCTCCTCCTGCACGAATTCCGAAAGAAGTGTCCTCCAGTCGGTGTCCGTCTTTGGTATTCTTTGTATCAGTCTCTCCTCAAGGGCGGGAGCGTTGCCTGCACCTTTTCCTCTTATCGCATAAACGCTCATTACCACATTCTTTATTATCTCACCGAGATCGCCCGTGTTGCTTTCAACGCCGACTGCACCGTCTTCACCGTTTCCCGTATCCGCACAGCGTATATATACCACCGCATCCTTGCCGTTTTTGCCTCCGGGGATGGCTATTGCCGCTATGCCTTTGTCTTCGCCGATCCCTATTTCGTCCTTTTTATCCTCTTTGTCATCTTTGTCATCTTCATCCTCTTCGTCTTTTTTATTTTCTTCTTTTTCCGGGTGCTTGTAGTAAAGCTCATTTCTGTCCCTTTCCATAAGAAGAACGGAATCGTAAAGCTCATCTCTGCTTTTATGCCACAGAGCCGAGGTATCTATCATCATCCTTCCGACAACATTATCGGGAAAGGATTCTATCCTGTAGATAAGCGAGGAGAACACCTTTTCCGCATCGGCATCCATGATATTTTCGGTAAAGAAGGGAGTATTCATCTGCAGCTTCCCGAGATGGGGATAGTTCGGGCGTATCGGAAGATACTCACACAGCAGATTGTTGTTGATCATATCGCAGGCGTGATGGTAGGATTCGGAGACCTCGCCCATATCTTTTTCCATATCGTTCATCAGTATATGCACGGAAAGATGACACAGCAAAAGATCCGTTTCATCGTCGTACAGCTTTTCAAGGTAACTTGGTGAAAAGTACAGCCCTCTGCCGTTTATCGAGGCGGTCTTTATCATGTCGGAGGCGTAAAAATCAAGATGCATCAGAAAAAGCGAAAAGAAGGGCGCGGTGATAAGAAGCCTTGACCTTGAGGCGACTATCTTGTCACACAGCTTTTTCAGCTTAATACTCGTCAGCTTCATAGTCCTCCCATTCAAGACGGTTACGCACCATCCAGTCGTCAAATGTGTAATTTTTTTTGAGAAGCGGCACGAGGGTTCCCGACTTGAGATAATCTCCGAACAGCTTGCTTCTGAATTCTCTTGTGAGATGCTCCTCGGCAAAGGCGATGGAATTGTCCAGGTTTTTCTGCACGGGATGCGCCGTCGCATAAAGCACCATGTTGGATATCAGCGCGAACATTATCTCAGGTCTTGCGGGGCATTTTACCGGCTTTCCCTCAAAGATATCCTTCACATTCGGCGTTTTTGCGAATATCTCTGCCCATGCCTTGAAGGAATATGCCGTGGTGCTGCCGATGCATCCGCTGATAAGAGGGAATACCTCATTTATATCATCGGATATATGTGTCAGTATATTGCTGACCATCTCCCAGGAACGCGGCGTCGGGAAGGCGTTGTTACCGTCGTTGCCCTCCGTACAGCAAAGGGATGTGGGATTGTAGTCGATAAATCCGGTGACTATGCTGTGTATACCGTTTGATATCGCCCATCTGCGCCAGCTTTCGGGATCGGAGCGTATCTCTATGTGACAAAGTCTGTTTGCAAGAGCTTTGGGCATCTTGTATGCGACGGATCTGTCCGTGAGCCTGTTTCCCGCAGCGATGACTATGCAGTTTTCGGGAAGTCTGTGTTCACCTATCACTCTGTCAAGGGTTATCTGATAAGCTGCCGCCTGTACCGAGGGAGGAGCTGCGGATATCTCGTCAAGAAAGAGTATGTTTATGACATCTTCACTCTCATCCATTTTAAATATCTCCGGTCTTAGCCATACCGCTGACGTTCTGTCCTCGCTTGCGGTAGGTATGCCGCGAAGATCCACGGGATTAAACAGCAGAAGTCTTACATCCGTGACATGGACCTTCTTGCCTGTCGCAGTTTCTATATCCTTTGCTATCTCGCGAACGCCCTGTGATTTACCTACGCCCGGCGCACCCCACAGCATGACTGACGGAAACCTTTTCAGCGGTATGCCCGCCTTTATATATGCTGTGTAGGCTTTTGAAAGATATGCCCGCATACCGTCCACCGTAAGAATGTTTTTTCCGTTTTCCGTTGATGTCATTATGATACC
>SVQR01000009.1 GCA_015065225.1 Oscillospiraceae bacterium | reverse complement strand
GAAGCACTTCTTACCGAGAAGAACGTTTCCGCCGTAACCGGAGTTAACGGACATGATCGTGTTGTCTTCGGGGAAGTGAACGATGTATCTGTTTTCTTCGTCGATATCAGCCTTGGCGTGGAGACCCTTAATGAAGTCGCCGTCTTCGCCGATAGCTTCAAGTACATTTGTACCTACTCTTGTCATAATAAGCATATTGAGTACAACGTAGATGGAGTCTGTAAGCTCGATACCGTACTTAGCGAAGTCAGAACCTACAACGCCCATGGAGTAAGGGATAACGTACATTGTTCTGCCCTTCATGGAGCCCTTGTAGAGCTTGCCGAGCTTTTCGTACATTTCAGCGGGAGCCATCCAGTTGTTGGAAGCACCTGCATCTTCCTTCTTGGAAGTACAGATGAATGTTCTGCCTTCAACGCGGGCAACGTCATTGACAGCAGTTCTGTGGAGATAGCAGTTGGGGAGCTTATCCTGGTTGAGCTTGATCATCTCGCCTGTGGAACAAGCCTCAGCTCTGAGCTGTTCTGCCTGAGCTTCCGTACCGTCGATCCAAACGATCTTGTCGGGGTTTGTCATAGCAGCCATTTCGTCGATCCAGGTAAGGATCTTCTTGTTGTTTGTCATGATATTTCATCCTTTCACATTAATTTACATTTATATATTAGGATATGTTTTCAATCCTAAACCATTCTAATTATATACGGTAAGTTTGAATAATTATAGACTATTTGGAAAATTATTTTTGGGGTGAAAAAAAGTTAACAAATTCCCATTCTGCGAAACACACCTTACCCCAATATTGACAAAACCTTGTATTTGTGATAGAATACTCTTATAAGTAGTATAACTCTAAAAGCGGAGGTACACATCAATGAAAAGATTTTTGAGTATGCTCACAGCAATAGTATTGGCATTTTCAACGCTCTGCGGTGAGTGTGTCACGGCAGCAAATACGAGAACGGAACTTCAGATTACTGCCCCGGCACATCTTGAATACAAAAACATATCGGAATTTCCGTATCTTCATGGTGTGTGGATCGCCAAAGACAACAGCGACAGATTGGGGCTCGTTGATCCGTATGGGAATGTGATCTACCCCTTTCAGTATTTCTATGATAAAAACATACACCACTGCTTCAGCGAAAATTATGATACAAATACAATAACCGTAACAAAAGGATTTAAAAAAGGGGTTATCGATACAAGCGGCAATGTAATCCTGCCTTTTGAATTTGATGATATATGGAATTGCAGTGATTCACTTTTCAGAACCGAAAACAACGGGAAATACGGTATGTACGGTATTGACGGAAAAATGATATTCCCCTGCGAATATGATTCGATATCAAAATGGGGAAATACACCTGTTTTCAAGGTTCAGAAGAATGGAAAATATGGTTTTGCGGACAGCAAGAACAACATTATACTTCCGCTTGAATACGACGAGATAGAATCGATTTCCACCTTTGATGGACCGCATATGTCGCTCCCCATCACGATCTGCAGGGCAAAGAAAAACGAAAAATGGGGTGTTGTAAATACAAGCGGAGATATTATTGTACCATTTGAATATAACTGGATAGATATTTTCACTACAACTCTAATCAAAGCAAAAAAAGATGATAACTACGGTGTTTTTGACATTGAAGGCAACACGGTAGCGTCATTTGAATATGATGGTCTGACCATGTATACCGATACTGTTTTCGGTGCCAAACAAAACGGCAAATGGGGCATTATAGATATTAACGGAAAGATCATCTCGCCTTTTGAATATGATGTCGTATTTAATGAGATCGAAACACCATATGAAACAGTTATACGCTGTATAAAGAACGGTAAAATGGGATTTATCGACATCGACGGAAATGTTATTGTACCGTTTGAATATGATAGTCTGTACAACTATACAGATACTGTTTTCGGCGCTAAGAAAAATGATAAATATGGAATTATCGACTTAAAAGGTAATATTATTGTTCCTTTTGAATACGAAATAATGGGTGATAATTCATATTCTTCGGATGATAATGTATTGGTTCCGGTTATGAAAAACGAAAAATTCGGTATTGTTGATACTAAAGGGAATACTATCTTGCCATGTGAGTATGATGGTTTTGGATTATTATTATTAGAAGAAGAAAATGTTATCGAAGTAAAAAAAGGCACCAAATCCGGTCTTATTGATGCAAACGGCAATATTGTTCTGCCTTTTCAGTTTGATGATCTGTATAATTTCGGGGGGATGTCCGATAAACTTTTATATGCAAAAAAGAACGGCAAGTATGGACTTATCAATGCTGACGGAGGTATTGTTGTACCGTGTGAGTTCGACGAACTGAAGCCATTCTACACACCGCTCATCCATGTAACAAAAGGAGAAAAAGAGGGACTTTTCGATGAAAACGGGAATATTATTGTGCCTTGCGAGTTTGATGGGATATACGGACTTTCAGACACACTTTTTGAAGCAAACAAAAACGGAAAATCCGGCGTTATTGATGCAAACGGCAATATTGTTCTTCCGTTTGAATTTGATGGTCTGAATGCCATTACGGACACACTTTTCACGGCAATCAAGAACGGAAAGACAGGCATCATCGACCCTGTCGGTAATATCATTCTACCGTTTGAATATGACAGAATAAGTCAAAGCGGCAATTATCTCATCCTGAGAAAAAACGGCAAATACGGTTTTGCAAAATTTACCGAGTATGCCGATATCACGATTCCCGCATTCGATATAACCATCAACGGCGGTAAAATCGAAAATACCAACGCAAAGTATCCTTGTATATTGTACAACAACATTACCTATTTCCCTATGACATATTCAGGTGCGCGTTCTCTCGGACTTTCCTCGGATTGGAATACTCTTTCCGGACTTGTGATAAAAAAGACCGGTACAGAGCCCTCTGTCTGTGAATTTGAACAAAGCCCCGTCTCCAACAGCTCCGGTGAGACCGCAACAATAGCCACAGGCAAGATCACCGTCAACGGCAGCTCCATCGACAATTCCTACGAAGAATACCCTCTGCTCCTTTTCCGCGATGTCACCTACTTCCCTCTTACATGGCGTTTTGCCGTGGAAGAATTCGGCTGGAGCTACTCGTTCAGTACCGAAAGAGGTCTTGAGATAAGCTGTAACTGAATACTGCAGATACACAAAAAACTCCCGTCGGGCATAGCAGTCTGACGGGATAATTTTATCTGTATTGAATGTATCTTTCGGAGTTTACTGTACGGTATCGGATGCTGTATTCTCATCCGTTCTGTCGTCTATGAACATATTGATATCCGAAGTATTTTCCGTTTCTTCGTTGCTCTCGCGTTTTGTTATGACAAGAGCCTCCATGCCGATACCGACATAGGCTTCCTCGACGGCTGCACGAGGATAGAAGGTCTGCTTTTTTCGCCAGGGGTCATTGAAGTAATAGCCGCTTCTGTTATATCCTACCAGCAACAGACAATGGAAGGGATTTATCCAGGTATGAGTTCTGTCCGTATGCTCGATTGTCCAGGTCATCCATGTGTGCGGCTTCTGCATATCTATCGTTCCCCAGAACACTACGGGTATATTATTATCAATATACTCCGAGCAAAGCGTGGAAAGAGGAACATTTTTCAGAACTGTAGCTTCCACGGATGTATCTCCCATAGAGTCCACCGCTTTTTTTATGACCTCAGGGTAGCATCCCCAGCCTGAAGCAAGTCTCGGATCTCCCGGAAACTGTTCTCTCGGATCGCAGGCGTACCATTTGCCGTTTCTTATATATGGGTGATTTCCCATATCGAGATGTGACTTCACGAAGTCCTGCGGGGTAACATCCACTCCCATGAAGTTCAAAGCCATTACAGCTGAGACAGCCTCGCATCCGTTGGGGAAATTAGGTTTCTGGCTTATAAAGGGCACATCTATAACATTTCTTTTCGGGAGTCTGAGTGCCAGCGATTCGAAAAACTCGGTTTGTTTATCACAGCATATGGGCGATGGGCACAGAGCGAGCTTATTATCCGATATGATATCCGACTGTGCGTATGCGGAAAGTGACGCTTCCGCCGACATTACGGCAACAAAAACAGCTGCGATAAGTCTTGTTATTTTTCTCAATTGATTTCTCCTTTCGGGGAAGAATGAGGTTATTATAACATATAAATGTGAACAATGCAAGGAGTGTGTCTGATGTGATACAAGGTGCGAAAGTGTAGGTGCGTCGGTTTGTAAAAAACATCTTCGCAAAGCGTCATCATTCGCCGAAGGCAAATAATATAAAAAAACGCCAACCTTGTTCAAAGATCGACGTTTTATTCTGGTGACCCGTACGGGAATCGAACCCATGTTACAGCCGTGAAAGGGCCGTGTCTTAACCGCTTGACCAACGGGCCGAATGGTAGCGGAAGTCGGATTTGAACCAACGACCTGCCGGGTATGAACCGGATGCTCTAGCCAGCTGAGCTATTCCGCCATTCAGTCATGAGCTACTGCCCACAACGCTTTAGTATTATAACAGATATTTCCGTGTTTGTCAAGACCTTTTTGACATTTTTTTCTTTTCTGCGTTTTTTACATTTGTTTATCTCTTTTTTTATCATGCGTTGTGTATTTTGTCCCGCAAGATAAAAATTATACCTGCCGCTTTTTAAATTCATAGCTTGCGGCGGAACAAACACGAAAATCCGTTCCGCCGCAATATGTGTTATCTCGTTAATTTGGGAATACTGTCACAAGCATAAAGCACAATGTGAATCACGCCTTTTCTCTTATTCCTTTACAAAGAGATACTTGCCGTTTATTTCGGGATATACAAAGTATCTTTCCACTTCATCGGCGATCCTTGAGTTGTACATTACCCATGTACCTCTCATCTGACCGTACTGTGCGCCGACTGTGTGGATGTATACGTTGTTCTTCCACTGGATCTGCTCGTCACCGCCCGCCTGGAGCTTGAAGAGGTATTCCTTGGATCTGTCGAATACGTTGTTTTCAATTACGAAATTAGCTGTATCAACAAGATTTCCGGAACGGATGTGGGAAGCCGCACCCTTGTCGGGTCTTGTGAAGCCGAAGCAGTAGCCTGCAAGACGGCAAAGGTTGTTTCTGTAGGAAATGTTTGCAAGGTATGAAGTACCGGGAGCTCTGTTGAAATGCTCGATGGAGTAGATACATCTGAGAATAACATTGTTGGAGTAGGTTACATCCTTCATGATTATGTCATTGGAGCCCTGAGTTACCTGATGTGTTACACCCGCATCGTATACGTCCGTGATGTAGCAGTTGTCGATGATGTAGCCTTCACAGCCGCCGTAAACTTCAACTGCATTACCGAGTCTTACATATTTGCCGTCATTATAGTTCTGTATGGAACCGCCTATCCACTCGAATACACAGTTTGTAACGGTGAGGTTTCTTGTTGTGGAGGAAGAAATACCGTGAACGCCCGCGTGACGGACATTAAGGTTGTCAATGGTTACGTCTGTAGTTGTTGAAACCGTAATACCGCTCGCCTTGGGATTGAACTCAATATTTGTAAATCTCTCTGCAGGGTTGCCCTTGTCGGAACGCATATAGAGGTATCCCTTTTCCGCATCCTTAACTTCAAAATAAGGACCGCCGCAGTCGTGCCAGAAGTCAAGGTCGTTCTTGAGATATGAAAGCTCGTCTTCGGCTACCTTTCCCGCATCGCCTCTGAAGTAGGGCTTGCCGTCCTTGTAGTCAAAGAGTATCTTCTGTGCATAAATGTCTCTGTATGTTCTTTCGTTGAATGAAACAGAGCCAACGTCAAGAGTGAATCTTTCGCTGTACTTATATACGTTGGGATAGCCTTCAACGGGTGTCCATGTACCGTGCTTTGCACCGTCAAAGGGAGATCTGTTGATGATAGGCTTTTCGCCCTCTCCGTATGCTGTGTAGGATACACCGTTTCTTGTCTTGAGGGAGACACCTCTCCATTCGTCGCCGCGCTTGAAGTATACAACGTCGCCGGGAAGAAGATTTGCCTTGTTTACCTGTTCAATGGTCTTCCAGGGCTTGTCCGCGCTCTTACCGTCGTTTGCATCGTCACCTGCGGAAGAAGATACATAGTAAGCAACCTTTCCGGATTTGGGAACGATTTCTGTCTTTGTTGCCTTGATCTCTGCGATTCTCTTTGCTTCAAGAGCATCAAGCTCCTTGAGGTATTCTTCGGATGCATATTCTACATTCTTGTCATCAACGACACCCATATTTGCCTTTGTGTCCTTGACAGCAACTATTGCAGAGCCTGTACCCGCAACATTGAGAGAGCCTTCTGCATCGAATGTAACTGTTCCGTCATCGCCAACGCCCTGTACCTTTGAGCCGTCATTTGCGGTTACCTTTACGGTAACTGTGGTCTTTGTCATAGAGGCGACCTCGGCTGTAGCTTCGCCGTTTACAGATACTATAACATCGAAATGATCCGGGTTGAATGAAGCTGTACCTGCGTTATTGATAATAATGGTACGAAGTCCGTTGATCTTTCTTCCTGCCTTTTCGTTATCCGTAGAGATAGTACCTGTCTTTGCACCCTCATAAATGGTGATTGCAGAGCCGTAACTTTCTCTGGGCTTTGCTTCCGAGCCGTTACCGGTACCGGAGACGCTTCCCCATTCACCGCCCATAATGGTAAGATTTGCAAGGTATTCGCCCTTGTTTGCGGCGGATTTGCTTGTGGAATCAATGTAGTTCTGGCACGCACCGAGGTCGTTTGCGGAGCCTGCGTAAAGTGCGATGGGAGCTGCACCGTCTTCGCTAACACATACAACGTCACGACCGAAGGTAACTGTCTCGTTATCGCAGTAGATAGAGCAGTTTGTGCCTCTTGAAATAAATGCTATGTTATCGAATATGACCGTACCTGAGGGAACACCGTTTCTCCAGTTTGAGCCGAAGATGATTGCCGCATCGGCTGTTGCTCTGTAGTCAACACCGCCATAAACGCTTGTAATAAGAACTGTGCCTTCGTAACCTGCTCCGGGGCCAAACCAGAAGTTGGAGTTGAACTCAACAGGACCGCATACAACAAATGTTGCGTTGCCCTTTATGAGACCAAGACCCTTGCTCCATGTAGTTGCGTTCTCTGCGGAAGAGCCGTCGCCTGTACCGTCGCCCTTAACGTAGATAACAGCACCGTCAACAGTATGTTCAACCTCACCGGTACCGGAAAGGTCAACCTTTTCCGCGGGCTTTTCCTTACCACCGGCTGCGGCGATTATCTGGTATGCCGCCCAGTGTGTTTCTTCAACGTCGGTAAAGTTGGGGAGCATATTCTTGTACTTGATGGGAGCGAGATCTGCCACGTCAAATACACGGTTTATAACAGTTACTACTTCTGCTCTTGTTATGGGAGCATCGGGTTTGAAGCTGAATGTACCGTCACCGTTGTCATAGCCGTTAACCAGCTTTGCCATAGTACCTGCCTTGATATCGTTGTAGTACTTATGACCTTCCGCAACGTCTGTGAACTTTATCTCATCCGTCTTGCTTGTAAGCTTACGATAGAGAGTGATGAGCTTTACGAATTCCGCTCTTGTTATCTGGCGGTTTCCGTCAAAGTTATCGAATGTATCGAAAGAGCCGTAGGTATCAAGATATGCGATGTTATCGTAGAACCAGTCGGTATCCTTTGCCTTGTCTGTTGTGTACTTACCCTTGATCGCTTCTTCGGTTGTCATAAGACGAACAATGATCGTTGTGGCTTCAGCAATGGTGATATTACCTGCGGGCTTGAAGGAGAATGTACCGTCACCGTTGTCGTAGCCCTTGATATATTCACCGGGAAGTGATGCGGGAAGAGAAGGACGGGTAGCCGCGAGCTCTGCTTCCTTGTTGATGTCGGATTCCACAAATTCAACTTTGAGGGAAGCACCGTCAAACTTATATTCGCCGTTGGGAACTATCTTGCCGTCTATCTGTGCGCCGTAGCCGGAATCCGCACAGATATTTACAGCACCGGGAGCGATACCGGAAACATAACCGTTGCCTGTAACGTCAATTGTCTTTGTGGGAGTTTCTGTGAAGGCTGCATTCTTTCCTCCGATATTGATGAGCGTGAGATCACCCTCGATAGCGGAATGAGGAGCGTTGTATTCAAAGCCTGTTTTTTCCATAACCTTCGCATCGGGAGAAAGAGCAATGGTTGCACTTCTCGAAGGTCTGGGCTTGGCTTCCGTACCGTAACCGCTGGGGTAAATTCTTCTGAACGCACCGGAGAGTACGGTTACAGAAGTATCTGCCGGATAATTTGTGGTAGCACTAAGGTCATGCGCCGAGCCGCCGTAGATGTTGGGATAATACTTTGCCTGCTTTGCATCGAGACCTTCGTCTATAACCACCTCAATGCCCTTACCGAAGGTCAGAGCATAGCCGTTTCCGAAGAAGGAGCAGTTATCGCCCTTCATGCGGATGGTGAGGTTTTCATATTCGAAGTTGTTCTTTGCGGAGATGTTCATCCAGTTCTTTGTAAATACAAGAGCCGCGTCTGCGGTTTCTCTGTAATCTACACCGCCATGAACGGATGTGATTTTAACGGTAATGTTGGTATCGCCGTTACCGAGGACATTGTTGCTTACGATTTCTACAGGGCCAACGAATACTACCGTACCGCCGCCCGCAGCGGTGATGGTGTTGATACCCTTTGCGAGTGTTGTGGGAGCATCGGGAGAAGCACCGTTGCCCTCTCCGCCTGTTTTGACATAGACTACCGCACTTGAGGAGGGAGCCGCTGTCGCACTCAGCATTGTTACCGGTATCATTGTTGCAAGCATTGCAAGTGTCAGCAACAAGCCGAGGAGTCTTCTTGTTTTCTTCATGTTGTGATTCCTTTCTGTATAAATTATTATCACAACTACATTATACACTATGATTTGGCAAAAGTAAATAGTAAAAAGTATCATATTTTAATATTTTTTATGGAAAATGTGCTTTTTTATATTACCATTACAAAGAAAACGCAAACAATGTAATATTACCGAAGAAAACTACACATTGCTCCGAATTCAAAAAAAACGGGGCATACCCTAAGGTACACCCCTGTTTCATAAGCTCTTTAATTCAAAGATCAGTCGGAGATATAAGGCATGATAGCGATATGTCTTGCTCTCTTTATAGCTACTGTAAGCTGTCTCTGATGCTTTGCGCAAGTACCGGTGATTCTTCTGGGGAGAATCTTAGCTCTCTCGGAAACACACTTGCGAAGTCTTGCTACGTCCTTATAATCGATGTGTTCGATCTTATCTGCGCAGAACATGCAAACCTTCTTCTTCTTGCGGGTCTTAAACTGATTCTGCTTCTGTGCGTCCATGGATATGTCCTCCTTTCGACATTACATCTTAAATAGGTGATCTTTTCCCGTACTTATCAGAACGGAAGATCGTCTTCGCCAACCTCTTCAAAGTTGGACTCTGCAGCCTGTGCGGGTCTGGCACCCGAGCCAAATCCCTGCTGCGGCGGCTCTTGACCGTAGAACATATTGTCGCCCTGTCTTTGCTGACCGTCATTTCTTCTGCTTCCCGCAAAGGTTACTTCATCAGCTACGATCTCAGTGAATGTACGCTTCTGACCGTTCTGATCCGTGTAGTCTCTGTTCTGAAGAGAACCGCACACTACAGCGCTTGAACCTTTTGTGAAGTATCTTGAAACGAACTCAGCCTGTTGACGCCAGACCACAATATTAAAGAAATCCGCCTGAACCGCATCATCGGGCTTTGCAAATCTTCTCTGTACCGCAATTCTGAATGTGGCAACAGATACGCCCGAGGGTGTCTGCTTAAGCTCGGGATCGGCAACAAGGTTACCGACGAGAATTACTTTGTTAAAAGCCATCTTTTATCCCTCACTTACGGATTACTTTTCGAGTGCTACAATAATAGAACGGAGAATACCGTCTGTGATATTGTATACACGGTCGAGTTCTGCGGGTACTTCCTTGGGAGCCTCGAAGTTTACGAGAACGTAGTAGCCCTCTGCAAGATCCTCAATAGGATATGCGAGCTTTCTCTTTCCCCATTCGTCGATGCTGTCGATAGTACCGCCGTTTGTCGTTATAATTCCTGTGAACTTTTCGATAAGAGCCTTTGTAGCCTCCTCCGAATATTCAGGGTTTATAACGAAAATGGTTTCATACTTGCCGATGATCTTTTCCATTTTGTTACACCTCCTTTCGGCCTATGGCCCGAAGCTTTCCTCCGGGCAAAGAGGAAGTATTGCCTGAAATTTGCAACACTTTCCGAATAGTCATTTTACTATATATATTTTTATTTGTCAAGGGTGAGAAAGCGAAATTTACATTTGGTTAATAAACAGGCTTTAAAAAGAACGCTTACCGCACCGACCATAGCGGAAATCTTCTTCAATAAAAAACGCATATCTGTTGACAACCGAAATCGATCAAGCATGATACACAGCAATAAAATGCTTTCAAAGAAAGCTACCTATAATTCCGAATTTTCCTCACGCCATCACCAGTGCACCGAACACATGATTTGCGATAATCATGACGGTCGGTATAGTGACCACAGAGAACAGAGTGGATATACTTACGGTCTTTGCCGCCAGGAGCTTATCGGCATTATAGTAGTCTGCCATTATGGCGGTATTGCTTGCCGCGGGCATGGAGCACATAGTTACAAGGAGATATGCGAACATGTTGGGAAGTCCGAGGACATCCATAAGGATATATTTTGAGACATATATCATTGCAACAGGGAATATCACCAGCTTCAGGATAAGGTACCAATACAGCACCTTGTCATTCAGCACAGTCTTCAATTCAAGTTCGCAGAACAGGCTGCCCACTATCAGCATTGACAACGGGAATGTCATATTACCGATATAGTCCATACCCTCAAAAATAATGCCGGGTACGGGAATGCGGAGCATAAAAAGACAGAATCCGACTATTACCGATATGAAGCTGGGGTTAAGGAATATCTTTTTACAGATATCGCGGATAGCCATTCCCTTGCCGTCGTTCATGAGGACAACGCCGTAGGTCCAGCAGAATATATTGAAAAACAGAGTGAAGAACACACCGTAGAAAAGTCCCAATTCATCGCCCATAAGAGCCTGCAGAACGGGATATCCGAGAAAACCGCAGTTGGCGAATATCATAGCAAAGCTATATATTTTTTCTTTGGAACGCACCTTTTCGAATTTAAAGGAGAATGTACCTATGACTGCGGTCAGAACGTGCATAAAGACGGATAGTCCGAGTATTATGAAGGCGTTTTTGACGAGTGATGAATCGTAGTCCTTCTGTAGGGCGCATATTACGAGGAAGGGATTGGTGATATTGACCAGCATGGAGGACAGGGTGCTTGTTGATTTCTTATCCAGAATAGAAGTTTTTCTGAGCACCATGCCCATTATCATTACAAAAAACAGATTTATTACTTTTGATGCTACTGAGGTTGAGATTGACATGGGGATGTCCTTTCTTTACACATTTGAAGCTTTCTTTTTCTGTCCGAGTGAGAGCTCGTTTTGAGATGCTGAACATTATATTGGGAAGCTGTCATATTTGCGGAGCGAATGCGTTATTCCATAATGTTTTTGTTTTTTGGATTGTTCTGATTTGCTACCGTTGTGTGTTAATTTGTTATCAACTTCTGCTTACTATCTTTCGCCTTGCCGGCGTGACCTTACAAAGCTCGCAAGCGAACTTTGAAGAATTCAAAAAATTCCCCCGACGGTTTTTCTTCCGCCGGGTACATATACTTTTACCTTTATCAGAAAGGCAATTCTTCATCTTCCGTTTCTACGGAAGGGAAATATGATTCTTCTATGTCTATGGTAGGCTCTGCACATTCGGGATATTCAAAGGAATGGAACCAGTGATCCTTTTCCGCAAGTGCACGCTTGATGTCGGCTATCCTTATATTCTCTCTTGCGGCATATACCGCCATAAGTGCCGCGCCTGTTGTTCCGAGCGCCACAGCAAGTGTCCAGAATGCTGCGGAGACCTTTTTCTTTTCTTTGTAGGTTGACACAAATGCACATATGCATATTACAGAGTTTATTATGAGCGTTATGCCCAGGATAGCAAACAGCTTTGACTTCTTGATCATGTTCCGTCTTCCCTTCTTGTTTTATTATATTGTTGCGGACAGATTGCGGATCATCTTATAAACTCGCCCTTAGCTTTAAGGTACGCATTCATAAAGCCGTCTATCTCACCGTCCATGACTGCTGTGATGTTTGTTTCTTCATAGCCTGTTCTTGTGTCTTTTGCAAGGGTATAGGGCATGAATACATAGGAACGTATCTGTGAACCCCACTCGATATTGAGCTTGTCGCCGCGGATATCCTCTATCTTGTCCAGCTTTTCTCTTGCCTTTATTTCGGCGAGCTTTGAACGGAGCATCTTAAGACAGGTTTCTCTGTTCTGGAGCTGGCTTCTTTCCGTCTGACAGCCTACAACGATACCTGTGGGTTTATGCTTGATACGCACCGCAGAATCGGTCTTATTAACGTGCTGACCGCCCGCACCGCTGGAACGGTGTGTTTCCATTTCAAGGTCTTCCTCGCGAAGTTCTATAGTTCCGTCATCCTCGAATTCGGGAGTGATTTCCACGGAAGCGAAGGATGTCTGTCTTCTGCCGGAGGCATCAAAGGGGGATACTCTTACAAGTCTGTGAACACCGCCCTCACTCTTAAGGTAACCGTAAGCAAATTCACCGGAAACGGTAAATGTCGCACTCTTGATACCTGCGCCGTCGCCTTCGAGATAGTCAAGGAGCTTAACCTTAAATCCGCTCTTTTCCGCCCATCTGTTATACATTCTGTAAAGCATCTCTGCCCAGTCCTGAGCCTCTGTGCCGCCTGCACCGGGGTGAATGGAAACAATTGCATTGAGCTTATCGAATTCGCCGGAGAGAAGTGCGATTATATTCTGTCTGTCGTATTCCTTTTCAAGGTTTGAAAGCTCAGAAAGTATCTCCTCGGTAAAGCTCTCATCTTCTGCTTCAAGAGCCATTTCTATAAGCTGTTCAAGAGCCTCTGCATCACCGCATACTTTATCGTAGCCTTCGGAAATCTGCTTTGCGGCATTGAGCTCTGACATAACGTTCTGAGCATCCTCTCTGCCCCAGAAGCCTTCCGCACAGGTCTCCTCTTCAAGCTTTGCCGCCTTTTCACGGGCAGCCGGAACGCCCATACTTTCGGAAAGCTCCTCTATCTGCTCCATAAGGGAGGCGAGCTTTTGCTTTGCTTCTTCAAGCTGTATGATCAAAATAAAGTCATCCTTTCGATATCAAAAATAAAAAATACATATTCTATTATATTATACACCATTCCGATGCATTTGTAAATAGGTTTTCAAAATTTTACATTTCCATAAAAAAGTAAGCATACGTTGTTTGCCGTACGGCTGTTTTTTCAAGGGCGGAATACAAAAAATGCAGGACGGGACAGAATCTCATCCTGCGAATATGGTACGATATGCTTCTGCGGCATATAAGGATCACCCGACAGTAAGACAGACCGCAATGACCTCTTTTGTATCACCGTCAGCAAGAACTGTTAGAGATGCGGTGTTTTCACCGCTTCCGTAAATGAGCATGACAGAGCATTCTTCGCCGTTGACGTTTACGGACGCCGCATTCGGATGACCGAAGAAGTCAAGCGCGACACCGAGGTCATTCTTTGCCTCAAAGCCGTTAACTTCAAAGTTATTGAAGGAGGTGAGCATCACTCCGGATATTTCCGCTTCCTTTACGGAAATACTTTCAATGCTATCATTCACCGTGATAAATGTGATCATTTCCTTTGTTTCGGGAGTGCACAAAGCAAACATTGTTTCTTCACCGGGCATTGCAACGGCAGCCGCACTCTGCTCGTCGGTAAATGTGAAGCCTTTTTCAAGGAGCGACTCTGTGCTTACGGGAAATGTAATATCGAGCTTCTCTGTGCCTGCAATTATAGACAAGGGGATACTGCGAAAAGGGATATCCGCATTTTCGGCAGGGATGCAATCTATGATACATCCGTCTTCCGATTGGCTCATGTATGCTTCATAGTATGAAAAGTCGATATGCTTTGCAATATATTCCGCAATAGACTTCGCTTTATCGGCATATAATGTCGTATCTTCCTTTTGGGAGGCTGTGCTTTCTGTCTGCAAAGGTGCTTCGCCGGGGAATACGAATTCATCCGGGAGTGCTGATTCTTCGTAATTTACGGGAGGCTGTATTTCAGTTTGAGTGTTATCGGCAGAGTTATCCGAGCAGGAGGCAAGAAAGAATATCGCTGTTAAAGCAAGGAAATATTTGTAAGATTTCATTTTTGTTGTCCTTTCGTGAAAAAAGCAGAATGAGTGCCTTTGATACGATAATGAATATCGAATAATGGATCTGTTTAATCGGATTTTCCGTTGCAGCTCATTTATTTGTTGTTTGCTTACGATCTGTAGGTTTCTTTCGAGCGATAACAAAAACAAAAAAAGCCTCAACTCAAAAGAGATGAGACCTTGGTGGGGGATGGTGGATTCGGACCACCGAAGTCAGTGACAACAGATTTACAGTCTGCCCCCTTTGGCCGCTCGGGAAATCCCCCTGGAGCTGGTGATCGGAGTCGAACCAACAACCTGCTGATTACAAATCAGCTGCTCTGCCATTGAGCCACACCAGCGTATATTTCGTTGTGTTCCTCGCGGGAACATTGTTATTATAACACAACGGTTTTTGTTTGTCAAGAGTTTTTTTCGATATTTTTATTCTTTATCAATTTTGACGGATTGAGAAAAATTATTATAGAAAAATTGTTGAATTTGACAATAGCTTTTTTGCTGCGGATTTTTATTAGCTATCTGTTTATGATTGAAAAATTCACATAATCGGAATATAATGGTAAAGATGAAATAAAAGACAGATAATTATTGATATCAAAAGAAACTGCTTTGTTTGAACATTACATCGGGTACATCGGAGGATATATACATGAACAAACTCAAGGAAAGAATCAGACGCGGCGAAAAGCTTTGCGGTACACTCGTAAGCCTTACCGACCCTTCGCTTTGCGAGCTTCTCGGCTATGTCGGATTTGACTATATTTGGATAGATATGGAGCATACCTGTATCTCCTGCAAGGATGCGCTGTGTCATCTGAATGCGGCAAAATCCACAGGCACGCCCGCTATTGTGAGAGTCCCGCAGGATGATCTGACAGTTACAAAAAAGATAGTGGATATGGGTCCGGACGGGATTGTGTTCCCGATGATACGTTCATACGAGGAAGCACAGAGGATAATCGGAACGACGCTGTATCCGCCACTCGGAACACGCGGCTTCGGACCTCTGCGTGCTCTGGGCTATGGTGCCGTAGATGCGGATGAGTATACCGCAAAGCACAATCTTGATATGTGCAGATTCGTACAGATAGAACATATCGGAATCATAGACGACCTTGAAAGGATAGTTGAGATACCTTATATCGACGGTTTCATATTCGGTCCCAACGACCTTTCCGGTTCGATAGGTGAGATAGGTAAAGTCTTTGACGACAACACCATGAAGCTTCTCGACAAAGCAATAAAGATCCTTCGCGCTCACGGAAAATACATCGGACTTGCGGGCGGTCACTCGGCGGAAACCATCAAAAAGTGGTCGGAGCTTGATATAGATATGCTTACCGCCGGTGCGGACTGGACAATGCTGTTTGACAAGGCGCGTTCCGTTCTCGGCGAGATGAAGAAGGATTCAGGATTTAGGAGATAGGATTCAGGATTTGGGGAAGGTCGCTGCGAAATCAGAATATTTGTTATTCCTGCGTCCCTCTCCGTCACTTCTCCCGGAGGGCGAGGCTAATACGCAGTTCCAAATTACTTCAAACCAAAAAATTCGGCAACAAAAATCGGGGGGGTTAGGGGCTTTGCCCCTGAACGGCAGTTTTTTGGTTACAAAGAGTTTGCAAAATTCTTCTTTTGGGCTGTAGTAAAAAACGCCTGTGAGGCGAAAGGTAGCAATTAGAAGTCGATACAAAACAACCGCACTACAGTATCAGACCAGCCCCCACACTTCAGCACTTTATATAAAGAAGCACACCATACAATAATATGCAAGGAGATACATCATGAAAAAGATCACTCCCATATTCTCGGCATTGTTTGCCTGTATATTCACTCTCGGTCTTACCGCAAACGCCGGTTGGGTGACACTGCAGCTCAGAGAAAAGGATCTCGCCCGAAAGGAAACCTTCAATCTGAACTTACCTGACGGCTTCCATGTCCTCACTCCGGATATAGCCGACAGCCCCGTGTTCGATGAGGCCCCGGATCTTCGGGAAGTGGTTGAGGAGATGTCGGATTACGGCACGGTCGCCATCGCACTTTCCGAGGACTTTAACGAACAGATATATGTAACCGTCACCGAAACGTCATTTGACGACTTTATGAGCCTTAACCAAACCGAACTTGCAAATCTCGCAGGCGATGACGAGATAGTCGATACCGGCAAGGCAATGTTTATAAAAACAACAAACTACGATGGCGACGAAGAGACGACAAACTTTTCATATACCACCGTTAATGATGGTAATGTCATCTCGCTTGTATGGGTATGCTTCAAAGACGCGCCGACATCCGAGAAGACCGTGATAGAAAGTATGGACTTTTCCGCAAGTGACGGTGGTGCATCATCCGACAGCTTTGTTTATACAGAAACGGACAGCGGACTTTCCTTCACCGTTCCCGCGGGATGGAGAACCGTATCGGACAGAAGGACGGAAGATGTTTCAAGAACCGAATTTGCACCCGACGGACGAAATACCGTCAGTATACTGTACAGTTGTCACGATGTATACGGAAGCCTCGGCAAGGACGAGCAGGAAAAGATATCACGCGAGAAGTATACCAAAGACGCAGACGTTCTCAAGGAATTTGATAGAATATACGGATCGAAAGATAAAAAAGCAGACTTCCTTACGGTAAGCGGTGATTACTACGCAAGGATAAAACTCACCGAAGAATCAGACTCTTCCATCGGTGATTTGGGATTTGCCTTCAACGATACATATATGTACAGCTTCTCGGACGGCAGACTTCATGTTTTCCGCTTCCGTGAGCTTCCGGGCAGCGATTATTATTCCGACTTCTCAAGGCTTCTTGAAACCGCAGATTATCCCACAGCTACGGTAAATATCGGAAGCTCCGGCAGTAATGTACCGCAGGGACAGCAACAGGCACTACCGCCGGTACAGGGACAACAACCGGGACAGCCTCCTATGGGAGGAATGATGCCTCCACCTCCGCCGCCAAACGGCTACGATCCTTACGGTATGCCTCCACCTCCGCAACCTCCGATACAGCAGAAAACCGACAAAGGCAGTGACCTTACCCCGATACTGCTCGCAGTGGCAGTTGTTGTCGCGGTAATATTGATATTATTGATAATACTCCTTTTCAAAAAGAAAAAAGAACAGCCGATGATGATACCAAACATCCCTGTTCAGGGAATGCCTCCCTATCCTGATTCGCAGATACCTCCGATGCAGGATCAGGCTCAGTCCAACGCATCACTTTTCAAGATCCGATCAAATATGCAGAACAATCCCAACATGGTATTCTGCACAAAATGCGGTGAACCGGTAAACCTTGCCGACAGCAAGATCTGTCCCAAGTGCGGTACGAAGAATAAGCCTGTCAAGAAGAAGCCTGCAGAAGAAGATTAAAACGCGATTCCGCATTCGATACATTCCGACTTCAATATTCATAATCAAAAAAGGTGGCCCTGAAAAGAGTCACCTTAAAATTATATCAAAATATCAATATATCATCTCATGACAACATAAAAGAATATCCCGAAGAAATGCAGGACAGTGCCGAATACCACAAAAATATGGAACACAGAATGCATATACTTCAATCCCTTCTTGTGTCCGAGGCTGTAAAGCATAGCTCCTATAGAGTAAGATACGCCGCCGAGAAGGATAAACAGAAATCCGGTAAGCGTTATCGCCTCAATAAGCCATTTCAAAGTAAAGATGGCGCACCAGCCGATAACAAGATAGCATATCATGGAGAATTTCTTATAGCTCTTTATGTCTATCGCATTGAGCGTTATGCCCAACGCAGATGCCCCCCATACGAATCCGAATACCACCCACGCAAGAGGCGCATTCACCTCACGCATAGCACTTATGGTTATAGGAGTATACGTTCCCGCTATGAGTATGAATATCATGCAGTGGTCTATGACCTGGAATACCTTTTTCGCAATGTCCTTCTTGGGCGTGATACCATGATAAAGACTTGACATAGTATACAGAAGCACCACGGAAAATCCGTATATAAATGATCCTGCGATCTTGTACGCATCCCATTCTATAAATGAAAATACAACACATAATGTCAGAGCCGCAACTCCGAGCGCACCGCCTACTATGTGCGATACCATGTTGAATATCTCTTCTCCCTTGGTGTAATCGGGAAGCTTCCTGTTCTTCAACGCCGTTCTTTCCATGATAACTGTAATTACCGTCCTTTCCCGTTATTAGCCGTTTACTGCCGACTTTTGATCTATACTTTTATATTATGTGACATTATATGACCGTTTAACCGTCGTCATTTGATTCTTTTCGGATTTCTTGCGATGACTGCGCTTTTTTATTCAAGATCGAATTCACGCTCTATGCAGTAACGCACAAAGGTGAGATTCTCATCATCGCATTTGAATATGCCGGAGTTAATCATAAATGCCGCACCGTATATAAAGCTCCTTACAGCATATGTCTTTCGTTTTCTGTCGGTGTCATTCATACCGACTTTGCGGCAGTAATCTCCGACGATACGCTCGCTGAGTGCACTAAGCTTTGCTTTTTCGGCTATCTGTTCGGGAAGCAGCGAGTTGTCGCTGAGCATCAATACGGACTGATAAACGGGGTTTAAACAAAGGAACCTCACGTAGGCTATACTTATCTCAACAAGCCTCTTTCGCGGATCGTCACCGCATTTCCTTACGACATCATACTGTATCTCGCCCCATTTTCCGTTGATAAAACGTATGGCCTCCAGCACAAGGTCATTCTTGCTCTTGAAGTGCTTATACGGAGCTCCGCTGGAAACACCGCATCTTTGTGCAACTCTCCTTATGGAAAAGTCCGAGATACCGTGCTCCTGCATCTCATCTATCGCCGCAACAATAAATTTTTCACGGCTTTGAATATTTGAAGTTCGCATATATTTTTCCTTTGATACTTTCTGTAAAACATCGATCGGAATGCATCACTCCGCCAAGTGCTTTACTTCAGATTTCCTTCCGCGTTCCTCTTTATCTTTTTTGTGGTGGTCTTCTCGAATTCGTCCTTTCTGACGATAAGCCTCTTTATAATCTTGTATACCGGGACTTCGTCGTTCACCTCGGTGATAAGTGCGGTAAGAAGCGCCTTTGTCTCTTTTTCGTATTCCTCGGAAGATTCTTCGGCAATGTTCTCGCTATAGCCCTTCTTGATAAGCCGCTTCATTACTTCCTCTTCGTTGGGGTATACCGATGCGGTAATGACGGGCTTTCCGTTGTCATCCGTTGCAAACACCATGCATTCCTCGACAAGGGGACTTTCGCAAAGACGCATCTCAAGTTCCTCCGGGAATACTTTCTTTCCGCTGGGGGTGACTATCATGCTCTTGGCTCTGCCCACTATCTTGAATGTACCCTTTTCCGCATCCTGCAACGCAAGGTCTCCTGTCAGGAACCAACCGTCATGGAGCACTCTGTCCGTCTCTTCGGGATTTTTATAGTATCCGAGCATAACATTGGGTCCCTTGACCGCAAGCTCGCCGACGCCTTCGCTGTTGGGATCGACTATCTTTGCATAAGTTCCTGCCATCGGGTAGCCGTTGTCATCGGAATTTCTGTAAAAATCGCTGTGCATAAGACAAACGGGGGATGTCTCGGTAAGTCCGTAGCCGATGTAGACCTTTATGCCAAAAAGCTCGTAATCCTTGTTTATCGCGGGATCAAGCGGTGCAGCACCGCAGAGTATGAGTCTGAGCTTTCCGCCGAACGCCTCGCCGACAGCGGAGAATATCTTTTTTCTTATCTCAAGATTGGTTATTTTTGCCGCTGTTTTCTGGAGAGCAAGTATGCCGTTGCCGCCCTTTATCTTGTTGTACTTATCCTTTACCAGCTTATGGAATCGTTCAAGTATCATCGGGACAGACACAAATATGGTGGGCTTGTATTCCGCAAGATCCTTTTTCAAGGTCTTGAGCGAATCATTGAAAGCGATGCTCGCGCCGCAGTAAAGCATGGCGATAAATCCTATTGTACACTCGTAAGTATGGTGAAGCGGAAGCACGGAGATGGATCTGTCCTCGGGGCATACCTTTACACAGCGCAGGATATGTTCGATATCGCTGACGATATTGTTCTGTGACAGCATGACTCCCTTTGCAACGCCCGTAGTACCGGAGGTATAAAGTATCGCGCTCATGCCGTAAGGGTCAACCTTATGCTCGGCGTAGCTTCTGTTGCCGTTCTTTATAAGCTCCTCGCCCTCGTGAAGATATGTGAGGATATCATTCATATAAAGTTTCTTTCTGCCGTCGGCACAGCCTTCAAATTTTTCCGAAAGCTCGGGGGATATCATAACCGCATCCGTTTCCGAGTGTTCAAGGATAAAATCTATCTCCTTTTCGGAAAGGTCCTTATCCAGAGGAACGATAACACCGACACCGCATACTGTCGCAAGATAAGTTACCGCCCAATAGTAGGAGTTCTTGCCCGTCACGGCAATGTGCTTTCCCTCAAGTCCGAGACTGCAAAGATAAGTTGCAAGAGACCTTACGTCTCTCAGAAGTCTCTCATAGCTTATCTGCAGGGAGATACCGCTCTCACGGAAGAGAAAAGCGGTCTTGCCGGCAAATTCGGCGCAATTGGTCTCCAGCATCTCGCGTATTGATCTGTACTCGCGCACATTGTAAACATATTTTGGGGTGTATTTCATCTGTCGGATTCCTTTCGGGATGGGAGAGATTCAAAAAGTAAACATCGTTTACCTTGCAAGTTGTAATGCTATTATAAAATATATATGTGAATATTTCAAGTTATGAAAGTGACGGGAGAGGAACTTTTTTGAATGTGGGTTCGGAATTGGCGGATTTGCTGTTGTAATGCGTTTATTTGTTATCGACTTCTGTTTGTTATCTTTCGCCTGCCGGCGAGAGCATTATAAAGTTCGCAAGCGAACTTGGAAGAATTCAAAGAATTCTTCCTTCAAGTTTTTTCAACGGCGAAAAAGAAGAGTTTTGCAAACTCTTTGTAATCAAAAAAACGACGCTTGGGGGCGAAGCCCCTAAGTTTCGCTGCCGCACTTTTTTTGCGATAATTTGTAGCTTTTGTTACTTGATTGAAATTATTGATTTACTTTATTTTTTTGGCTTTTGCCATAATCAGGCGTCGCAGTTTTTGACCTCCTCCCCGAGGAGGGTGGCTACGAAACAGACGGGTGGTGTCTTCTATGGAAGCACTTAAATCGCACTCTATACACCAACTCCGAGAGTGCACTCCCGAATCCATCCAATCATTGAAGGAAGCGAAGCAGAAGTTTGCAATGCAAACTATAAAGAAATCTTCGTTTTCTTTGCTTCCAATCTACAATTCCGTATTCCGAATTCAAAAAAGGGCGACCTGTCTCCAAGTCGCCCTTGATATAGGTTTAAATATCATCCTTCAAGAAATCTCTCCACCACCAGCTGTCTGAACTTTGGCGAAAGGCTCGCAAAGTATGCCGTAAATCCGGTAACTCTCACAACAAGATCGGGATGTCTGTCCGGATCCTCGTTCGCTTCAAGCAGCTTCTGCTTGTCAAGGACATTTATATTTATCAGTGTACCGCCCTGCTCAAAGTGTGAACGTATAAGCGATCCTACCACCGATACTCCGAAATCATCATCACAGAGCTTGGGATCAAATTCAAGCTGAAGCGGTGCTGTATTTCCGTATCCGCACTGTACAGAGGCTATACCGTTGGATTGTGCCGTTACCGCACCGTCAGTTCGGAAGCCGGGGTTGGGATTTGCTCCGTGGGATATCGGTTCTCCGCTTCTTCTGCCGTTGGGTGTTGCACCCACACGGCTTCCGTATTCTATCGTTCTTGCCCAGCTGAACCATCCGGGGACAAGACATCTTCCCTTTGGCATTTTCTGAGCTCTTATGTGTTTTACCCAACTGTCTGTAAGACGCTTTGCCCACTTGTCGGAAACGGTATTTCCGCCGCAGTATTTCGGAGTTGAATCAAGTATCTTTCTTATTCTCTCATCGGCAAAATCATTGTCAAGTGCCTCGTAGAGCTGTTCCCAGGTCAGAAGCTTCTGCGATTCTACCCTCTCGCATATCGCACCGAAGGAGTCCGCAACCACCGCAAGTCCCGCACCGTCAACGCCCACAGTGTAAAGCTCCGCACACTGCGAGATATCCTCACCCTTTTCTATGGTGTTCTTCATCATGAGATTCATCACAAGCTCGGGAGTTACCGCCCATGCGTTGTCTATATGAAGATTTATACCTTGTGCCGTAACGTCTATTGCACGCACAAGATGCTTTTCGTATATCTCAAAAAGACGTTCCGAACTCTTATCCGTCTCATTTCTCATCTCCTCAAGAGCCACTGTCAGCACCTTTGCTACATTTATCTTGACGGTATCGTTCATCGGAAATTCAAGTCCCGGCACACACATCCAGTTACAGCCTACGGCGATCCTTTCACGAGCGGTCTTTTTGTCAACGCCGTTTCTCATGTAGCCGCGGCAAAGAGCATCGTCATTGGTAAAGCGAGGCCAGCCGTTTTTGTTTTTAAGGAGATAATACACCGCCTTGTCAAAAAATTTCTTATCGCAGTTATCATGGCATCTTACCGTGAGATTGCAGGAGATATCTATGCTGTCTGCCGCCTCAAGTATGAGATACGACAGATGATTTGTCATATCCTTGTCATTTTCGTCAACACCCGATATCTGATAATAATGCGGATCTATAAGCAACAGATTTGCGATAAGGAACTTAGCCTTTTCATCGTCAAGTATGCCGTTTTTGATATCATTCTCGTAGAAGGGATAAAGAAGACCGTCAAGTCTGAAGCCTGCGCCGTCTCTTGTATATATCCTCGAAGCACAGTTGAAGAACGCTGTCCATTGACAAGCCTCATGAAATGTCTTCGGCGCACCAAGCCTTATGTTCTCGCAAACCTTTTTCATTTCCGAAAGAGACTCACGTATTTCGGGGCGCTGCTCAAAGGTGAGCTGTCTTTCTATCTCGGCAATATGTCTGTCAATAAAGCGCACTATTGCCTGTATCGTCTTTTCTTCGGCATCGTAGAATTCGGCTTTATCGGGATTTATCTTTCTGTACTTTTCTATCTTTCGGAGCATACCGCCGAAGCCGAGCTCAAAGCCTATACTGTAATCGCAGGCAAAATGGGCATCTCCGTCTATACCTGTGGAGATATTGTACAGCTCCTGCAAGGGCTTCAGATGGTCATAAGGGAAATTCTTCTCATCCCATCTCATGCTCCATTGGTTGGTGACACCGCCCTCCAGAAACTCTTTTATCTTCGGGTCTGCCTTTCGCCAGTCCGGAAGATAGTGAAGATCCCCTCTGTAATTCACAAGCATATCGCGCCATCTTCCGCAAAGCATCTCCACAGGGTCAACATAAGGTGCATGGGCATCCATAAGTATACAGAAATTCTCACACATCCCCGAATATCCGTAAAAGGATCCGCTTTCGGAATATACCGGTTTTATACCGTAGCCGTAGTCTTCCGGAAGGGGAACCGTACCGAAATCGTCAAGGTCGGTGTAGCCGTTCTGTTTTCTTTTTTCAATTGTGTGACGTATTTTTGTCTGTCGCATCATTGCGAGTCTGTCTTTGTATGTGAGCATGGTTATCTCTCCTGTTTCATAACGCAGAATGCGGATCAGAGCTTTATCTCCTTACCTGTTTCACTGCTTTCTATCGCCGCCGAAAGAAGCCTCATTACATCGACGTTTGCTCTCAGCGTTACCATATCGTGCATGGGAGTACCGTTTTTTATGTGA
Source organism: Oscillospiraceae bacterium (assembly GCA_015065225.1). Classification (GTDB taxonomy): domain Bacteria; phylum Bacillota; class Clostridia; order Oscillospirales; family CAG-382; genus SIG622. Next base: position 16,291 of record SVQR01000009.1, on the reverse strand, counting down.
TCGGCATAAAGTGCGGGCATATTTTTATATTTGTCCGAAAAATCATATTCCGGAAGCTCGACCTCTTTGCCGTAGATATCGTAGCACTTGATATCTGGAGCATTCTCCGCACCGCCCGTACAGACAAGGATGCCCTTTGTTCCAAGCAAAGAAGGGCCGGAGGGTATAACGGCTCTCGGAGTAATCCATGTACCTTCCGCAACCGTCATCTTACCGTCATACTTTATTATTGCGGCAAAATCATCCTCGGTATCTCCGAAGGGAGTATTGAAGTTCTGACCGCTTGCATAGACGGAGCTTGCTTCATTTCCGAAAAACCATCTTGAGAAGAAGCAGCCGTAACAGCAGATGTCAAGGAATACTCCGCCTCCGCATTCGAGCTTGTGCCACCAGGTTTCGCTTCTTTCTTCGTCTGTCATCTCCTGGGCATTTTCCGAAACTCCTCTGTGCTTTGCACCTTTGCCCAAGGGTCCCGTGTGTCCGTTTATGTATCTCAGCTTTAAAGGCTCACCGATAATGCCGGAATCAAGTGCCGCCTTCATTTTGAGAATGTACGGTCTCCAGAGTACAGGCCAGTTGACATAGCACTCGATATTTGAGTTTTCCACAACGGTAAGCATCTTTTCCGCTTCCTCTGCAGACATTGCGACAGGCTTTTCCACAGAGACGTTGATCCCTCTTTTCGCACATTCCGACACAATATCATATTTTTCGCAGTTCTGTGCGAGGATAAAAACTATATCCGGCTTTTCCTTGTCCAGCATCACTCTGTAATCCGTGTAATAATTCATACAGTAGTTATTTTTCACGTTTACGAAGTTCCAGTCCGGAGTATATCTTTTTGCTTTGGCATTTTCTTCTCTTACGACCGTATCCGAGATCCCGCAGAGCTTGTAATCACTATGCTCGGATATGTAAAGCGCCACCTCGTTTACGTGCATATGCGAGAAGCCGATAATTGCTGCTTTTATCATTTTATTATTCCTTTCGGTAATTTGTGTTCCGTATCATGCTCTGTCCGTTATTTCTTTAAAACATACTTCTCTTCCCTCGGATGCGGACAAATACAACATTTCAAGTATCACGGCTACTGTTTTTGTTTCCTGTGATGTAACAAAGGGAGCTTCTTTTCCGCAAAGTACATTTTTGAGATTTTCTATAATGCATATATGTCCCGCAAAGGGAGAGTCATAAGGGAGTTTTTTCGCTTCAAGTACGGTTTCGGGTGAATTACCGACCAATACCTTGCCTTCCGGAAGGATTATCCCCGCATTTTTACCCGATATCCTTATCTCGGTACATTCGGGGAGGTTTGCCGCCCATGCGGTCTTGAAATTGATCACAGCACCGTTTTTGAGCTTTATACTACCTGCCGCAAAGTCCTCAACGTCCATCTCATCCGGATCGAATGCTCTCCGGTTGCTTATATTTCCCGTAAGTATCCCGGATGATACCGCATCTCCGAGCTCGCACTTGTGATTCTGTCCCATAACGGCATTTGCCGACACAACATCGGGACACCCCATAAGCCACACGACTGCGTCTATCATGTGTACTCCGATATCGCACATTGCACCTCCGAGGCTTATATCCTTCATATGGAACGTACCCCAGTACGGGATACCTCTGCGTCTTATCCGTGAAAACTCCGCATAATATACATCACCGATATCCTGTGTGTCGATATACTTCTTTGCCGCAAGTCTGTCGGGAGTAAATCTCATGCTCTGGCACGCCATAAGGAGCTTTCCCTTTTCTTTTGCAAGGTCGAACATCTCGCAGGCATCACGGTATGTCACCGCAAGAGGCTTTTCGCAAAGCACGTTCGCACCGTGTACCAATGCCTTAAGAGTATATTCCTTGTGAAACTTATTTGGTACGCATATCGATACAACATCGGGCTTTTCCTCTTCAAGCATCCTATCAGCATCCGTATACCAATTTGGAATACCGTTCTTTTTTGCAAAGGACTCAGCACGCTCACCGCTTACATCAAAGACCGCCGCAATCGTATAATCATCCGAAAATCTGCGATATGCGGGAAGATGTGCGCTTTCCGCTATCATGCCGCAGCCGATAATACATACCTTAAACATTGTTTTTTACCTCATCTATAAACCCAAAAGTCTCACCGTCGGGTATTGTCGCTCTGTATTCGAGGCCGATATATCCGTTGTAGCGTGTCTTGTTTATCTCATGAAGTATTGTGACATAATCCACATCTCCCGTACCGGGCTGATGACGTCCCGGACAGTCCGCAACATGGAAATGGGCGATACTGTCAATGTTGTCAAGAACCTCGTGAAGATCGAAATCCCTCATCATGTGCTGATGGTATATGTCATAAAGCACCTTCACATTAGGTGAGCCGACATTCTTTATTATATCAAGCACAGGTGTGATATAGGGCATACTGTATTCCTGCCTGTCGATATCATTAAGGCACTCTATCGCAAGTGTTATACCTTCCGCCTCGCAAAGTGAACGTGCGCTGCGAAGACACTTTTCCGCATTTTTCGCATCAGCCTGTGCTTTTTCGCCGATAAGCACTATCATTGCCGATGCTCTGAGCTTTTTGTATACGGGAATGCTCTCCTCAAGTGCATACAAAAAGTCTGTACTTCTTCCTGCATTGAGTATGCCTCTCGACAGGTCGTACGAAAGCTGCTCGTCACAGGAGTCTATATTGAACACCGATACCGGCATACCCGTACTTATTATCTTGTCAATATCCTTATTTGTCCATTTCCAAAACTCGACAGCATCTGCGCCGTATCTTTTTGCTGTCGGTATCTTTTCATAAAAGTCGAGATCGGCGTACATCATGTCTATGCAATGGCTTATTTTCATGGTGTACCTCCGATTAATATTCGATAAACTCCCACTTTTCCGGTATCTTGGGTATTTCGGGGAGCTTCAGCGTCTTGCCGCCCTGCATGGCGGATTCATGTGCATATATTCCCGGAAGCGTATATGTCGCACTTGTCCACGCGTTTACGGGAGGGAGCTTGTGTTGTACCACGGCTCTTACAAAATCATCCACAAGGAAGGGATGCGATCCACCGTGTCCGTCGGTGTCCGGCTTGTGAAGTCCCGTGGAAAGCTCAACGAGTGCTTTGGGAAGTCTCTCTACGGGATGTATGGGGGAAAAGCCTCTGTGGTAGGCGTAACTGAGAACACCTTTTTCCATGCTGCCGCCGGCCTTCAGCATATCCGCATAATTGTGGCTGTTTATATCGGTACTTACATCCGTTACCTGCACATTATCCTTTTCATCTCTCTGCATAAAGAGGTGCTGCATACCGCTTGCCTCATACGAGCCTCTGTCACCGTAAACTCCCGTGATATATGATGATGGCTTTATGGTGGAAACACGTCTGAACTCATTTATCCTCACCATTGCACCCTTTGACATACGAAGAAGTGCCGTTTCGTTGGAAAAATCATTGTCCCAATGGTTGTATCCCTTGCCGAAGATGCCGTCACCTGCAATATCCTTATAGCCGAATGCGGTAACCTCAACGGGATAGTCATCCATGGCAGAAAACGCCATAGACATGGAATGTGTGGAATAGTACATGGGAGGTATGCCCACATCCTTCATCCACTCCATATTACCGGAGCCGTTGTACGATCCGAAAAATTCCGTGATATTGTGGTAATACTGTGACTCCGCATAGGTGATATTACCGAACATTCCTTTCTCACGCATTTTTCTGCAAAATACCGCACAAGGGAAATAGTAGCAGGTCTCACTCATCATATATATAAGATCATTCTCGTTGGAGATGCGGATGATTTCGAATATCTCTTCCTCTGTGATGCCCATGGGAACTGCCGAAAAAACATGCTTGCCCTTTTTCAGAGCCTCTATCGCCATGGGACCGTGCTGATGTCTCTGGGTGAATACGCCAACGCTGTTTATCTCGCTGTCTTTTTCAAGCATCTCGTCAAAAGAGGCATACATCTTTATACCGTATGTATCCTCAATGTGTTTTCTTCTCGGTTCGTATATCTCCGCTCCGCAGACGTATTCAACATCAGGGTGAGCGATAAAAAGCGGCAGGAAGCTCTCGGAAAACTCACCGAAGCCCACTATACCTATCTTGACTTTCATGATTCTGTACCTCCGTTATTTCGGGAAAAGTGATATTTTACTTTATTTTATCACGATACGTCAAAAAAAACCATTGACAATCCGAGCAATCATTTGTATAATATGATCAATTCAATCTCAAAGGAGAACAATATGCTCGACCTGAACATACTTTCAGCAAAGGATATAACCGTAAAAAACCTCAACGTCTACGGAAACCCCATGCCGATAATACCGCCCGATGTCTGTCATTGCAGGAAGGGCATGAGACTCTATTCGAGATTCTTCTATATCGTCAGCGGAGAAATGCTGTTTGACAAGGGTACGGAAAAGGAGCTTCGTGCGGTATCCGGTGATATAGTGTATCTTCCCTACGACATAGAATATGAATCGGAATGGACAGAGCCCGGCTCTTTCCTGACGGCAAATTTTATAATCAACGATCCTTCCGTTGTCTTTTCCGACAGAATATGCATCGCTGTGCATGACAGCTCCGGAGGATATCTTCGCAGCTTCCGACGCCTTCTTGATATTTGGACAAAAGGAGCATTCAATTCGGGACTCAAAGCTCTTTCCGTTTTTATGGATCTTCTGTCGGACATTGCGGAGGAGACCTCAAGAAGCGGTCTTGCAGGGAGATTCTCCGATATATCCGACGGCATCATGCAGATAGAGAGCCGCTTTTACGAAGATATTTCGGTTGAAGAGCTGGCAAGGATGTGTTCCGTAAGTCCTGCCACATTCAGACGTAAGTTCCGTCACTACAGCGAGTATTCACCCATAACCTACAGGAATTATCTTCGGTGCAAGCGAGCAAAAGAGCTGATGGAAAGCGGCGAGTACAACGTCACCGAGGCTTCTCTTGCCGTCGGATTTGACGATCTGTCATACTTCAACAGAGTGTTCGTGCGTTTCTTCGGAGAAAATCCGTCAGTCGTCGCCAAAAAGTAACGCCACCCCAAAGCACATTATTATGCAAGATATTTGTTTTATACAAAAAATATTTGATTTATACATTGAAAATCACGATATTATATGTTAAAATGCAATTATAAAAAGCACGCATATCTTCAGATTTTACAAAAGTACACAACGGAGGAATTAAAATGTATAACATAAAGCTTGAAAATTACGTTCCCGAACCGAAGCCTGCGACAAGCGACAGGATCGTTGCGGCACACTATTATGCTGCATGGAAAAAGGGGGCGGCAAGAATACACAATGCCTTTGATGATCTTCATGATTATCCGGAAAGAACACCTCTTCACGGCTACTACGACGAGGAAAATCCGGAGCTTTGCGACTGGGAGATAAAGTGGGCACTGGAGCACGGCATCAACTGCTTTATCTACTGCTGGTACAGAAACCTTGACAACATGGGAAAGCCTATTACCGACAAGGATCTCAGATGCGGACACTGTATCCATGAGTCCCTGTTCAACTCAAAGTACGGCGATAAGATGAAGTTTGCCATCATGTTTGAGAACAGCCCCAGATGGGGTACTACCGATCCCGTGGACATTATCGAAAATGTTATGCCCTTCTGGATGGAAACATATTTCAAGAGAGGTAACTATCTTATTATAGATAACAAGCCTGTAGTGTTTGTATTCTCCCCCAAAAGACTGCGTGAGGCACTGGGCGGTGTCGAGGGGCAGGCGAAGGCGTTTGATGCTTGCCGCGAATATGCAAAAAAACATGGCTTCGATGGCATGACCTTCGCAAAGTGCGATTGGGATTCCACCGATGAAGGCATAAAGATGGACAAGGAAAGCGGCTACGACTTCAGATTTTGCTATTCCTCATGCTACAATGCACCGAAAGACTTCCCTCCGCAGGAGGATATCATAAACGGTCAGACAGGAATTCTCAGAAAGAGACTTGCACAGGATCCCATGGGATATATTCCCACAGCATCCTGCTTCTCCGATCCTACTCCGAGAACCACACAGCATTGGATAGACATGGGCTACGGCTTTCACAAGTGCACAAAGTATTATCTTCAGCCGGATAATTACCGCACAGTTCTTCGCAACATGAAGCAGATGACGGATTCCCTTCCCGAAGGCGCATGGGGCAAGAAGATATTCATGATAGACAATTGGAACGAATGGGACGAAGGTCACTATGTTGCACCGTCACACGAATTCGGATTCAGATATCTTCAAGCTATAAGAGAAGAGCTCACCGAGCGTGATAATCTTCCCGACTACAGAATGCCGCAGGATATCGGACTTTCCAACTTCAACAAGTCCTGGGGCAGCCCCGATCTTTCCGAGGCTTGCAAGAAGAAATTCGGTGTGACTTACGAAAAGTAAGCATATTCAAATTCGGATTTGCCGGTATATTGCATAATGCTTGCAAATCGGCACAACGATCAACAAATGATCACATATCTCAAAAAATCAAAAAGGACAGACCCGTAAGCTTATACTCAGCGAGGTCTGTCCTTATTTTTTATTTAAATCGCTGTCTTCGGTCAGCCTATGTGTTACCGAGTAATTCTATGCTCAGGATTCTTCTTCACATAAATATTGGTATACCAATAATATACAAATCCCGACAGAGCTTGGAACACACCTGCAATAACAAGTGTTGCGAAAGCTCCGAAAAAGTCCATCATATACGGAACAGCGATACCGCCCAGAGCCGTACCGAGTGTGTGAAGCACCATTCTCCATGCGGAGTACTGTCCGATACAGCGATAATCCACTATCTTTGTGACAGCGGTGGGAACTCCGTAATCTATGAAGTTCTTAAAAAGGCTGACGATGAGGTATATCGCAAAGAATACAGTAGAGCTTCCTCCCATCAGCATAAAAGGAGCACAGACAGCCGTAAGCAAACTTGATACGAATATCAGCTTTCCGTCCTCCACCCTGCTTGATATCCTTGAGTAGATAAAGCATCCTATCATAAGCGCAAGCTGAAGAAGCACCGAAAGGAACGCACCCTGCTGTCCGTCTATAATGCCGCTTGAGCTTCCGATGACCATTATGACGCCCCATACACCGGTATGGAATCCGCGAAGGAGATTCGGAGCGAGCAGTATGTAGAAGGGCTTGTATTTGAAAATATTGATCTTTTCGTTCTGCTTTTTGTCAGTTACCGTCTCAGGCAGCTCTCTGTATGATGATGCAACAAAAAAGCTGAGCACAAAGAAGATAATGCCAACAATAAAGAATATCCTCATAACACCGAAATAGTCGAATCTGTCGGTATTGGTGAAAAAAGATATGATATAGGAGAATACAGTACTGCAAAGTCCGAGGAATACACCCGAAACACCGAGTATTCTTCCGTACTCATTGATATCCATTATCTTGTATGGCAGCTTATAGCTCAGAACACCGTGAAGACCGTAGAATACGGCAGCAAGCACGGATGCCCCGAATATCGCAAGGTACACCGCAGAAAATTCCCCCAAAAACGGCAGCCTCAATGTCGGAGCATTTGTCACAGCACCTTCAAAGCTGAAATAGGCGAGAAGTCCGAGAAGAGGTATCTGAAAAAGTGCGAGTGCCGCCGATACCTTTATCATCTTCTTCATATTCTCCACGGCTCCCGACATGATAGTCATAGCCGCCATCTGCACCACAAGCATCGCGGAAACGAAAAAGGCGACATTCTTATCGGAAACTCCGCTTTTAAGGAGAAATCCCTGTATTATCGACCCCGTACCCACGAGTGCAAGTCCGCAGGAGTGAAGGGGGTTGGCGATATAGTATTTTATTTCGTTACTTTTGTTGATATTAATGGCAAAGACCTCCGAGCAAATATATTGTACCCTATGATTGTAACAGAAATACCGCAGAAAATCAATATCCATTCGGGACATGTTTTGGTGTTTTGTGTCCCGATAATACATTTCTGCGGCATAAAAGTCATTTTTATATATGTATTTTATATTTTACAGACAAAGTTCGTCAACAAAATATCCTCTTGTATCCGCAGCTCTTCCGTATCTGTCCGTGGCGGATATCCTTATGAATTTCGCTCTCGGATCTATCTCGAAGTCTGCGCTTGTGATATTTCCGCCCTTTGGTGCGATAACTCTCTTGGGGCTCTTGCCGCCCATAAACAAAGTGATACGCTCAACTTCGGAGCATTCAACGTGTACCTTGCCGTTCTCGACCGAGATCTCCTTGAACAACGGTCCCATGGATGCATACATCTCGCCCTTTTCCATGGCACTGAATACCGAATCATAGTCCAGCTCGTCTGCCATTATCATAGCAAATGCACCGTAGGAATCGCAGTTCGGTGAATCATCGGGAGCACCGTTGTGGTTGTCATCCGCGCCGTGACAGGCGATATGCTTTCCGAGACGGAGCATCTTGTCATAAAGTGCGGCATTGTATTCAAGGTGATTTATCAGGTAGCTGCTGTAGTTACACATCTCCATGCTGAAGAAGCCTTCGTATTTAATGATGTCCTCCTCCGCTTCCATAGACCATACGGGATGGTTGTATGCGGCGATATATCCGTTCTCCTTCGCTGTACGCACAAATTTGTTTATGTATTCCGGCGAATATTCACGAGGCTCTGTCGATCCGACCTTCGTATACTTTTCCTTAGCCTCCGCGGACATATACTTACAGTAGCTCGGATTATAGCAGACTATAGCGGTATTATGAGGATCGCGCGCAAAAAGATTTATGTGTATCTCCGTATCGTAGGCATCGTATCTGCAGTCGGGATATTTGCGGATGTATGCCTCATAGCCTGTGAGCATGATGAAATCCTTGTCGGAAAGATGTGAGTGATCATTGGGTGTTTCGTGGTCTGTTATTGAAAGCACCGAATAACCGTGAGATTTGTACATCTCCTTGAGCTGTTCGGGCGTTCTCTTGCCGTCCGAGTGGGTGCTGTGGCAATGGAGGTTGGCTTTGTATTGAGGTCTGTTCGGCGATATTAAGTACATGATTTTTCTCCTTAATTTATTATGAAAAGTTCATAGTATACATCATGATGGTCTGCCGGGAAGCAAGATAAAAATCCATAGTTATCACCTTTCGGTCATGCTTCCGAGAATACATCAATTATAAAATCAGTAAACCATTTGAATACCATTCTTTTTTAATGAATTGGCTAAAGCTATGATTTCCCGCTTCGCTCCATGAACTGAATTGCCTTTTGATGCACGAAGTGCAATTCATGAGCCACAAGGCTCAATTCATGAAGTCGCAGATTTCAATTCATGCCGTCAGACAATTCATTGATTTCATCTTCGATGAAATCATTATAACACACCAAAGCAAAAATGGCAACCCCAAAACCGGAATTGCCATTAGGTTTTATCATAATATTCTCCGAATATGTCGGATTTTAATTGTTCTGCAAGAATATCCTTAGTTTTTCTGCATTACCGTCAAAAAGATATCCCGTGATCCCGACAGCCTGCGCGCCTTTGATGTTCTTCTCGCTGTCGTCGACAAAGATACATTCCTCCGCTTTGAAGCCAAAGGTATTGAACATATACTCGAATATCTCTCTTGTTGGCTTTACTATACCGAGAGTTCCCGTCAGCACAAGTCCGTCGAAGCTGTCCAGCAGCTCCTTCACCCATGGGGTATTCTTAAAATTTGCAGCAAACCCGCGGCTGATATTTGAAAGCAGGTATAACTTCTTATCGCCCTTTCTGCGTATGTCCGCTATCAGCTCACACATTCCCGCAACGGGAGTAAGGTTGTCAATCCAGTTGTCGTATACCTTACATGCAAGCTCCTGCTTTTCGACGGGAAGCCTCTTGCATATTTCTCTTTTGGCGTCATCGTCCGAGTATGTTCCGTCATCAAGTTTATCCCAGAGGCTTCTGTCAAAGATTATATCGGCAAGATGTTTTCTTTCCGTTTCGTCATTGACATAGGGAGCTGTCAGCTTTTCCGGATAGAAGTTTGCAAGCACGTTGCCGAAATCAAAAATGTATGTAGTTATCATAGTTTTTCCTTTCTGTATTATTTATTTGTATAAGTGAGATAGTGATTCCAAAGCTCGTCTCTTATCTTTTTGAGTATATCCCCCGATCTTCCGCCGACGGCAATATCGTCAATGTGAGTAGCCGCAACGCAGGGGTTTGAGCTTGAAGTCACCATTACCTCATCCGCACCCATGAGAAATTCAAGAGAGAAAGGCTCTTCCACCACAGGGATACCGAGCTTTCGGCAGGTCTTTATAAGATTTCTTCTCGCAATACCCGGAAGTATGAGATTGTCAAGCGGTGCAGTGTACAGCTTTCCGTTCTTAATGCAGTGGACATTGGTATGAGAACCTTCGGTGACTCTGTTCTTTATGCCGTCAGCTTCCTTTCTGTACAGTATGCATTCCTCCGCTCCGGCCTTTTTTGCTTTCTCGGAAGCAAGAACACTCGGAAGAAGGCACAAAGTCTTGATATTACACATAAAAAAGCGTATATCCTCATGTGTTATCAGCTTTGCACTTCGATAAACATCAGCAAGCTTTCTGGGAGTTACCGTCACCCACAGATTCGGTTTTGCGTTATCCGGGAAAACATGGTTTCTCGGCACATTCGCCGCTCTTGTTATCTGCCAGTAAAGGAAGGCTTCGTTGTTTGTTTCGCTCACATCCACCTTTGAAACAAGGTCACAAAGAAGTGTTTTAAGCTCATACTTTGTAAAAGGCAGGTCGATATATATCATGGAAGCGGAATTGAAGAATCTGTCCACGTGCTCGTCAAGGCAGTATATCACGCCGTTTCTTGTAGCTGTGGCTTCATAGACTCCGTCTCCGAACCAGCATACTCTGTCCGTCATGGGAACTGTCATGTTTTCTATAAGGTCGATCTTCCCGGCGTAGTAGCCGAGGTTTTTCATAAGCTGTGCCATTTTTGTTTCTCCTTATTGTTTAACAAGATCTCTTCTTACAGCCGCAACCACATGGATACCCATAGTAGGAAGAGTTTTCGGTGCGTTGTACATTGCACATATCTCCTCGTCGGAAAGATGCGGTGCTTCTTCTATCATCGCTTTTACCTTCAAAAGCGGTGCACTGCAGCTGTCAAGTGCCTTTCTGACCTGATCTTTGCCATCGTATCTGTAGCCGAGAGGATGATAGTCGTGTGCTGTGAGTATATGTTCTATGCCGAGAAGTCCAAGCTTTTCCAACGCATCAAGATGCTGCCTTACAAGCGATATGTTCGCACCCCAATTGCCGCTGCCGAATATGCCGTAAAGCTGAAGTCCGTCACCGGAGATAAGTGTCATTGTACGGGTATCAAGTATCGCCGCCGCATCGGATGTGTGTCCGGGGACAGTCACAGTCTTCAGTACATCAAGGAATGTATCTCCGTCCTCGGGAGTTATAAACTTATGATCCGCAAATTTCTCACGAAGCCTCGGACAGCGTGAGATTATACACACATCGGGATATTCTTTTATAAAGGCATCAAGTCCGCCCGCGTGGTCTGTGTGATTGTGGGAGATAAATACATATTTGAGCTCATCACGTGATACTCCCGCCTGTGCGAGGAACTCCTTTATATGCTCGATATCGGTATCATAGCTTGCCGCATCGAAAAGCAGGACTCCCTCATTTGTTCTTACTGTGTAAACAGTTGTGAATATATCCTTGTAGGGAAGTGTCAGACGATAGATGGTGTCACTTGTTTTTGTTATTGTTTTCATGGTGGACTCTCCGTTTTGGTGTAATACTATTAATGTTGGAATTGCCATATTCGCGTGTTATTATCAGCTGATCTCAATCGCCGTATTCGGTCTCAACGACAGTAATGACGCCGTCTTTAAAGCACGCCCAGATATTTTCATGCAGATGCTGTATATCATCATACACCATAGGCATAAGAAATTCTTCTTTTGACGAATACAATCCGTACATTTCTTTTCTTGAATACTTTTTGCCCTCATGTACATAATAACCGCGAGTTTTTCCCGTATAATCCGAAAATTCAAACCTTGCCACGGCGGAAATATTGTTTTCATCCGGTATCTTAACGATATTGAAGCCTTTTTGTAATATAAGTGATTATATAAATACCGAAGTTGTGTCCGCTCCTACACGGGTATCTGTTTTTGTGAATGTGATCATTTCCCATTATAACACACAAAAAAAGAAATGACAACCCCGAACAGACGGAATTGCCATTAAAAAAATTTATAACAATTATATCCGATGCCTTATATCAGATACCGACAGGCTTCGCAGTGTGCATTTCTTCTCGGTATTCCATCTTTTCTTGGATATCCAACGCGGGAAGGACATAAGAAAGCACCTTGTTTGTAAATGCTTCCGTTCCCATTGGAGTATAGTAATGTACCGGATCGGAATGGGCTTCTTCGGGAAGTGTGGTTGAAAGGGTATAAAGGTCGTTTACCTCAAAGCCATACTTTTTCACGACCTCAAGTGCCGCCGCATTGTATTTTTCTATCTCCTCGTTGTAACGCTTGAAGTCCGGGCTCATTTTCTCGGAAAGAACGGATGTGGATGTGGCAAAGATCACCTTCGCATTGGGGCATATCTTCTTTATCCTTATGCAAAGACGGTCGATGTAGTAGGAATACACATCAACGGGAGTATGAGGCTCTTCACCGAAAAGTCTCAGGCAGTCCCAGAGACCGGCGTTCCAGTGAACGACATCTATATCCGCACCGGAAAGTCCGAATTCCTTCATATACTCATGAAAGTTACGCAATAGGTACGCCGCAAAACGGCAGTTTTCACCGGGGAATACTACGTTGACCTTGCCTTCAAGTGTTTTTCTTACAGATTTGTCGTATCCGGCTCTGATCGAGTCACCGATGAGAAGAAGGTTTTTCATGATCAAATCTCCTTAATCACATATAATTAATATTTATCCAACGAATCCTTTAGCTTTCGTATTAATATTACTCCCCGTATGCTTCCTTGTCGCAGATGATGGTAACATCGTTATGGAGCTTGAGAAGTGTGGAAGGATTGGAGGTCTTTATCTCATCCGAAAGAAGTTCCTTTATTGCCTCTGCTTTGGAAGCACCGTTTGCAAGAAGTATTATCTTTCTCGCACCGAAGATGGATGCCATACCCATTGTAAGAGCGTGCTTCGGAACAAGATCGGCACTCTCAAAGAAACGGGAGTTTGCGTCTATTGTATCCGCTGTAAGTCCTGTCTTGTGAGTGGGAGCGATAAGTGCTTCGTCAGGCTCGTTAAAGGCGATGTGTCCGTTTCTGCCTATACCGAGTATCTGGATGTCTATACCGCCCGCAGCCTCAATAGCCTTGTCGTAAGCCTTACATTCCGCATCGGGGTCTTTCGCTTCACCGTCAAGCAGATGTGTGTTTGCCATGTCAATGTCGATGTGGTTAAAGAGGTTCTCGTTCATGAAATAGCGGTAGCTCTGATCATTGTCCGGGCTTATGGGATAGTATTCGTCAAGGTTATAGGATTTTACGGTCTTAAAGCTGATATCGCCCGCCTTATTCATTGCGATAAGCTCCTTATATGTACCAACGGGAGTGGAGCCTGTTGCAAGACCGAGTATACAGTCCGGCTTTGCCTTTATAACATCGGCAATTATCTCAGCCGCTTTCTTTGAGATCTCTTGGTAATTGTTGCATACTATGAATTTCATTTTATGTCACCTTTCCTTCGGATAGTTACGTTTTGGTGTATTTGTATTATTATACCATATGAAAACGGAAATGGCAAGACCTAAAAAAGGAAATGCCATAAAAAGTGAAATATATTTTTCCCCTCTTAGCGGTAAAAGGATGCAAAAACCAAGCAGCTTTTATCATCAAAGCACGACCTTCCCGCTGTCAAGAAGCTCCACTATCGCTGCGATAGCACTCTCATCATTGCTGACAGTAATATAGTCCGCCGCCGCTTTCGCTTCATCAACGGCATTGGCTACGGCAAAGCCTGCCTTTGCCGCCTTCAGCATGGAGATATCGTTGTTGTAATCGCCGACAGCGATAGTCTTTTCGGGACTTATGCCGAGAAGCTCGGTCATCTTGCAAAGTGCCGTTCCCTTGCTCGCACCCTTGGGAAGTATTTCGTAGAGAGTTCGCTCGGAACGGATAAAGTCAAAATGATGTGCCTTAGGATGGTTGGTAAGAAGCTCACCGAGCTCTGTTATGAGATCCTCGTCCATACTTCCGAAAACCACCTTTACCGTAGGTTCTTCAACGTCAAGATAATGACGGCTGACTCTCGGTATGCCTGTGACTTCAAGGAATCTGTCCATGGAGGAATTGCCCTTGTTTATGTATATCTCTTTCTCCGTATTGAGCTGTATACCTACCTTGGGAAGTTTTTCGTCAACCTCACGCACAAGCTCAAGAAAATCCTCGTGGAGCTTCAGACTCCACAGAAATTCCTTGGCGACGGGATCGTATATACCCGCACCGTTGAAACAGCCGAAGGGGGAGGTCGGCTTTATTATACTGCAGACCTCGGCACTCGTTTTGGGCGGTCTTCCGGTTATGAAGGTGAAGATGCCGCCTTCCGATCTGAAATAGTCTATCGCTTCGAGATTTTTCTTTGAGACCTTACTGTCACTTCCGTAGAGTGTGCCGTCAAGGTCGGTGCAGAAAAGTATGCCTTTGAATTTGTTCATTTTGAGTCACCTGTTTTTGAGAAAAATTATTATATAGGATAAATACTTTGAATACAGACTTTTTTCGGTTGTATTAAAGGGTAAAGCAAAATGCCGTAAGTATCACTTCTCGACCTCTCCAAAATCAATCCCCGCCTTCCTCGCCTGTACTCCCTGCAGTTTCTTGGGAATATTATACACCTTCCCGTCCTTCAAAAGCCTTGCTCCTGTCTGATGAAAGTCAAAGGGGACATTCGCATTCAAGCATTGCCGCCTTATATCAAGTATCCACTCATAATCACATATCCTTGCCTCAAGACCTGACTCTCCGCCGACAGACACAAGCTCAATTTCGGGATCAAGATACTTCGTAAGATCTATCCTCTCAAGCAAAGGCTCACACATTATCCCCTTGTGCTTTATGGGAAGGTCGCTGTAGATAGGCAAGCGGTAATCGGCTGTCCTCTGATTTTCGGTGGTCACCGCTATCATCACATTGTCATAGCCGTCACCCCAGTCATCGGGAATACACTTTTGGAATCGGTCGATACGCTTGGTTATAAAGAAGAAACGGCAATCACTTCGTTCTTTCATGAATGTCCATGCCTCTTTGCGCCACTCATCGGCATCTTCAAGAAAGAAATCAGAGGTAAAGCAAGTATAAAATGTCGTTCCCGACGGATGCTTGTACTCACCTTTCCTGTTTTTAAGTACAGGCTCACGGAAGGAAGAAACATTCAGCTTGACCCGGCTTGCATCCTTTTCGTGCCGCGAGTCCATTCGATACACATAACAGTTTTGACAGCCTTCGCTAAGCTTGTGACAGCCGTGCCACGGATTCCATTTCATATTGATTTCACCTCCAACAGCGGCAAAAATGCTCTGTACCATAATAATGTATTTCTATTATACCACACCCAAAAAGAAACGGCAACCCCAAAACGGAAGTTACCGTAAAACCTTTTAAATTAAATGCTGAAAGCGAAGCTGCGGAAAACAAAGGTTTTGCTTCATCCTCTGCACTTCTCCACAAACCACTTGAATATCTCAATACCGTTTGATGTATCGGTACGTCTGTGGGAAAGACACATTCTCTCCGGATGCCATTGTACGCCCATCATCGGCTTTGACTCATGCTGTATCGCCTCAATGATGCCTGTATCACTGCAGAAAGCGGATGCGAAAAATCCCGGCGCAACATCTTTTACCGCCTGATGATGGAAGCTGTTGACGGAGAATTCACCGCCGTACATTTCGGAAAGTATGCTTCCCTCTGCCGCTTTGACATTGTGCAATGCACCTTCGGGCTTGCCGTTTCTGTGGCAGTTGCCGACAAATGCAAGATCTTGATGCAATGTGCCGCCGAAGTATATGTTCATAAGCTGTACACCTCTGCATATACCGAGAATGGGCTTTCCGGCTTTGGCGTACTTGTCGATAAGCTCCATCTCAAAGGTATCACGGACATCGTCCACATTTTCCGTACCGTTCATATCTTCGCCGTAATATTTCGGATGTACGTCAACGCCGCCCATAAGGATAAGTCCGTCACATTCGGGGATACCCTTTCCCGGCTCTGCTATATACGAAATACAGCCGCACGCCTCTACCGCAGAAGCATAGTTTGTTACGGTTTGCGTCATGT
>SVQR01000158.1 GCA_015065225.1 Oscillospiraceae bacterium | reverse complement strand
TACGTCAACGCCGCCCATAAGGATAAGTCCGTCACATTCGGGGATACCCTTTCCCGGCTCTGCTATATACGAAATACAGCCGCACGCCTCTACCGCAGAAGCATAGTTTGTTACGGTTTGCGTCATATACGAGAGAAGTATCTTCGGTTCAAACTTAAACATTTCTTTTTTTAATGAGATCTGCGATTATCTCGCCGAGGATCTTTATACCCTTGTCTATCTCCTCGTCGGAAGGCATGGAGTAGTTAAGTCTGAAGGAGTCGGAATCCGCTTCCTCGTCGCAGTTGAACGCTTTGCCTGTTACGACAAATACCTTCTGTGCGATGGATTCCTTCATGAAGTCGGAAAGGGATACGCCTTCGGGAAGGGTACACCACAGGAAAAGACCGCCTTCGGGACGTGTGAATTTTACCTCTTTGGGCATATACTTGTCAAGTGCGGCTATCATAAGCTCTGCCTTGTGCTTATAGAGTGCACGTATCTTTGCAACGTGAGCATCCATATCGCATTCTGTCATAAAGCCTGCGACTATCATTTGGAAGAACTGATTTGTATGTACGTCCTCAACCTGCTTTGCAACAACCATCTTCTGAACGACGGTCTCGTTGCCGCAGACAAAGCCGACTCTCATACCTGCGGAGAGTATCTTTGAGAAAGAGCCGCAGTACATTACTCTGCCGTCAGTATCCATGGACTTGTATGTGGGAACATCCTCGCCCGCGAAGCGAAGCTCACCGTAGGGGTTGTCCTCGAGTATCATTACATCGTACTTCTGCGCAAGAGCATAGACAGCCTTTCTCTTTTCGAGAGTTGTCGTAATGCCCGCAGGATTCTGGAATGTTGGGATAAGATACATGAACTTTGCCTTGGGATGAGTCTTGAGTACTTCCTCAAGTATCTCAAGGTTGATGCCGTCATCCTCAAGCGGAACGCCTACCGGCACTGCACCGATGGATCTGAACGCATTGAGAGCACCGATAAAGCTGGGGTTTTCGCAGATAACTTCATCGCCTCTGTTGCACATTACTTTGCAGAAAAGCTCGATACCCTGCTGACCACCGGAAGTAATGATGGTCATATCGCCTTCCTTTACACAGTCGAACTTTTCGGCAATTCTCTTTGTAACAAGCTCACGTAAGGGCATATAACCTTCCGTTGTGCCGTACTGGAGAGATGCGGATGCGTTTTCCGCAAGTATCTTGTTTGCAATTCTCGTGATATCCTCTACGGGAAAAGACTCCGGTGAAGGATTGCCTGCCGCAAAGGAGATAGCACCGGGAGTACCCAGACTCTTGAATATCTCACGGATAGCGGAGGGCTTCATGTTTTTTATGTTGTCTGAAAGATTGTAATTCATTGTTATAAATCCTTTCAAAAGGAATAATCCACTTTATAAATATCTCTTTACTGCTTCCTGCAATTGTATCTTGAAATTATAAATGTCATTTAATGTTTCAAGAGTATATTTTGTAAATACCTTATTTTCATCTGGAATAAGAATTGATTTGGTTTTACCATCCAATTTCAATCTACAGATCGGCTTTCTATTGTTGTCTTGGAACAATATCCCAAAATAGCTCTCGGTATCTCTTCTAATTACATCTCGCACATCGCAGGTCTCAACAAGAATTCCTCTGATAATATAGAATGCTTCAATTTCTTCTTCTGTAGTGACGATTTTTGACTGTGGTTCAATCGGCTCTTCTTTTGGAGGTTCAGCCACTATATGTGTTTCATCAACTTTTGCAGGTTCTTCCGGAGTTAAAGCGGAAGAAATCTTATTGTTTACTATTTCGTTAATTAATGATTGATATGCCTTCTTTGCAAGCGGATTAAATTTGTCAAGAATCTTCTGCGTGATTTGCCCATCATAAGCTTTTGCAGATTTGAGACAAGTCATTATATGTCGAACAAATCCTTCTGACGGAGCATCAAATTCTTCCATAAGTATATTCTTTATTAATTGCGTATACTTCAGTTCTTCTGCTGTGCTAAATATTTCGTCTTTGTTGAAGTTTTCTTTACAAAATTTCTTGAGCTGATTTATCTGTGACTCTTTAGCGTTTTCAAGATCAATAGTCAAAAATGGAACCAAATCCATTTTATTGGGACTTTCCAAATCAGTATAAAACTGGTATACCATACCATTTGTTAATATACCAAACTTTGCTGTAGTTGTTCCAAAATATCTGAATAATTGTGATGAATGTTTTTTGAGATTCTCTGTACAGCTCTTGCATTCAATTAAAATGCTTGGATTTCCATCTTCAAGAATAGCATAATCCACCTTCTCGCCTTTCTTAATACCAACATCTGCAGTATATTCGGGACAAAATTCCATGGGATTAAACACATCATAACCCAACATTTGAAATAAAGGAACGATTAGTGACATTTTTGTTCCTTCTTCAGTTGTAATAGTGTTCTTAAGGACTTCTATGCGCTTTGAAAACTGCCTAATCATTTCATTGAATTCCATTACTAATACCATCCTTCTCTCAAATTAATCATTACTCTATACCATTAGTTCTAATCTTACTTTTAATTAACATGAATTTTTCAAATATTCAGAATTCTCAATGTATATCGCTCATATTGGCGGTGCTGACACCGTTCATTCTGAATATCTCCTGTGCGGTATCGGGATCATTGACCTTCATAACCACCATTGCGTGCTCCTTAGCCTTGGGAAGGAACGCATAAAGATACTCAACGGAAACGCCGCCCTCTTTAAGAAGTGAGAGAACTGCCGCAAGTCCGCCGGGCCTATCGTCTATCGCAACACCGATAACATCGGATATCTTAACGATAACACCGCTCTCGGAAAGTACCTTTTTTGCTTCCTCAGGCTTATCAACAATAATTCTTGCAACACCGAACTCGCTTGTATCGGCGATGGACAGTGCGCTCATATTTATATGATTGTCGGCAAGAACATTACATATATCGGAAACTCTGCCGAATTTGTTTTCTACGAAAACAGAAAGCTGTTTTATTGACATAGTATTTCTCCTTTCAAGATGTAGGAATTAGGAACTAGGGGCTAGGAACTAGGAGCTAGGGAAGGTTAATTTCACTTCGTGAAATTTTCAATAAAATTAAATGAAAGCGAAGCTTTCTACATTCCCTAGTTCCTGTTCCCTAGTTCCTGTTCCCTAAAATCAAATCTTACGGTTATCGATAACTCTCTTAGCCTTACCCTCACTTCGAGCGATGGTCTTGGGGTTAACGAGATGTACCTTTGCGCCGATACCGAGAACGGAACGGATCTCTTCGGTAATCTTCTTTTCCAGTTTTTCGATGTTCTTTACGTCATCGGAGAACAGTTCTTCCGTCATTTCAACATTTACATCAAGAGTATCGTTATTGTTTACTCTGTCAACGATTATCTGGTAGTTGGGCATTGTGCCGCCGGTTACCTTCATGAGAACTTCCTCAATCTGGCTCGGGAATACGTTTACGCCTCTGATTATCATCATATCGTCCGAACGTCCCTGAGGCTTGCACATTCTTACATGAGTTCTTCCGCATTCGCAGGGCTCGTAGTTGAGCTGACAGATGTCTCTTGTTCTGTAACGGATAAGCGGGAAGCCTTCCTTTGTAAGGGTTGTAAATACAAGCTCGCCCTTTGATCCTCTCGGAAGTACTTCTCCCGTATCAGGGTCAATTATTTCGGGAATGAACATATCCTCGCAGACGTGCATACCTGCCTGCTTATCACATTCGTAGGATACGCCGGGACCCATTATTTCGGAAAGACCGTAGATGTCATATGCCTTGATGCCGAGACCTTGTTCTATGGACTTTCTCATTTCTTCGCTCCAGGGCTCTGCACCGAAGATACCTGCTTTGAGCTTGAGCTGATCCTTTACGCCCATTTCAGCGATGGATTCCGCAAGGTACATGGCGTAGGAGGGAGTACAACAAAGAACTGTGCTTCCGAAGTCACACATTGTCTGTATTTGTCTTTGAGTATTGCCTGCGGATGTGGGAATTACAGTCGCTCCTATTCTTTCCGCACCACCGTGAGCACCCAGACCTCCGGTAAAGAGACCGTAGCCGTAGGATACCTGAATAAAGTCATCGGCTCCGGCACCTATCGCAACCATCATTCTCGCAACGCAGTCAGACCACATATCAAGGTCGTTCTTTGTATAGCCTACAACTATCTGCTTACCTGTAGTACCGCTGGAAGCATGAACTCTGACTATATCCGTCATAGGCACTGCAAAAAGTCCGTAAGGATAGTAGTCTCTGAGATCCTTCTTATAGGAGAACGGGAGCTTATGCAGATCCTCTATTCCGTGAATATCGGAAGGCTTGAGTCCTTTTTCATTCATTCTCTGTCTGAACGGCTCAACCTTTTCATACATTCTCTTTACCTGTGCACAGAGTCTTTCACTCTGGAGCTTTTCAAGCTCGGCTCTTGGCATACATTCTATGTCTTTCTGGTAGAACATTGGTGTCATCCTTTCTTTTATTCGGAATTCGGAATTTAAAGCCCATATCCCAGATCAAACGCCTTGAGGTTAACATCAAGGAACTTTTCCGGAACAGTAGTCTTTATTGTCTCAACCCACTTTTCGTAAGGAATATCGGTGGACTTTGCCATAACGCCGATAAGTACGACATTTACTGCCTTGGATGTACCCGCTTCCTTTGCAAGCTCAAGCGCATCAACAAACTGTGCATCCACCTTAGCGGTAATCTTGCCCTCGATATTTTCCGGGTACTGTGCAGCACCTGTAATTACGGGCATCGGATTCATCGCCTGTCTGTTTACTATCATTTTGCCGCCTTCCTTGAGATAAGGAAGCGCACGCATAGCTTCAAGTGTTTCAAATGCGAGAATAATGTCTGCCTCGCCCTTGTCTATTATGGGAGAATATACCTTCTCACCGTACTTTACATATGTTACCACGCTTCCGCCTCTCTGGCTCATACCGTGGACCTCGGATACCTTTACATCATATCCTTCCCCGATAACCGTGTTACCGAGTATACGGCTGGCAAGCAGAGTTCCCTGTCCGCCTACGCCGACTATCATTATGTTCTTGGTCATAATTCTATCCTTTCTTTGTCAGGGCTACTCGCCCCGACACCCTCGGTCTCTTTCTTGAAAGAAAGAGACGCAAAGAACTTTATTAGACCGCAAGCGGTCTTTATCTCCGCCCTCGCTACGCTCCGGCTCCGGGGTGTTGCTAATTGGAGTTATGGATGTGAGCGGTGTTGCTGGGTTTCTTTTGATAACTTCAAATTTGTTGCTTTGTGCTCTCGAAGCCCGCCAACCCACGGCGGTCTCCGAGGAATGCTTATAATAAAAGCGAACTATATAAATTTCAATCAATTGAAGGAAACGAAGTTTCCAACATTCCTTAGATCCTAGATCCTGTTCCCTAGTTCCTTTTATCAAAAATAAGTTTTTAGAAGTTACCAATTATCAATTGTCAATTTTCTCTATCGCTCCGAAGGGACAAACATTGATACAAAGTCCGCATCCGTTGCACTGGGTATCGTCTATCACTACCTTGCCTTCAACTACGGAGATTGCGGGACAGCCGAGCTTCATGCACATTTTGCAGTTTTTGCACTTGTCCGCACTTATCTCGCAGTGACCTGTGTACTTAACTGTTTTGAGAAGTGCGCAAGGTCTTTGTGCGATGATAACCGAAGGCTCGTCTCTGTCTGTTTCTTCCTTTACTACCTTTTCGAAGTTCTTGATATCGAACGGGTCTGCTACAACAACGTGGTCAATTCCGCAAGCCTTGCAGAGATCAACAAGATCAACCTGACGTGTAGGCTCGCCCTTTATTGTTCTGCCTGTTGTGGGATTATCCTGATGTCCCGTCATACCTGTGATAGAGTTATCAAGGATGATGACGGTATTGTTGCCCTTATTGTATACGATATCTATAAGTCCCGTGATACCTGAGTGCATAAAGGTGGAGTCACCGATAACGGAAACCAGCTTCTTGTTGAATTCTTCTCCTCTTGCCTTTGCCATACCGTGAGCTGCGGAAACGGATGCACCCATACAGATTACCGAGTCAACGCTCTGAAGCGGAGCGACAGCACCGAGAGTATAACATCCGATGTCACCGGAAACGGTAAGTCCCAGCTTTTTGAGAACATAGAATGTACCTCTGTGAGGACAGCCCGCACACATTACGGGAGGTCTTACGGGGATAGCTTCGTCTATTTCCGTATACTTTGCGGCATCCTCTCCGAAAACGACTTTCTTTATCATAGTCGGAGTATATTCACCGAGAAGTGAGAATTCGCTCTTGCCGACAACCTCTATGCCGAGGGACTTGCAGTAGTTTTCGATAACCGGATCAAGCTCTTCTATAACATATATCTTCTTGTGCTTCTTTGCAAAGTCAAGAATCTTCTTTTCCGGCATCGGATAAATGAGACCGAGCTTTAAGTAGTCAGCCGCATCCCCCAGAGCTTCCTTTGAGTAAACGTATGCGATACCTGCGGATATAACACCGATGTCGCTGCCGTTATCCTCGATGGAGTTAAGGTCTGTTGTTTCAGCAAATTCCGCAAGAGCCTTCTGTCTTTCCTCAACCACGACGTGACGCTTTATCGCCATTGCGGGCATCATAACGTGCTTGGGGATATTTTTCTCATAGGGCTTGAGCTCATCATTGGCTCTGTCGGATATCTCCACAAGGCTCTGTGAGTGAGAAACTCTTGTTGAAAGTCTTACAAAGAAGGGAGTATCAAACTTTTCGGAAAGCTCAAAAGCCGCCTTTGTGTAGTTCAGACATTCGGATGAATCGGAAGGCTCTACCATAGGTATCTTGGAAGCCTTGGCATAGTGCCGGGAGTCCTGCTCGTTCTGAGAGGAATGCATTCCC
>SVQR01000157.1 GCA_015065225.1 Oscillospiraceae bacterium | reverse complement strand
TGAAGTTGAAAGAGATCAGGGCATCACAGCAGAGATCCTCGGTCTCCAGACAAAGATCGCACTTCTCGGTGTTACGGCAGAACTGCTTAAGAACGTAATCATCGCATACGAACCCGTATGGGCTATCGGTACGGGCAAGACAGCTACAGACGAGCAGGCAGACGAAGCTTGCGGTATCGTAAGAGACTACATCAAGGCTCTCTACGGTGCGGATGCGGCTGAAGCTACAACAATTCAGTACGGCGGCTCCATGAACGCCAAGAACTGTGCAGGTCTTCTTGCAAAGGTCAATGTTGACGGCGGTCTTATCGGCGGTGCTTCTCTTAAGGCTCCCGATTTTACCGTTATCGTTGATGCGGCTCAGTAATTTTTGAATAAAAAGAATCGACGTGGCTTCCGTTTTTCGGAGGCCACGTCTTTTGTGTGCTGAACGATAATTTTTCTCGGTTTTCGTTGAATACTGCCCGCTATATTATGTGGACAGCCTCATGGAGTGCACAGCTTAATAGCTCTGCTCGTTATTCTTCTTGTTCTGAGTGTTGTTCTGATTCTTGTTCTGAGCGTTGTTCTGAGAATTGTTGCCGGACTTGTTCTGAGTGTCCTTTTTATCCTGTGCGTTGTTTACTTCATAGTCCTTCATCTTGTTCTGTGAATTGTTCTGCTTATCAGCCATTTTTTTAATACCATCCTTTCATTGATGTGATGATATTGTACCCATGCTGTCAATAATTATACATCACCCTTGACACAAACTAAAATTTTTGATAAAATATAGAAAAATACAGAACCGAAGA
This sequence comes from Oscillospiraceae bacterium, assembly GCA_015065225.1. Classification (GTDB taxonomy): domain Bacteria; phylum Bacillota; class Clostridia; order Oscillospirales; family CAG-382; genus SIG622. The sequence goes on along the minus strand of SVQR01000157.1, from coordinate 6,230 downwards.
AAGGTAATAAAAATGAAAATATATCCCTTAAAGCTCAAAAGCGTACTTAAAGATATAATCTGGGGAGGTACTACTCTTGCGGACAGCTTCGGACTTGCGGAAAAAGGTACACGCATAGCGGAAGCATGGACCTTGACGCTTCGTTCCGATGGTGAGAATACGATACAAAACGGTGAAGCAAAAGGTGTGTCTTTGAAAGAATATGCCGAAAGTATCGGTATGGAGGCTCTCTGCGGCAAGGATGTTCCTGCCTATGATTTTCCGCTTCTCATAAAGCTTATTGATGCGAGAGACAATCTTTCCGTACAGGTACATCCGGATGATGCATATGCTCACTCTCACGGTATAGACAGCGGCAAGACGGAGATGTGGTATATAGTGGATGCAAAGGAAGGTGCAAGGCTTGTCTATGGACTCAAAGAGGGAACGGACACGTCAAGCGATGATTTCAAGGCGGCGGCAAAAGACGGTAATATTTCGGAATATCTCAATTACGTCAATGTCAAAAAAGGCGATGTATACTATATCCCTGCAGGACTTGTCCATGCGATAGGAGAGGGTATACTCATCGCCGAGGTACAGCAGAACTCAAACTCCACATTCAGGCTTTACGATTACGGAAGAGTGGGTGCTGACGGAAAGCCGAGAGAATTGCATCTTGATAAGGCTCTGGAAGTGATAAAAACAGATTTTTCCCACGATCATTCCATCGGAGGGGGACTTCCCACGGACATTGAGGGAATGCCTGTGAAGATAGTGGAATCGGATTTTTTCTCGGTTTCAAAGCTCAACCTTGCGGAAAACAGTGAATATACCTTCCGCGGAAACGCCATGACTCATATACTTGCACTTTCGGGAAATTCAGTGCTTACATATGAGGATGAAAACGGTAATGTCACGGATATCACCCTTGCACCTGCGGACAGTGTGCTTGTTCCTGCGGCGTTCGGAGAATTTACAATTAAGGCGGAAAAGGGTGCGGAATTTATTGTTTCGGGAATCTGATTTTGTTGTAAATTTAACGAAATTGTAGAATCATACGAAATTTTCCTCACAGCAACATTCAAATCGTCAACTCGCACATTGAATCCTTTAGTAAAATATGGTATAATTAAAGAACGATCAAATATTTTTCGGAGGCATAAAATGTCACAAAGCAAAAAGCAGTCATTTCTTGCAAGAAAAAACATCGTACTTTCACCGAAGCTCTATTTTGTTGATTGTATGAGCTCTCTTGCTCTCGGACTCTTTTCCACACTTCTTATCAGTACTATCTTTTCCACAATAGGCAAATATGCCGTTGAGGTATCCTTCCTTGAAAATATCGGAGCATTCCTCAATGAAGCTGCAGCCTTTGCAAAAGCAGCAACCGGTGTTGTACTCGGTATTGCCGTTGCACATTCGCTCAAAGCTCCGCCGCTTGTACTTTTCAGTGCGGGTGTTGTAGGTCTTTGCGGCAACGATCTTGCTACCATGTTTACCATAGGCGGCGTTGAAAAATCCATTTCCGCAGGACCTGCGGGTGCATTTCTTGTAACCATCATCGCCGTTGAGATAGGTAAGATGGTCTCAAAGGAAACAAAGGTCGATATTCTTGTTACACCCACCGTAACAATATTTACGGGTGTGCTTGTTGCAAAGCTTATCTGTCCCGCAATATCCTTTGCAATGTATCATCTCGGAAACTTCGTTAATACCGCAACGGAAATACAGCCGTTCCTTATGGGTATCATAATCTCCGTTGTTGTCGGTATTGTACTTACGCTTCCCATATCCTCTGCGGCTCTTTGTGCCATGATAGGCATAACGGGACTTGCGGGCGGTGCGGCAACCGTCGGATGCTGTGCACAGATGGTAGGCTTTGCCGTTATCTCCTTCCGTGAAAACAGATGGGGCGGCATTGTTGCACAGGGACTGGGCACAAGTATGCTCCAGATGGGAAATATCGTAAAGAAGCCGATAATCTGGCTTCCCGCAACACTTGCGGCGGCTGTTGTCGGACCTGTATCCACACTTGTATTCAAGCTGGAATGTACAGGCGTATCTGCAGGTATGGGTACTTGCGGAATGGTAGGACCTCTGGGTATATTCTCGGATATGGGCTTTGCCAATAATAACGCATGGATCGGTGTAATAGTATGCTGTATAGTTCTTCCCGCAGTTCTTTCCGTGATCTTTAATGAGATATTCAGAAAGCTGGGACTTATAAAGACAGGCGATTATAAGCTGGATCTTTAATTATTCAAAGGAAAGTTCAAATAACGGATGAACGTAAAAAGTATACAGGCACGGCGGTTTAAACTACTGTGCCTGTTCTTTTTTCAGGAGGAAAAATGGAATTCAGAAAGGTATTTGATACCATACCCGAGCAGTTTGACAAGTACAGACCACGTTATTCCGAAAAGCTGTTTGCATTTCTTGCTGAATATTTACAGATCGGTCCGGGAAGATCCGTATTGGAGCTCGGTCCGGGTACAGGTCAGGCGACAGATCCCATTCTTGATACGGGATGCGATTACCATGCCATTGAGCTCGGCGAAAATCTGTTTGAAATGATGAAACGCAAGTACGGTCATTATCCGAACTTCAGCATTGTAAATGATGATTTTATAACACATGATTTTCAAGGTCGGAGATTCGATATGATCTACTCTGCGGCAACCATTCAATGGATACCGGAGGAAATTGCTTTTTCAAAGACATATGATCTGTTAAAGCCGGGCGGAACATTGGCGATGATGTATACCAAAAGCGAGTACAAAACATCAAATGAAGATCTGTACAATAAGATCCAGAAGGTGTATTCCGAGTACTTCAGACCGGAAACCGAGTATAAAAACGGTTCATTCGGATATACCAATGCTCCGAACTACGGATATGCGGAGCTTGAAAGGTATGAATTTTACGGAAAGCGTGAATTTACAGCAGATGAGTATGCAGGCTTTTGCGGAACTCATTGTGATCATATTGTAATTCCCGAGCCTTACAAAAGCAAATTCTTCAACGGATTGAGACAGGCTGTGGCGGATGCGGGGAATAAGATCGTATTTAATGATACATATATTCTGTTATTGGCTAAAAAGCCGGATTGAAAAATACAGCTCTGCCGGAACTTTAAATTGCATAGAATGAGGCGGTCGTTGTGCCGTCTCTTTTTTTATCCAAAACAGTCAAGTTGGGAAGAAACTGCAAAAAAGACGGAAGAAAAGTATTGAATTTCCGACAAGCCTTTGTTATAATGTGTACAGAAAACAACAGTAAGGAGATATACATATGCTGTATTACTACGCACCGGTAATGGTCTCGTCGGTGAAAGATGAGGAGCTTGCCGCATATCACGAGTATTTTACCAAGTGCAATATCAAAAGAATATATTTCGCATTACCGGACTATATCTTTGTCAAAAAATGGTATCTTGCCGATAACTTTGATTCTGTTCGCCGTAAGATAGATTACTTTAAGGAACGCGGCTACGAAACCGGAGTCTGGACAAACTCCTTCGGTCACAGCGTTATTGATGCCTCCGCAGATGATGTATATGACGGTCTTACAAATATGAAAGCATTTGAGGATGGTTCAAAGGGCGGCATCTGTCCTATGGACAAAAACTTTGTATCGCTCTTTTGCGAGAGGGTAAAGATCATCGCTTCTCTCGGTGTTGATATCATAATGCTTGACGACGATCTTCGCTATCAGATAAGAAGCGGCAAGCTGTTCTGCTGCTGTGAGCATCATATGGCAGAGTACAGAAAGCGTATCGGCGAGGATATAAGTGTCGAACAGCTTAAAAAGTATCTTATCACAGGCAAGGGCAACCGCTATCGCAGTGAGTTCCACAAGCTCATGAGGGACTCCCTTGTTGACTTTGCAAAGAGCCTCAGAAATGCAGTTAATGAAGTAGATCCGAAAATACGTCTCGGACATTGCTCCTGCTTTGATACATGGGGATTTTGCGGTGCGGACAGTATAAGTATGTCACTTGCTTTTGCGGGCGATACGAAACCGTACCTTCGTACAATCGGCGCACCCTATCACGGCTCATATGTCGGCTATGCCATCGAGAATACAAGGCTTCAAGGCTCGTGGTGCAAAGGGTATGACATAGAGGTCTTTGCCGAGGGGGATACATACCCACGTCCGAGATATATTTGCCCATCATCAAGGCTGGAGCTTTTTGATATGGGACTCGTTGCATCCGGTGAAGTTGACGGAGTTCTTAAATATATGTTCGATTATGCACGCCCCGTGGATTATGAAACCGGCTATGCACAGAGAGATTTCAGACTCGGAAAACAGCGTGCCGAGATCGCACAGATATTTGCCGACAAGAAAAACGTAGGTGTACGTATTTTTGAGGAACGTAATAAATTCGATGATTGGGAATACCCGGACGAGATACACCCGAAGCTTGTGGAAAAGCTTGAACGTGCAGCTGGCAAGAGCGAATCTCAGCTTCTGTTGTCAAGGAATGCTGTTCCGCTTGTTTACGATGATACAGACTATCCTTATGCGGTCTTTGGAGAGAATGCAAGGTATATAACGGAAAAGGAGCTTTCCCATGGAGCTATAATTGATATCTCTGCGGCGAAGATCCTTGCATCAAGAGGCATAGATACAGGTTATATCTCTTCCGAAAAGCAGAATTTTACATATGAGAATTACGACCTTGAAAACGACTATATCGAGCGTATCGAGGGTGTAGCATACCACAATGTAAAGGTATCCGAAAGGGCAGAGGCAATAACCCATCTCATGCCGGGAGGCTGTGTCGGTACATACAAATACGAGAACGCAAAGGGACAGAGATTCCTTGTATTCCCCTTTGATGCATACGATCCCGATCATACAGATAACATCAGCTATATGTGCAACTATTACCGCAAAAAGCAGCTCTCCGACGGCATAGAATGGCTGTGCGGAAAGAAGCTCCCGACGGTAGTCGATCCCAAACACCCGATGCTGTATATACAGACCTCCGAAAATGAGGCGAAAACGGCAATGGCAACGCTGTTGCTCAATTCATTTGATGATTATGAGCTTGACATTGAGGTAGAGCTTTATAAGGCATACAAAGAAGTGCGTTTTGTAAACTGTAGCGGAAGAATTGTGGGCAATAAGGTGATTATTGATAAGATAGATGCCCACGGCTTTGCGGCTTTTGAAGTTACAGAGTAAAATCACAAAAATGCTTTTATACAGGAGGAAACAAATATGTTTATGTATTCCGCACCGCTCAATACTCCTACCCTCAAGGATGAAGAGCTTCCGATATATCACGAATGGTTTCAAAAAAGCGACATAAAGAGAGTATTCTTCGGTTTACCGAACTATCTGTTTTACAAAGAGAATTACTTTATCTCACATGAAGAAAAGGTGAGAAAGCACATAGAATATTTCAGGGAAAGAGGTTACGAGATAGGCATCTGGGCAATATCCTTCGGTCACTCGAATATAAATCCCGATGATCCGGGACTTCTGTATAAGTTCACGCCGATGGAGAGCTTTGAAGGCAGTAAAGGTGCACTTTGTCCTATGGACGAAAACCTTGTAAGGGCTTTTTGCGAAAGATCAAAGTTTCTTGCGACATTCAACCCCGATATGATCATGTTTGACGACGACTACCGCTATCACATCCACGGTGAAAGACATTTCTGCTGCTGTCCTTTGCATATGGCGGAATTTAAACGCCGTATCGGCAAGGATATGTCAAAGGAAGAACTGAGAAAGCATATACTTTCCGGTAAACCCAATAAGTACAGAACAGAATGGCAGAAGGTGATGGGTGAGCCGCTTTTAAATCTTGCAAGGAACATCCGCAAGGCAGTTGACGAGATAAATCCGAATATACGTCTCGGTCACTGCTGTACATACGATACATGGGATCTTGCGGGTACGGATAATGCCGCAATAGCACTTGCCTTTGCAGGTAAGAATACAAAGCCTTTTCTTCGTCCTGCTGGCGCACCTTATCACGGAGTATATGTTGCAAATGCGGTTGAATGTGCAAGGCTTCAGGCATCCTATTGCAGAGAACTCGGAATAGAAGTATTCGGCGAGGGTGACACCTATGTCCGTCCGAGATACAACGTGCCGTCATCATGGCTGGAGCTTTGGGATATGGGACTTCTTGCCTCAGGCGAGCTTGACGGTGAGCTCAAGTATATGTTCGACTACGCAAGACCGGCAATGTATGAAACAGGCTATGTTGACCGCCACATAAAAAATAATGA
>SVQR01000156.1 GCA_015065225.1 Oscillospiraceae bacterium | reverse complement strand
CTTCAACAGATCCGAAAACTTTGTGATCAAGGATAACATCTTTATTCTTGACAAGGTTAACGCCTGCGACCTTGGTGCAGATCTCAAGACATGGCTTCCCGAATTCTCCGGCAACACCTATATTCAGAAGTACGGCAACAGCTTCACAAGAGTTGTGGCACAGTACGCCTTTACAGGTCAGGCTGCCAATGCTCTTGACAGCATCGGTGAAGAAGGATATTCACTCTACTATGTTCCCGAGGATACTGTAATAGAATAAAAATCAATATTTTTACGGCGTGCTTCGTTAATTGCGGAGCACGTCTTTTTTGTTCCGACAGCAGATAATAAAAAAATCACCCCAAAGACAATGCTCCGGGGTGAGAAATGCTGTTCGTTGTGCTTTAGAAATGATATTAAAAATTACTTTTGGTTGTATTCAAAATCGTAAAGATCAATGATTTCCCATATTGTTTTTAAAAAATAGTATAAAAGAAAAATTACTTCTGATTATACTCAAAATCATACGAGTCTGTGATATCCAATCGGCAGATTTTTCGCAGAAATCCGGAATTGTCATGCCTTCCCATATTATTTTAAAAAGAATAATATAAAAATTACTTTTGATTATACTCAAAATCGTACGAGTCTGTAATATCCAATCGGCAGATTTTTCGCAAAAATCCGGAATTGTCATGCCTTCTCATATTATTTTGAAAAAATAATATAAAAAATACTTTTTATTATACTCAAAATCATACGAGTCTGTGATATCCAATCGGCAGATTTTTCGCAAAAATCCGGAATTGTCATACCTTCCCATATTATTTTGAAAAAAATAATATAAAAATTACTTTTGATTATACTCAAAATCGTATGGGTCTATTATATCCCAATCAGCAGGTTTTTCGCCAAGATCCGGAATCGTCATAACCGTTCCCGCCTCAAGCGCAGACTGATGAGCGATAAGACCGGGGATGTTGTATCTTGCAACTTCCCAGATATTTGTAGGAGAAAGTTTTCCGGTTGCCGCCGCCTTGCAGAAATCATCTATTATGTAATGATGTGTACCGTTGTGTCCGTTGTGAAGACCTCTGAAGGATTCGGGAAGCCGCTTTCCGTCCTGGATGGGCGAGAAATCAAAGAATCCCGCACCGTCGGCTATCTCCTGTATAGCTCTTGCAAAATCGGTGTTGACAAGCTCGTTTACCGACGGAGGTGTAAGTCTTTCCGTTACATCCTTCATCTTTACCTTGCCGGGACGCTCCGGATCCCAATGTGCAAAATAATGCTTTGCAACGGAGAACTCATATCCGGCATCCGTGCCGTAAAACTGTGAGATGTATGTTTCGGGAGCTTTCCAGCCGACATTTCTGTTTTCCGACACTCTTGCGATACCGCCGTTTGAAAGTGTGAGAAGCATTGCTGTGTTACCGAAGGGATTATTGTAAAGATTCTGTCCCCCGGTACCGTAGATGTCTGTTCTTTCCGTGCTGACATATCCGAGAGCACGCACGCTTGTAGCATATACCCCCGGCATAGAGCTGAGGATCATGGATGTGGAATGTGTCGGATAATACATGGGAGGTATTCCCGCATACTCACGCCATCTGTCGCCGCCACTGGATTTGAAGCTCTCCTCCATGTTTCGGATATCATGGTTATACTGAGCTTCGGCATAAACAAACTTTCCGAATTCTCCCTTTGAGAATTTTTCACGGCAAAAGAGCGTTGCGGCTCTGTAGTAGCCTGTCTCGCCCATGGAATATGTAAGCCTTGTCTCACGTACTATTCTTTCTATCTCTCTTATCTCATCAACGGATATGGAACAGGGTACTGCGCTGTAGACGTGTTTTCCTGCCTTGAGTGCCTCTATTACCATAGGTCCGTGCTTATGTCTTTCCGTGAAGATCGCAACAGCATTGACTTCTTCGCTTTTGAGTGCCGCTTCAAAGCTCTCTATTATCGGAACATTGTGCCTTTTGCTGTAATCCTCGGCTCTCTCTCCCCTCTTGTCGCATACATATACCTTATCCACTTCCGGATGTGCTTTAAAAAGCGGAACAAAGAAATCAGCGAATCTTCCGCAACCTATCATCGCAATTGTAAGTCTTGTTTTCATAATGATTCTCCGTTTGAATTTATATTACGGGTAGATTATATACCATTTCCCGCATTTTGTAAACAGCCTCTATCGACCTTCACTTGTCATTTTGGTACTTTTACATATTCCTGTACTCGGTGGGACTTACCCCCATACGCTTTTTGAACGCCTTGGTGAAATGTACCGCACCGGAGAATCCCGTAAGCTTTGCAATTTCCGACACGGATGTACTTTCGCTTCTCAGCTTTTCCGCGGCGGCATCGACTCTGACACCTAATATGTACTCATGGAGAGTAGTTCCGGTATGCTTCTTGAAAACACGGTTGATATATGACGAATTAAAATGAAACCTTTCCGCAATGGTATTGTTAGATATCTGCGTGCCTATGTTCTCACCGATAAAGCTTATTATTTCTCGTACAAGCGGCATACTCTTGTCGGCGGATGCGTCGAAAGATTCGTTTTCGTATCTTAATACCGAATAAACGAGAGTCCTTGCGGCATTGGATAAAAGCTCCCTTGAATATCGTCCGCCCACGGCATATTCCGCAGCCATCAGCTTGAATACAGGTTCAAGATTGGATGCATTTTTTAGTACTATCGGGGTATTCAGTCTTAACTCATCGGTTATCTCGCCGCAGTCAAAGCAATCCGCTTCATTGAAATTTTCCGTATGTATCGGATGAAATGTACCTGTTTCGAAGGAAAAAGCATCGGAATAATCAAAGTTAATGATATAAAACTGCATCTCGGCAACATTCCACATATATGGTGTTCCCGCTTTGAAAAGCATCACACTTCCGGGGGACAGACAGTATGTGATACCGTCTATCGTGACCTCCCCTTTGCCGGAGATGACATACAGTAGTCTTGAATCCACGGTACGCAATGTATACCGTATATCCATCGGCTTATTTCCGCCGAGAGTTCCGCGTACCGCCTGACGGACAAATATCCTTGAATCTTCAAATTTCAAAACATCACCCCGTTCCTGCTTCCTGTTAATGACAGCATATCACAAAAAAACAAGTTTGTAAAGTGTTTTTATCGCAAAACAGCCATTTACGCACAAACAAAGTATGAAAAAGACAAGTCGGTGTTGAAAAATGACATTTACACGGGAAACTGCGGGAAGTATAATATAAAAAGATAATTATGAAACTTAAAGATATTTATGGAAAGGGATATTACAATGAGTGAAAAATTGACCATCGCCATAGTCGGCTGCGGAGCATTCGCACAGTTCTTCGTTCCGCTGTTCAAGGCTCATCCTTACACGGAAAAGGTATATGTATGCGACATCATACCGGAACGTGCAAAGGAATACTCCGAAAGATTTGATGTTGAGATCATTGACACATACGAAGAAGTACTTGCCGATAAAAGCATAAACTGTGTCGCAAACTTCACACAGAGACATCTCCACGGTGATATAGTGGAACGTGCGCTGAAAGCGGGCAAAAATGTATATTCCGCAGTCCCCATGGCTTCCACCGTTGATGAATGCCGCAGAATATGCGAGCTTGTAAAGGAAACAGGCAAGATATATATGCTCGGTGAGACCTGCTATTATTATCCTTGTGCGATGTACTGCCGTGAGGCATATAAGGAAGGTAAGTTCGGTGATTTCAAGTACGGTGCTTCCCAGTATTATCACCATATCGACGCAATAAGCTACGGCAAGCGTCACGCCGAAAGAGGAATGCCTCCGCTTCTTTATCCCACACATTCTACCGGCATGATACTGGCCGCGGTGGATTCGTATGCCGTAAAGGTATCCTGCTACGGAACAAAGGCGGATAAGGAGGATACAGCCTTCGGCAAGGGTAACAACGAATGGGATAATGAGTTTATAGATCAGTTCATACTTATGGAGCTTGCCAATGGCGGATGCGCAAGAGTCACCGAGGCAAGAAGCTTCGGCTGGTGCAAGCCCAGCTCGTATATATCCTCTCTCTACGGCACAAAGGGCGGTTATGAGTTCAGCAACGCCCAGCACATTCTCGTCGAGAAGGATTTTACCGTCGGCAAGGATGAAAAGGAAAGAGTGCATCTCACAGATGTCAGCGACTATGTAAACACATCCGGCATGATAGAAAACTACGGCAGTGCCGACTTCAAGGAAAAAGTAGCAAACGGCGAATGGCAATGGGACTGCGTTGCAAAAGTACAATCAAAGGAGATGGAGAGACTCCCCAAGGAATATGCCGAGCTTCCCAACGGACACATGGCAACACACAAACTGTTGATAGACGACTTCTGCAAAGCGGCATACAGCGGAATAAAGCCCGTGCTTAACGAAAAGTTCGCGGCAAGGGTAAATCTTCCCGGACTTGTGGCGATAGAATCCGCAAAGAACGGCGGAATCCCGATGGAAGTACCGACATTTTTCCTTAACTGACAGATCACACATATCATCAAAGGGCAGGTCATTCGGCTTGTCCTTATTTTTTCAAAAGAAAAGCGATGAAACAAGTCCCCTCATTCCATCGCATCACATTTATTAATTATTTATATTTACTGTCCGCTCTTTACCCTCTCCAGAAACTCCTTCAGCTTCTCAAAGCTGGTCTGGCTTATATCATGCTCTATCTTACAGCTGTCCTCAAGTGCAGTCTCCTCGTCAACACCGAGAGCCATAAGTGCATCCGCTATCACCTTGTGACGTTCGTAGACACGCTCCGCAACCTCAAGTCCCTTTGTGGTGAGGGTTATCTTGCCGTCGGCATCTGTTTCAATATAGCCTTCTTCGCGGAAATGCTTCATCGCAACGGATACACTCGGCTTTGCAAATCCCAGTTCGTTTGCAATATCTATACTTCTGGCATAGCCTTTTTTGTTGGTTATCATAAGTATTGCCTCAAGATAGTTCTCGGCAGATTCCTTTATTATCATTGCGATCCTTCCTTTCCGCAGATTACTTCTCTTATTATATCATATCTTTTTGAGTTTGTCAAATCCGCCTTGTAAACTCTTTGGTAACGGATTTTCACAATTGCTCCTTTGACCCGATATCCGCAAAAAAATCGTCTCATGACTTTGAAAAAATGACGCATATACGGTTACAAAGTTTATCAGCAAAAATTGCGGTGCTTACCGTACCGTTTGATTTTGTGAAAAATATCAACTGACAATAAAACAATTCCTATTATTTCCATCGGATTTCACAAATCACTCTTTTTTCTCAAAAAACTATTGACAAATACGGTTAGTTATGGTAAACTAACACAGGAGTTAGATAACACTAACCTCAGCTTATATGTTTATCTCACTAGCAAAGATGGGTGGTTAATAATGACACTTAACGAAGCTGTTGAAGGAAAAGAATACATCATAAAAGAGATCGTCACGGATGACGAAGAGCTTGATGCATTCCTCTTCTCTCTCGGATGCTATGCGGGAGAAGGTATCACGGTGGTATCAAGAAGAAAAGGTACTTGTGTGGTGTCTATCAAGGACGGCAGATACAGTATTGACAACGAGCTGGCAGAAGCGATCCTGATCTGAATCGGAGATCAAAGCCTTGCCGGCTGATTTTCAGAATGCAAGTTAGCTGTGACTAACCGAGTTGAAAAAATATTCCGGTCCGGAATATCAAAACATATATTTTAACCACAGTCAGACTGTGGCTTTACATAAGGAGGACAAATACATGAGAATCGCATTGGCAGGAAATCCCAATTCGGGAAAGACCACAATGTACAACCAGCTTACCGGCAGCAACGAAAAGGTGGGTAACTGGGCAGGCGTAACCGTCGACAAGAAGGAGCATCCCATAAAGAGATCCTACTATGACGGAAACGAGGAGCTTATCGCAGTAGACCTTCCCGGTGCATACTCGATGTCTCCCTTCACATCCGAGGAAAGCATCACAAGCTCCTACGTAAAAAAGGAAAAGCCGGATGCGATCATCAACATAGTTGACGCCACAAACCTTTCAAGAAGCCTTTTCTTCACAACACAGCTCCTGGAGCTCGGTATACCGGTGGTCGTTGCCCTCAACAAGAGCGATATCAACGAAAAGAAAGAGACTGTCATTGACGAAAAGAAGCTCTCGGAAAAGCTCGGCTGTCCGGTCGTTGAGACGGTTTCCACAAGCGCCGACGGACTTAAGGCTGTTGTCCAAGCGGCAGTTGCAAGTCTCGGTAAAGGTCAGAGTGCTCCTTACACACAGGGTGACATAGATCTTTCCGACAAAAGTGCGGTTATCGAAGCGGACAAGAAGAGATTCGATTTCGTAAATAAGATAGTAAAAGAAGTAGAAACAAGAAAAGTCCTCACAAAGGATAAAAACACCGGCGATGCCATTGACAATGTACTTACAAACAAGTGGCTGGGTATTCCGATCTTCGCCGTTGTAATGTTCCTTGTGTTCCAGATATCACAGGCATGGCTCGGTCCGTGGATCGCAGAGGGATATGTATTCAACGAAGGTGCGGAAAACGAATTTGCCATTCCCGGTCTTGTAACACTCATTGATATGTTCAAGGAATGGGTGGCATCAAGTCTTGAGGGCGGCAACATATTCCTTGTGTCACTTCTTACCGAGGGAATAATAGGCGGTGTTTCGGCGGTAGTCGGCTTCCTCCCTCTCGTTATGGTAATGTACTTACTTATAGCACTTCTTGAAGATTGCGGATACATGGCAAGAGTTTCGGTCGTTCTTGATCCGATTTTCAAAAAAGTTGGACTTTCGGGCAAATCCGTCATTCCGTTTGTAATAGGTACAGGCTGTGCGGTTCCCGGTGTTATGGCAGCAAGAACTATCAGAAATGAGCGAGAAAGACGAGCGACGGTAATGCTCGCTCCGTTCATGCCCTGCGGTGCAAAGCTGCCTATAATAGGTCTTTTCGCCGGTGCATTCTTCCCCGGAAAGGGATGGGTAGGTACACTAATGTACTTTGTCGGCATAATCATTATTCTTATAGGTGCTCTTATCATAAAT
>SVQR01000008.1 GCA_015065225.1 Oscillospiraceae bacterium | reverse complement strand
CTGAAGGATCTTACGTTTCCGGAGGAGGATACCGTCAAGGGCTGGATAGCACAGATACAGGAAAAGACCTCTGTCACAGTCAAAAAGGCATAAATGCAGCAGGTGGGAAACTTATAGACGAGCTTCGTTTGCTTTCGAAGCTTTGACGACATTTGTATATAATTACTGCAGAAGGGATTATTCCTTTCTGCAGTTTTTGTTTTGGCGGAAATTTCCGCAAAAAAAAGACACAGTATCAATTGTACCGTATCTTTTTTTATATCCGATATTTATATTTACAAATGCCCGACTCAGTTCTTTTTGCCGTAATAAGGTACAAAGCTGTAAGCAGGAATATGATCGACAAAGTATATCTCCGTACTGTCATCGCGAAGGATGTCCTTTATGCTCTCGGAAACATTCTCATCGTATACCGCTTGCTTTACCGGAACTACACCGAAGCAGGAAAGTCCGTTGTCTATACCCTGAACATAGGTGTTGTTCTGCATCTTCGGAATATATTCCTCCGCCTGTGTTTCACAGCGTACAAGGCAGGTAAGGCTTCTGTCAAAGACATTGTCCTTTATAACAAAGTTCTTGAAGGGATTTGAAACGCCGCCGCTTCTTATATTTCCGTCACCGCCGCCGTTGGGTCTTGTCTGTCCGAAGCCGAAACCTGCACGACGAAGGAGGTTTCCTTCAAAGAGGATATTCTTTCCTGTTCTTATGTAGCCCTCATATTCGCTGTGGAAGTATTCTATGTTATATACGCAGTCGGTTATGACATTGTCTTTGTAGAGGACATCGTCCATTATGCAATTGCCTTTGGCACGGAAGGAGTACTGGTGAGTAATACCTGCATCGTAGCACTGGTAGATATAGCAGTTCTTTATGGTATAGCGCTGACAGCCGCCATATATCTCCACGCCGTTGCCATAGCGGAAGCATGAGCCGATCTCGTTTCTGGAATAGCTCTGAATGGAACCGCCTATCCAGCCAATAACGCAGTTTGTAACGGTAAGATCATCTACCGTTCCGGCACCTATACCGTGGCTTCCCGTATGAACTATGCAGATATTATCAACGGTTACACCGTTGCTGGAGCCTATCAGAACGGTATGTCCCTTGGTGTTGAACTCTATCTGCTCATATATCTCACCGGGATTTCCGGCATCGCATCTGAGGTATACCGGTCCTACGGCTCTGTCCGTTGCGATGTAGTCACCGTTGTATTCGGAATCTGCCTTGTGGAAGTACATAAGGTCGTCAAGCTCTTCCCTGTAGTCATATTCCTTTTCGGGATTTCCGCGTACCGTCCATTTACCTGCGATACAGTTGGGCAGAGACTTCTTCGCAAAGCCTTTATATTGGAAGTTATCGCCGCCGTCAAAGCATATTATACCTATGTCCGTCATGGATTCATTGTGGAACTTCCAGATCTTTCTGCCGTCTGCGCCCTCGTAGTCAAGAGTCCATTTTGCGGGGTCTGCTCCGTTTTCGGGAGATCCGCTGATAACAGGCTTTTTGCCTTCACCATAGGCACTTATAATTCTGTTGGGAGGCATTTTGATCTTTTCTCTCCAATAGCCGCCGCGTTCAAGGAGGATGGCATCACCTTCCTTGGAAAAACTGAGCGCTCTGTTTATGGATCTGCAGGGAGCTTCTGCCGAAGTACCCACATTTGTATCGTTGCCGTTGGGAGATACGTAGAAGCATCTGCCGGTAATGGCGGACAAGTCCATATTCGGAGTGTTTTCTATCTCCGCTACGCGCTTCTGCTCCAGAATATCAAGCTCGGCTACTTTTGCATTGCCTTTTGCTGTATCGACATTTGTACTCATATTTCAATTCTCCTTATTTTGATGAAGATGGTGCTATTATATCACAGCGTATTTCAAAAAGCAACGATATTGTGGATTTTTGGGCATATTGCGGATTTTTTTGTGACATATGCAGATTTTTTGTTTTTATCGGATGCACCGTTTTGTGAGAGTGAGAAAGCTGCATTTTCCGTTGTTGTTTTTGTTGACAAATCGGGGTTTATTGTATATAATTATTTTATTGACAAACAAACGGAAACGGAGATAAAAATGGGAAAATTCGACGGATACTTAATATGCACGGACCTTGACGGCACATTCACGAACGGTCACGACATATGCGGTGAAAATGCAAAATACGTAAAATACTTTCAGGACAACGGCGGTCTTTTCACGGTTTCCACGGGCAGGCTTCCCGGACATTTCTCGGACTTTGAGGGATTCAGACCAAACTGTCCCGTAATAACACATAACGGTGCTGTTATTTACGATTTTGAAAAAGATGAGATACTGTACAAACGTGCACTCCCGAATAATTGCACCGAGCTTTGCGACTTTGCATTCGGTAACGAAAAAATATCCCGTTTACATATGTGTGAGATGTATGAAGTATCGGTATGCAAGACTCTCTCCGATGTCCGAAGGGATGCGGAATATTTCAAGGCAGTATTTTGCATCGACGATGAACAGGAAACCATCATATTCAGAGATAAGCTCAAAGAGAGGTTTGGCGACAGATACTGTATTTTTCTCGGATGGTCTACCGGCATCGAGGCACTTGCAAAGGATATTAATAAAGGTACTGCCGTGAAAAAGCTAAGGGAGATCCTCGGTGACAAGGTCAAAAAGATGATATGTGTCGGTGACAGTGAGAGCGATTCCTTCATGATGCGTGAGGCGGATATCGGTTATGCCGTCGAAAACGCGGACAAAGCGGCAAAGGCTGCCGCAGACAGAGTGACCGTACACTACGAAAAAGGTGCGATCGCACAGATAATAAGGGATATTGAGAATGAATTACCGTAAAATCTAAAAATAGTATGAAAAAAACAATATTTTTATTAAAATATGTCTTGAAATAACATATGCTGTTGTGGTAAAATATACTCAATGATTCTTTGTGTTAAGATGAATTTTATTCTCGTTGTGAGAAAATACATATGAAAGGATACAAAACAATGAAAATGTCATTCCGCTGGTACGGTAACGACGACCCGGTTACACTTACCAATATTTCGCAGATCCCCGGGATGAGAAGTGTTGTTTCCGCGGTATATTCCGTTCCCGTAGGTGAAGTATGGCCTATGGAAGCAATCCTTGAGATCAAGGAGAATTGCGAAAAGCACGGTCTTATCTTTGATATAGTCGAAAGTGTTCCCGTTCACGAGGATATAAAGCTCGGAAAGCCTTCCCGCGACAGGTACATCGAGAACTACTGTCAGAACATCAGAAACCTTTCCAAAGCCGGTGTTAAGGTCATCTGCTACAACTTTATGCCTGTATTCGACTGGCTGAGAAGCAGCCTTGATCACGAAAACTCGGACGGCTCCACCTCCCTTATCTACAGAGAAGAAGACGTTCTTGCGATGGATCCGTCAAAGGGCGATCTTTCACTTCCCGGATGGGACTCCAGCTACACAAAGGAAAGCCTCGGAAAACTTCTTGAAGAATACAAGGGTATAGACGAGGAGGCTCTCTGGAGAAATGTTGAATATTTCCTTAAGAAGATAATCCCCGTTTGTGAGGAGTGCGATGTCAAAATGGCAGTTCACCCGGACGATCCGCCATGGGGAATTTTCGGACTTCCGAGAATAGTTACAACGGAGGAAAATCTTGCAAGATATCTCGCTCTTGTTGATTCTCCCTGCAACGGTCTTACCCTTTGTACAGGTTCTCTCGGTGCAAATCCGGAGAACGATCTTCCGAGGATGATCAGACGCTTCGGCGGTGAGGGTAAAATACCGTTCATGCACGTTCGCAACATAAAATATGTCGGTGAGAGAGGCTTCAACGAAACAGCACACAAAACAGAGTGCGGCTCTCTCAACATCTATGAGATAATGCGTGCGCTTTACGATATAAAGTTTGACGGCTACATCCGTCCCGACCACGGAAGAATGATCTGGGGCGAAACAGGCAGACCGGGCTACGGACTTTACGACAGAGCTCTCGGTGCAGTATATCTCAACGGTCTTTGGGAAGCTATCAACAAGGAAAACGAGAGATAATTACACTTTACCGTTTTTGAAAGGGATATCCTATGGAGAATGCACGCTTTACGAAAAATGACAACGGTTTCAAATGTGCCAACTGCGGATTTGACGTTCTGCCGCTTGGTACAACCAGCAGAAATCATTGTCCGAGATGTCTTTGTTCGCTTCATGTAGACATAAACCCAGGTGACAGAGCTTGTGATTGCGGCGGGATTCTTGAGCCTGTAAGTGCTGTGCCGGATCCGAAAAAGGGATATGTCATAACACATAAATGCAGAAAGTGCGGTTTTATCTCCCACAACAAGGCGGCATTGAAGAACGCAAAATCCAAGCTCCCCGATGAGCAGTATGATGACGAGGATTTTCTCATAAGACTTACTGTTTCAAGGGATTGGTAACTTAAATCAACAGTACAAAACACCTCGATAACTCTTATGTTATCGAGGTGTTTTTCGGCTTATCCGTAAAGCTCTGTTATTTAACAAATACAAAGGTATTATCCTTCAGTTCCGTTCTTTCCGTAAGCTCCTCATTATAATCGGCTCTTTCCTTGGGGAAGTTTTCGGAAAGTCCGTAGAATCCGAACTTTGAGCCGTGGTTGCCTATAAAGAGATTGCCGACAATCGCAGGCATCCATGCGAGCTTTCCAACGCAGAGCATTACAAGATTGGAGTTATATACCCTCTCTGTTGCCGCAATAACATTGTCATACCAAACAAAGTTCTTTGAATGGTTATTGATATGCCATCCCTTGACCGTAGCCTCACCGTGATCGGGACGGGTATTTCCGAAGCCTTCGCCGGTATGCGTAAGAATATTTCCGCGGAAAAGGACGTCCTTCATTATACCTTTGTCCTCAGGCTGTGCGTTGATGTATTCTATAGCATATACACAGTACTCAATGAGGTTGTCGGTATAATTGATATTTTCCATATTGACATATTCGTCCTTCTTCTGGAAATACTGATGCGTAACACCGCAGTCGTAGCACTGATAGATCCAGCAGTTATTGACGGTGAAGTCCTTACATCCCACATATATCTCGACACCGTTTCCGAATCTTACATTCTCGTGTGCTCTGCTCGGCTGTATCATGCCGCCTATCCAGCCTATCTCGCAGTTCTGAACGGTAAGTCCCGTTGTGTTGTTTCCGTAGCCGAGACCATGTGCACCCGTGTATCTAAGACAGATGTTGTCCACAGTTACGCCGTTGCCGTTTCCTCTGATTCCGCTTCTTCCGGGAGATATCTCGGTCTCAAAGAATCTTTCGTTCGGATCTGATACGGAATAGAGATAAACGTGCTTATCGGTCTTTGAATGAAGCATATGAAGGTCTTCCTTCAGTTCGCCGTCAAAGCCTCTGAAATTCTCTATCTGCTTGAAGGTATAGTATTTACCGTCGTCAAATATGATAACTCCAACGTCAGTATCGAATGTGTCGGAGGAAATATAGATATTTTCCTTATCCGTCTTTTTCCAGAAGGTCTTGTCCTCGGCATAGTTTCTTTCCGAGCCGTATATCTTAGGCTTCTGTCCTTCTCCGTATGCGGAATATGTAACGCCCTGCTGAGTTGTAAGCTGACCTCTGAAAAGGTCGCCTCTTTTGAAGAACACACCGTCACCGGGGCAAAGCTCTGCCGAAGATACCTTTGCAAGAGTCTTCCACGGTGTTTTTGGGGAAAGTCCGTCATTCTCATCGCATCCGTCGTTTGCAACGTAGTAGCTCTTGCCGCTTATCTTTACGTTTGTCTTTGTTTCAAGTATCTCCTGTCTTTTCTTTGCAGAGTACTTTTCCACAGAGTCAATAACTGCCTGTGCGTTATTTTTGTCAACACCTTTAAGTATAGCTTCCGTTACCGGGAATGTAAGCTCCGCCTTGTTTACCGGGTTGTTTGAGCATATGATATCGTTTGTATTCATGATCTTTTCCTCTTTGTCTTATGTGTGAAAATTTGTTATCCGAAAATCCCGAAAGTTTGTGAGCAGGCTTCCATGTTTATGTCGTCCTTCGGATCATTTACCGAGAGAGTTTCTTCTCTCAAGGAATTCACGCTGAAGCTTCGGTATATGTTCATCTTCCTTTATCGCCTTTATGTCCTTTGCGACACGGTCGATATATATCTGCATGAGCTTATCGCCCTTTTCTTTGCTTGCAAGAGTTGGTGAGCCCGTGACATTCTCGGGATAATCACCGTACCACCAAAAGGGAGATTTTACTCTGCCGAGCTTTCTTCCGAGTCCCAGCGGCTTTATGGGCTCCGGAAATTTCTGAAGCGTAAGATCCACGGCATCGGGACATACCGACATAACAAGGCTTGACTCCCACTGATCCGCATGACCGCCTTCTGAGCTCTGTATGGCACTTGCCGCTTTCAGTTCCTCGGGATCAAGATTCTGACAGTACATTATGGAATAAAGGGTATACGGCACATCTCTGTCCATTGTGGACATCATGAAATAATCCAGCATGCTGTTGTTTCCGCCGTGACCGGAAAGAAGGAATATCTTTGTAAATCCGTTCCTGCCTATCTCGTCACAGATATTGCGAAGAAGTCCGAGAAGATAATCCGTCTCAAAGGTTATAGCACCGGAAGCGAAGGATGCCTCATGTATCTGTCCGAAGTAAAACATCGGAAATACCATACACGGCTCTTTTTTTGCCGCCTCAACAGCTATCTTATGTACAACAAGGGCATCCGTCCCCAGCGGAAGGTGTTCACCGTGGCGTTCAAGCACTCCGAGCGGCAGTATACACACTTTTTCTTCCCTTGCCATTTTTTCAAATTCTGCGGGTTTTGCATATTCCCACTGCATATCAGTTCCTCCGTTTTCGATTGTTTTATCATATATTTTATATTACTATTATACACCGGACAGATCAAAACTCAAGTGTAAATACGTTACTTTTGTTCCTGTTTTTTTACTTTTGCGTAAAAACCGCAAATTGCACAAACCCACATTATTATTTTTGGTGAAAAAGCAAATCGGAACAAGCAAAAAAGGGCAAGCCGATGTGACTTACCCTTAAGAATTTCTGTTATTACATCTCGCGTCGTCCCTCTATCGCTTTAAAGAGGGTGAATTCATCCGCATATTCAAGATCCGCACCGACGGGAATGCCGTATGCAAGTCTTGTGACCTTTACGCCGAGAGGCTTTGCAAGTCTTGAAATATACATTGCCGTGGCATCGCCTTCCACCGTGGGGTTTGTGGCGAGTATCAACTCTATCTCCTCATCGGGACTTTCCGAGAGAAGCTGCTGTATCCTTGCAAGAAGCTCCTTTACCGTGATATCATCCGGACCTATGCCGTTAAGCGGCGAGATTATGCCGTGAAGGACATGGAATGTGCCTTTGTATTCGTTGATCCTTTCTATTGCCGCAACATCGCGCGGATCTTCAAGAACACATATCTGTCTTTTGTTTCGCTGAATGTCCGCACACACGGAGCAGACCTCGCTGTCACATATATTCTGACAGACAGTACATCTTCTTGTGAGGTTCTTTGCACAGACAAGTGCATCGGCAAAGGCTTTCACCTCGTTGTCGGAAAGAGTCAGTATATGGAATGCAATCCTGTAAGCGGATTTCCTGCCGATCCCGGGAAGATTACGGAATTTCTCCGCAAGGTTTTCCAGAGCCGGAACATATTCCCTGTTTTGTGACATGATCCTTTATCAGAACAGACCGGGCATCGAGATGTTTCCGGTGATCTTGTTCATTGCATCGCCGTTGGTATCTTCAACCTTCTTGATAGCTTCGTTGACAGCCGCAACAAGTGTATCCTCAAGTGTTTCGATGTCATCCGGATCAACTATCTCTTCCGCGAGCTTTATGGATACGATCTCCTTCTTACCGTTGATCTTTACGGTAACAGCTCCGCCGCCTGCAGCTATATCATATTCCTTTTCGTTGAGTTCTTCCTGGAGTGCCTCCATATCCGCCTGCATCTTCTGTGCCTGCTTGATCATGGACTGCATATTCTGAGGGCCGCCGCCCATTCCCTTGGGTAATCTTGCTTTCATCTTTAAAATTTCCTTTCGTAGTTTACTTTTACAGCTGTTATGCTTTTAACTTGATTATTATATCACAGGGGATGGGTTTTTGTCAAGCGTTTGGGGAAATGTTCTTCAATTCGTAAAGTAAAATAACCATAGTAACAAATAAACTTATAAACAATAACTATTGATAGAATAAATTCAAAATAATAAAATGCAATTACAAAATGCAATTTCAAATACAAAAGAGAGTGCTACGAACACTCTCTTAAGACCAAGAATAATCAATGGCGTATAATACGGATTTTCACCGTCCCGCCGACTACTATTTTTACTTTTCTTTTCGTCATTGGACGCACCTCCTTTAATGTGTAATACATTCACGTAGTTAACACTGATTACAGGAGAGATTATGATGGCAATCGGTATTATACCATATTTTGAATATTCTGTCAATAGTAAAAATAGAGCCATTCTTTTGAATGGCTCGGAAAGGATAAAAATATGAACATTCATAGATTTTCATTATATGTTGCTCCTGAAGATATTTGTAACAAACTTATGCCGAATCAAAAGGAGCAAATTAGCAACATTATAATTACTAGTGCGAACTTACTTGGTGATGTTGTACATATCGAGTGCATAGCATTAGAAAAAGGAATTGAGATAATACCAAAAGAACCATCATATCGACAAAGCTTAATGGATAATAAATATATAACTGCGATTGAAACTTAAATATCAAGCTTTTCACAATATTTTGTGCTAAATTCTACATAACCACAATTATTACAAACATAAACACTGTGAGGATTATGTGTTATTTCTGTCGTATGTGAAAATGGATGGGGTTTATTTGGAGTGCCATATACTCCTAAATTAATATTGAGGGGATAATGTTTCATTTCAGTGTTACATCTTAAACATTTCATAATTTGTTATATTGACCTTTCTATAATGGTGATATATATACAAAAAATCATTAATTTAAACCAAACATTAATGACAATGAATTATTATCTTCATCAATTAGTAGATATATAAGACACTTATCGCTTTGCCAAAGGTCGTTTGATTCATCAATGGATTTACCATATGTATTATTCATACCTTTTATGAATGTTTCTATTTCAGATTCTGATAATGGTGATTTGTTAGTACTTGTCCAAGTAAGAATGTCTATAATTTCGTCTTCCAAAGGTATATATGATACTATTTTTCCAGTAACACCAAATACATCATCGGTCGATTTTTCAAATTTTACCACGCCACCATAAGTCGAAGTATTATAAGTGTCGTCAGAAAGAATATTTTCTATTGGTGTCCCAAGTAATTCTTCGCAGTATTTAAGAGTTGGCTCTTTTGAAAAAATCGAAAAAATTATAAGACCAAAAACTATAATTAATACGATAAAAATAGCAAGAAAGATAAGTTTAAGTTTTTGTCGTTTTGGTTTAAGGGGAACTCGTTCAAGAGGTGCATTACATTGATTACATACTTTGTTTTCGTCATTATTTTCTGCTCCGCAGTATTTACAAGATTTCATAAGTTTTCTTCCTTTATTTCATTAAAACGTCTTTCATTTGTTGTATAATTCTTTTGCAACATTTTTAATGTAATTCCTAAGCAAAGACATAAAGTACCACTAACAACGAAAATAGCTTTTGTTGTCATTGCTCCAGAAATTTTACCTGCGACAAGTGACGCACCAATAATGTAATTATAGGCATCTCCGCCTACATATTCATCAATAGAAGAATATTTGTCATCAAAAACAGAATATTCCGTTTTATCGCCATCTAAATATTTGTATGTTGTTAATGCTCCGCCTGGAATCGGTATTAAAAGTCCTATTAAAATAAGACATATACCAATGATAACAGGGCACATATATGCTTTGTTTGGCTTGTTAGTTACAGTATTCTTTTGTTCATTGGTTAACACGAAATCCTGTGTAGATAACGAAGAGTCTTCACTTGAATCTTGAGGTTGTTGATTGCTAATTTGAGGTTGGCATTGTGGACACATTATAGTATCGTCAGATACTTGTGCCCCACAGTTGATACAATTTTTCATAAGATGTTTCCTTTCTAAAAATAAAAAAGTGTGTCCCAACAAGAGACACACCGAAAAAGTGAATCTCTTATTGTTGTCACACAAGCTTTTATCCATATTGGGTATAAGCGAAAAGAGAAAACACCTTTTACCAAGGTATAGTTTTCCCAAAATGGATATATTTACTTGTGTGACATGGGCATTATAACATATTTTTAGAAAATTGTCAATAGCAAGCTGCATACCTTCGATATTAAAAATTGCAACACAAAAACCATAAAAATGCACAAAGCGGCATTCCAAAAAAGGAACACCGCAAAGTGATGACATGATGAAAATTTATTTACTTATTCAACATCAACAGCTCTTCCCGTTTCGGAGGAAAGCAGTACCGCATCAAGTATCTTCTGACAACGCAGACCGTCCTCTACCGTGGGATGGCAATCAACGCTGTTGCCTCTTGCGATATTGACAAATGTACCCTCCTGGGAGAGTGCGTATTTTGCAGGGACTTTCACGGTATGCGTGCCGCCGCATTCCTTGTCTGCCTTGCCGATGCAGATGGTAAGTTCATCCGGATGGTTAAGGTCGAAGGATATAAGTCCGTCAGCGCCATAGATATCAAAGGTAATGGTGTTTCTGTGACCGAGTACACAGCGGCTTATGGAGAAGTTTGCGGTCTTGCCGTTGTCGAGAGATGCTATAAAGTTGCAAGCATCGTCGGTGGTTACGGGTGCATATTCATCGCTGTCAAGACGCATTCTTTCCTTTACTATGATATCCAGCTTTCCGTATACCTGCTTTATGTCACCCACAAGGTAGGTACACATATCTATAAGGTGTACGCCAAGGTCACCGAGTACGCCTGTGCCGCCGTATTCCTTTTGGAATCTCCATTCAAGTCTTCTGCCTTCCCAAAGACCGCTGTCTTTGAGGTATTTTACATTTACGCCCAGTATCTCACCGATGGCGTTTTCCGCAAGCAGCTTCTTTGCATATCTTACCGCACTCCTGAATCTGTAGGAAAAGCACACCATTGCGGGAGTGCCGTATTCCTTCTGTGCATCAAGTATGATCTTTGCATGGTCATATGAGAGACCGAGAGGCTTTTCAATGTTTACGGGCTTACCCTTTTTTATTGCATATGCCGCCATTTCCGGATGCCAGTTGTTTGGTGTGCAGACTTCCACCGCATCTACCTCGTCGCAATCGACAAGAGCCTTGTAATCGGTAAAGCGGAGGTTTTCTGGAATTCCCAGCTTGTCTCCGTTTTCGGCAAGTCTTTTTGTATCCGTATCGCAGATAGCGGTTATCTTGCAATCTTTTGCGTCCTTAAGTCCGCTTACATGAACACCCATTGTGATGCCGCCGACACCGATGATTCCTATTCTTACTATCTTCTGTTCAGCCATTTTTGTGTCCTCCGATATTATCGTTCTCAATTATGATATGTCATCTTTTTTCGTAGTGTCCGAATGTGGGTGCGGTAAATCCTTCGTTATAGCACCAGTTTGCGGCATTTCTCAGGATCTTGCCGACAACTTCCATATAATATATCGGATATTCCTCATGTCCCGGACGGAAATAGAATATCTTACCGAGTCCTCTTGTAAATGTTACACCGCTTCTGAACACCTCGCCGCCGGAGAAATTGGAGATGAACACAACGTCATCCGGCTTGGGTATGTCAAATCTTTCACCGTAGGTCTCCTCGTGGGGTATATCAAAGAATTCGGGAATGCCCTTTGCTATGGGATGGTAATGCTCAACAAGCCACACTCTTTCTCTGTCACCGTCCTCACGCCATTTCGAACGGCAGCAGGTCGCCATGAGCTTGCGGAAAGGCTTGGAATAGTGTCCGGAATGGAGAACGATAAGTCCCATGCCCGCAAGCACTCTTTCGCAGACCTTGTTCACTCTGTCGTCCGGTACCTTATCATGTCCGAGGTGTCCCCACCAGAAAAGAACATCCGTTGAATCAAGCACCTCATCGGAAAGGGATTCATTTATATCTTCAAGTACTGCTGTGCGGATATTGAAATTCTTATCCTCTGAAAGAAGCTCCTTTATCGCTTCGTGAATACCGTTCGGATAGACAGCTTTTACCGCTTCATCGTTTCTTTCGTGAATAAATTCGTTGTATATTGTTACGTTTATCATTTTGTTTTCCTCCCTGTTGCTTTATGCTTTCAGTATACTCTCACGGCAGGCTTTTTTCAATGGACAAAACAATAAAAAAATTGTACTTTTATATAACTGTTCAGAATGCTGTTGACATTGAAGTGAAAACGGTGTATAATACCGCAAAAGGAGAGATGAACATGAAGATACTGAGTCCCGACAGGCTTTATACCGAAAATTTCAGAATGGGAAATATTTTTTCAATGCACCAGTCATGGGATCCCGGACACGAGTTCTCGATGCTCTCCCACGACAGACCGACCAATGCTTTTTTGTACTTTTCTTCCGGAAGTGCGAAGTATGTAAGCGCACGCGAAAACGGTGAGGTGCTGCTTGAGGTATCGGCAGGAGCTTTCGTATTTATCCCGAAAGGATCAAGATATCTGATACATTTTGACGAAAGAGTCCGGACGAGAACAGAGCTTTTTGAGTTCACGCTTTTCGACACGGAGGACAGGGAATTTACTATCGGAAAAAGAATAGAATGTCTTTTTGAAGACGGAGAATTCTTGAGCTTTGACATAAACAGGCTGGCAGACAGCTTCAGGCTTCCGGTACTTTCTCCGACACTTATCAATTCCGTTGCCTACGGGATAATGTATCTTGTTTCCGAAAATACGTCAAGGGAAGGTATGTTATCCACAGGTATCGGGCTGATAGAAAAGAGTATACGCATGATAGAGACAAGTCCGGACAACGATATGACGGTCGGCGAGCTTGCAAAGCTATCCAATGTGAGCATCGGTACATTCAACAGCCTTTTTCACGAGTACTGCGGTATGTCTCCCGGTGCTTACAGGAACAGGCTGAAGCTGACACGAGCAAAAAAACTTTTGTCCGACAGTTACATTTCCGTTTCGGAGACGGCACAGACTCTCGGCTTCAATGATACCGGGTACTTTTGCCGATGGTTCAAGAAAAACTGCGGAATGACTGCGTCACAATATGCAAAGAAGCATAAAAAATGACGTTTTCTCCATGTTTTATCAAAAAAGTACATTGAAAATCACCTTTTTATCATGTATTATATATTCAGAAACAAAAAAAGCACGAAAGGAATTACTATTATGGACAAACTTCCCTTCAGACAGGTACACCTTGATTTCCACACAGGCGATCATATGCCGGAGGTCGGAAGTCAATTCTCGGAAGAAAACTTCAGAAAGGCTCTGCAGCTGGGCCACATAAACTCCATCTCACTCTTTTCAAAATGTCACCACGGCTGGTCTTATCATCCGACAAAGGTAAATGCAATGCATCCGACACTCAAGACAAATCTTCTTGACAGACAGCTTAAGGTCTGCGAGGAATTGGGAGTTCGTACGCAGATATATATATCCGCAGGACTTGATGAGAGAAAGTCCGTTTTATATCCCCAATTCAGAAACGTCAGAAAGGGTGTTGACAATACACCTCTCGGTGCTCACTGGCACGGTCTTTGCCTTAACAACGATGAGTATCTTGAAATGCTCTGTGCGGAAGTAGCTGAGGTTATGGAAATGTTCGCGGGACGCTTTGACGGAGTGTTCCTTGACATATGCTCTCCGACGCTATGTGTTTGCGACAGATGTATAGATTCCATGACAAAGCTCGGACTTAATCCCGAAAGCGATGATGATCTTGAGAAGCACCGTGCCATGGTATTCGACAAGTACTACAAGAAGATAAATGCAACGGTTGCAAAGTACGATCCCGAAATGCCCGTTATCCACAACTGCGGCGGTAATCCATGGGATTACAGAGAAGTAAGACTGAAATGCAACACGAAGCATTTTGAAATAGAGTCCCTCCCCACAGGCGGTTGGGGATATGACCACTTTCCTCTTTTTGCATCCCATGTTCGTACTCTCGGCAGAGAATTTTCCGGCATGACCGGTAAATTCCACAGATCCTGGGGCGAATTCGGCGGCTTCAAGCATCCAAATGCTCTTATATATGAAACGGGGCTCTCCCTTGCCAACGGTGCAAAGTGCTGTATCGGTGATCAGCTCCATCCGCTTGGTGAATTCAATGAATATACATACAAACTCATAGGTGCGGCTTATAAGGAAGTCGAAAAGAAGGAAGCCTGGTGCCATGATGTAAAGGCCGTTGCCGACATAGCAATATACACCGACTGTGCTCTTGCAAAGGACAGAACGCAGAATATCGGTGCGAACAGGATACTCCTTGAGGGCAAGTACCTTTACAATCTTATTGACGGTCTTTGCAATTTCGAGGATTACAAGCTGGTAATATTCCCGGATGACGTTGTATTCGACACCGAGCTTGCCGCAAAGGTCAACACATATCTTGCAAAGGGCGGTAAAATACTTCTCTCCGGCTGCAGCGGTACAACGGATGAAGGATGCTTCTTCCGCGATTTCGGACTGAACTACATCGGCAAGAGCGAGATCGATGCCACATATCTTATCCCGGAATATGATATGTACCCCAACGGCAGGGCTACACAGCTCATGTATTTCAGAGGTCACATAGTTGAAAAAACAGGTGACATCTGCACCATGGCTCAGATGCAGGATTCTTATTTCAACAGAACGCTCAGGAGATTCTGTTCACACGCCAACACTCCCAACGATCCCGACAGCCATCTTTTCGGTGCGGGCGTAACGGACAACATCGGCTATATCGCATGGAACATATTTGAGGAATATGCCGTTAAAGGCGCTTACCACGCAAAGAGGATAGTATGCGATATCATGGACAGACTTCTCGGCGATCAGAAAACCATAGAGACCTCGCTCCAGTCCAACGGTGTCATCACTCTTATGGATCAGGCTTGTGAAAACAGGCTCGTAAATCATCTGCTTTACTGTGTCACAAAAAAGAGAGGTGACACAGAGGTCATTGAGGATGCTATCCCGATATACAATACAAGTGTTAAGATAAAGCTTGAAAATGCTCCCAAGCGTGTATATCTTGCTCCGGAAGGAAAGGACATTGAATTCAAATACGAAAACGGTGTTCTTGAATATGTCGTTCCGGAATTTGTTCTTCACGGAATGGTCGTTATAGACAAGTAAAAAAAGACTATGAAAAAAACTCGGTTGATGTTATATCAGCCGAGTTTCTCTTTTATTCCTTTGTTGTTTCCGCAGTCTCTTTTTTCTTTTTCAGAAAATCCAGCTTTGTCTCGGATATCACCACGGCGATAAGTACAAGAGCAAATCCGACAAAGATTATCGGATCCTTCTTTTCGCCCGGGAAGAATATCAGCGAGAAAGCAACTCCGAATACCGATTCCAGGCTCAGGATTATGGATGCAGCCGACGGATGAACATATTTCTGACCGATATTCTGAAGCAGAAGAGCCGCCGTTGTTCCGAAAAGTCCGAGATAGAGAAGCATTACTATGTTCTGTACGGGTATTGCCGAAACATCGAGTTTTGCACCTGTCACAAGTGATGCGATAAGGCAGAACACCGAGCTGTAGAAGAACTGGAGTATTGTTATAAGTATAGGGTCCTTATCACGGGCAAGCACCCAGACAGCTACCATGTGTGCCGCATAGAAAAATGCTCCGAGAAGTGTCATAGCATCACCGGGAACTATGGTGAGTGTTTCTCCTTCGTAGGAAAGAGCCACCATACCTATACCTATTATGCATATGAACGCCGCAAGGATGTTATATATATCCGGCTTTTTACGGCTGACAATCCACAGAAGAAACGGTACAAGTACACAGTAACCTGCGGTTAGCATGGCGTTTTTACCCGGAGTTGTGCCCGTTATGCCGTTTGTCTGTGAGAAGTATGCGCAGAAAAGACACAGACCTATTACAGCACCGCACAGCCAGTATTTTTTATTGAGAAGTTTTAGCTTTTTGCGGAAGATAGCGGACAGGAGAGTCCAACCGATGGTGAATCTTGCAAAAAGAAGCCAGCTTGGCGGTATGACATCAACGGTATCCTTCATAAGAACGAAGGTACTTCCCCATATGAGAGTTGCCGTAAGAAGTGCGAGCTTTGCAAGAACGGATATGCGTTTGGGATTCATTGAAAATATTGCCTCCGAAAAATTATTTCCTTCAGATGATACTACACGAAGACATATTTGTCAATAAACCATCTGTAAATATTGGTATAAAGCAGATATAAATATCCCTTTATCATACGGTACGCATGACCGCAGTGTCAGGCTATGTAGTCGGTGTCCGTTCCGCAGTAGTTTTTTCCCCTGTCTTCTCCGAAAAGACCTTCTCTTGCGGTCTTGTCTGCAAGAACCTCCGTAAATGATACGAAAGATGATGATATAGCGCGTTTTGTTTTTACCGCTTTTGAATATACGGAAGCCACATTTCCGAAGAAGGATGATATTCCTTTTTTTGATACGACGTTTTTTCCTTTGTTTGCTTTCTGTGCGGTGTGCTTATGTGCACTTGCTCTTGCGGACTCAAATGATTTTCCGAATGTACTGAATTCTCTTGTCATGATTTTGTCCTCCTTTTATAAATCCTTGTGTGAGTTGGGTTTGTTTGCTTCTTACAAGTTCATTATAGCACACTTTATGTACAATAGAAAGGACATTATTATTTTCTTGTGTGTTATATTCGGTACATATATAATGGCAAAAAAATTACAATCCGGACAGCATCCGCCATCCGAATTGCATTTCTGTTTTGTTATGTATCTATTATTCTCCGCCGTCCTTACGCTTTCTTTCTCTCGCACAGCCTTCCAGATATACCAGCAGTACCGAAACGTCTGCGGGGCTTACTCCCGATATCCTCGATGCCTGACCTATATTCTTCGGGCGAACGGCGTTGAGCTTCTGCCTTGCTTCAAGTCTTAAACCGTCTATCACGGAATAATCGACATCATCCGGGAGCTTCTTTTCCTCAAGCTTTGCCATTCTTGCGGCTTCCTCAAGCTGTCGTTTTATGTAGCCCTCGTATTTTATCTCTACTTCGACCGCTTGCATCTCCTTTTCCGTAAGCTCCGGTCTGAATGGGTCTACCGGTGCAAGTGATGCATAGGTTATTTCCGGTCTGCGAAGAAGCTCCGCCATGTTTATACCGTTTTTCACCGGTGCCGATCCCGCTTTTTCCAGTATATCCGCAAGTATCTCACTAGGAGCGAGGCTCTTTGCTTTTATGCGGGCAATCTCGTTTTGGATATTCTCCCTTTTTCTCAGGAACGCACTGTATCTTTCCTCATCAATAAGTCCGAATCTATATCCGATGGGAGTTAATCTTTCATCGGCGTTGTCCTGACGAATTAGAAGTCTGTATTCCGAACGGGATGTCATTATCCTGTAAGGCTCTCTCGTACCTTTGGTGACAAGATCATCTATGAGTGTGCCGATATAGGATGAATCTCTCGTAAGCGTAAGCTTTTCGGTGCCCATGACGTGGGAAGCGGCGTTTATACCTGCTATAAGCCCCTGTGCCGCAGCTTCCTCATATCCGGATGTACCGTTGAACTGTCCGGCTCCGAAAAGTCCGGGGAAATCCTTGAATTCAAGGGTGTGCTCCAAAGAGAGCGGATCTGCACAGTCATATTCTATAGCATATGCAGTTCTCATCACCTGACAATGTTCAAGACCTTTAAGCGAATGTATCATCTGCATCTGAACATCTTCCGGCATGGATGAGCTGAATCCCTGAAGGTAAAGCTCCTTGGTATCATGTCCCATAGGCTCAAGGAACAACTGATGTCTTTCCTTGTCGGCAAATCTTACCACTTTATCTTCTATACTTGGGCAATATCTCGGACCTGTTCCCTCTATCTGTCCCGAATAAAGCGGCGAACGGTGGAGATTCTCGCGTATTATACGGTGCGTCTCCGCATTGGTATAAACAACGTAACAGGGCAGATGATCCTTGTCGGAGAATTCTTTTGTGTGATAGGAAAAATGCTCGGGATTTTCGTCGCCGCATTGTTTTTCCATCTGTGAATAGTCAACAGAATCTGCGTGTATTCTTGCAGGTGTGCCTGTTTTGAATCGCATGAGCGGCACTCCCAGCTTTTTAAGGCTTTCCGTAAGACTTCCCGCAGGGAACATACCATCCGGACCTCCCGAATATGATACGTCACCTACGATTATCTTGCCTCGAAGATATGTTCCCGATGCGATGACTACAGCCTTTGCATTCCATGTCGCACCGAACTGTGTTGTAACGCTCCATGTGCCGTCATCCTCGTGAGTAAGATCCACGATCTCCGCCTGTACAAGTGAGAGATTATCGCAGTTCTCAACAGCTTTTTTCATAACTATGTGATATTTCGCTCTGTCAGCCTGCATACGAAGTGAGTGTACCGCAGGACCTTTTCCGAGATTGAGCATCCTTGACTGCAGACATACCTGATCTGCACCCTTGCCCATCTCGCCGCCCAGGGCATCTATCTCGAACACAAGATGTCCTTTTCCCGATCCGCCGATAGACGGATTACAGGGCATATTTCCGACCGCATCAAGGTTCAGCGTAAACAGCATGGACTTACAGCCTCTTCGCGCCGCCGCCATCGCAGCTTCTATTCCCGCATGACCTGCACCGATGACCGCAACATCGGTACTTCCGGCAGTATATTTCATATATAGATCATTCCTTTCATTACGGGATTATGCATCCCTGTTTCCAAACGCCTTTTCCACAACTTCAAGCACCGCCTCTGTTGTCTCTGCACGATTCACCTCATCACGAAGCTGTGCGGAGCCAACCTTGCCCTTTATATACCACGCAATGTGTTTCCTTGCTTCTCGTGTACCGGTATATTCACCTTTTTCGGCAATGAGTGATGTCATGTGCTGTATAATGTCGGCTTTTTTTACACTGTCCGATATTTCCGGCATCTTTTCGCCGTTTTCAAGATAATATGCTATCCTGTCAAAGATGTACGGATTTCCAAGTGCACCTCTGCCTATCATTATACCGTCGCACCCGGTGTATTCCAGCATATGCTTTGCAATTTCTTCGTCGGTTATATCTCCGTTGCCGACGACCGGAACTTTGACGGAGCTCTTAACCTCCTTTATTATGTCAAGGTTTACGGGAGGTGCATACATCTGCTCTCTTGTTCTGCCGTGAACGGTTATCATAGCCGCACCGTTTTCCTCGCATTTCTTTGCGACCCGCACCGCTGTGATATGTTCCTTGTCAAAGCCCGCACGTATCTTTACTGTCACGGGAATATCGGGATATCCTTCGGAATCAAGGGCTCTTCGCACTTCCGAGACTATCCTTCCGCACAGATCGGGGTCTTTCATAAGTGCCGAGCCGTCACCGTTTCCTGCGATCTTAGGTGCGGGACATCCCATGTTTATATCTATCGCGCAAGGCTGATATTTCATTACAAGTATTGCCGCTTTCGCTATCTCCTGCGGTACTCTTCCGAAAAGCTGAAGGGCACACGGTCTTTCAAAATCGGAGATGCGGCAGAGTATATTTGTTTTTTTATCGTTGAATATCAGTGCCTTGGAAGACACCATCTCGGTAGTCATTCCCTCGGCACCTCTTTTTTTGCACAGTTCGCGGAAGGACTTGTCCGTAACTCCTGCCATCGGAGCGAGAAACAATCCGTGTTTGTACTGTGTATGTCCTATTTTTAACATTGTGTTTTTTACCTTTATTCGGTTTGAAGTTTATTCTTCGGTAATTATCTCAAGGATATCGACACCGCATTTTCGAATTTCATCTTTTTTGGAATATATATCAAGTACATCCGCATTCATGATAATGTTTCTGCATGGATCGTTTCCGTCGGTAAATCTTTTTTCCGGATATATCGGGAAACGCTTGCCTATCCTGTCTGTGTATTCACCGCAAAAATGTGATGCTCCCGAATAGTTGGAGCATACCCCCGATGCACGAAGGATACATGATTCAAGCACCATGAGCGGCAATCTTCCTTTAACAACCGCAGAGCATTTTACGTTCTTTACACGTTTTATATCACGCATCTGCGCACTTTTAAGCTCAGGAGACAGACATATGCTTTCCATCCCCATTGCCGCATACTCCGCAAGAGCGTGCGAGTTTGAGACATTGAGTCCCATGCCACAGTATATCGGGAGAGATGTCTCTTTCGCCATGGCTATGTGTCCGATATTTGAGATGTAAACGTACATTGCTCCGCTGTTTTTTGCATTCGCAAGTGCATTTGATATATTTTCCTTTTCCGCATCAAAGATAACTCTCGGAAGTCTTACACCAAAGGGTAAATATATATCTTTTGTGCTATCTCTGAATATCTCAAGGGGAAGGCAAATACTTTCAAGCTCTTCCGGATACTTCTTTTTGTCGTATCTGAAATTCGGATCGTCCGTTATGAATCTGAGCTTCGGAGCTTTGACATTGCGTGTCTCACATTCCAAAGAGGCTGATTCCTGTCTTTGACCGGCATTTGTTCCGCTTCTGTCGGAAAGTATCGCCTTTTCAAGAGCTTCCATCGCTCCTCTTCTGAGGGAGTTTATCGAAGATGCTGTCAGAAACAGTCCGTCATCTATACATATCTCGCTGCCCGCAAGAACGAATTCCGTCGAGCCGAGCTTTGACATATTTTTAAGGAAGCTGTCCTTTGTAAGAGGTGCATTGTTTGCAAGGCTTGCCGGCTCGGATAACCTGAATTCTCCGCTTTTTCCGTTCGCTTCAAATCTTGCGTAAGGCATCCCGCCTGTTTTTACTTCGGCATACAGCTTTACCGGTACTTTGGACATCGGCGGTATCTCCACCACGGCATCCGCTGTTTTTGCTTTGTCGCTGTCACTTCTGAAACCATACATTCTGCGGTTGTCAGTAAAGTATTTCTTTGTAAAATACCCGTCGGTAAAGCCTCCTCTTGAGAATATTTCCGAAAGCTCATTGTATTTTTTATCGTCCGCATCGGCATTATTGTCGATAAGCTCACGGAGTATCTTTACCGTTCTGTATACATAATCGGGGCTCTTCATCCTGCCCTCTATTTTGAGGGATGCGATACCGAGAGGAAGAAGCTCTGTTATATGCTTTGAAAGAGTAAGATCGCGAAGGCTCAGCGGATATTCTCCCTTTCCTCTTTTTCCGAGATTGTTTGTGACATTTCCCGGCATCCTGCAGGGCTGAGCGCAGAGACCTCTGTTTCCGCTTCTGTCACCTATCACGCTGCTCATAAGGCACATTCCCGAATGACATACGCAAAGTGCACCGTGGACAAAGACCTCGGTTTCGAATCTTCCCGTCTTTATACCGTATTCGGTAATGGACTTTATATCTTCAAGCGGCAATTCTCTCGCAAGGACTATCCTTGAAAAGCCGAGCTTTGAAAGCTCGATCGCTCCGTCAAGATTATGGCAGGCGCACTGGGTACTTGCATGAAGCTCCACTCCTGGGATCTCGCTGTACAAAAGCTTTGCAAGTCCTATATCCTGAACTATGAAGGCATCCGCACCGCTGTCCCATGCTTTTTTTGCAAATTCAAGAACTTGCGCAAGCTCTCTGTCAAAATTCAGGGTATTGAGAGTTATATTCGATCTCACGCCATGGATGCGCATTATTTTAAGGGCATTGTAAAATTCTTCTTCCGTAAAGCCTTTTGCGTTCATTCTGGCATTATTCGCACTTCCGCCGAGATAACATTCATCGGCACCCGCGGATATTGCCGCCAATACCGCTTCATAGCTTCCGCACGGAGCAAGAAGGTACGGCTTTTTCATTCTACATCCCTCCATTCATGAGATTTATTTGTGAAGTTTTCAAAATGTACTTGAAATTTACCCGTATACGGATTATAATATTGTCATCATGATATTATATCTCAACTTGTGCCGTTTGTAAAGATTTATTTTATTAACTTTCGCTTCCGGCATATAATTTTTAAAGGAGGCTTCCATGGCATACGGTTCCGGTGATGTTGTTACAAGACGACAGTCGCGTTTTTTTGCTCTGAGCATAATAGTGTCGGTGATTTTGTCTCTGACAGCACTTGTCTCCTATTTTTCCGGATTTTCAAATATCCTTACCGGCATTGTCAATGTAGTTGTTTATCCGATAAATTCCTGTGTCGATTATATTTCCGATAATATACGTGCGATAGGTAATTACTTTGGTGACATTGCAGAGCTTAAAGAGGAAAATATGCGCCTTAAAGCAGAAAACAACTCCTTGCTTATAGACAAGGCTGCATCCGAAGCGATCAAAAAAGAAAACGAACAGCTTTATGCATTCCTCGATCTCAAACGTGATTTTGAAAAGCTCTCGCTTGTAAACGGTAAGATAATCTCCAAAGGCAGCGGAAACTTTCTTTCGGTATTCACTATAGACAAGGGTACTATGCACGGTGTACACAAGAATATGCCTGTGGTCGCCGCCAACGGACTTATAGGCTATATAACAGAAGAAGGTCCCGTATCATCTCGTGGGATCACACTTATTTCCCACAGTTCCTCCGTTGGTGTGTACTTCTCCCCGACGGGTGCGACAGGTATACTTCATGGTGATTACAAGCTTTCCGCAGAAGGAAAATGCAAGGTATCGGGACTTCCCGCTGATACTCTTGTAAAGATCGGTGATCCTGTTCTTACATCTGGGGCGGGTGAAATATATCCCAAAGATCTTTCCGTCGGCACTGTCACGGACATATACAAAGATTCCAATACACAGACTCTCACGGTGGTTGTTACTCCCGGCACCGATCTTATCAACGAGGAGAGCATTATGGTGATCACGGACTTTGAGAGAGTTTACGAAAAGGTCGATGGCTTGCAGGAATGATATTTCAAAGCTACGGTAGTCGTATGACTACCGTTTTCTTTTTACTATTCGTTCTTCAGAAATGTCGCTCTGTATGTTCCGGGCGTCGTTCCGCAGTGCTTTCTGAACACGCGGGAAAAGTACGAAGTATCGGGAATGCCGACGGAGCCGGCTATCTTTTCTATCGGCATATCCGTGGATGAAAGAAGCTCCATGGCACGGCTCATGCGAAGCTTTGTAAGGTAGCTCTGCGGTGACATTCCGAAAACCTCACCGAAACGGCGTATGAAATATGTGGTCTGCATAAAAAGCACAGCCGCAAGTTCCCCCGTTTTTATCGGACTTTCAAGATTTTCCGTCATGTACTTTATCACAGGAGCAAAGACCTTTCCGTCACCTGTTGTGAGCTTTCTGCGTTCCTCCGCATATTCACGGATTATCGCAAGTATCGCCGAACACCAGCCTATCTCAAAAAGCGGATCTCGCTGCATCTCCTTGCGGCAATAATCCTCAAAATATGCACACATTCTTCTTTTGTCCCCGATGGTCACAACATAATTGTCATCACAAAGTCCGAGATAATCCATAAGGTTTCTCTCTCCCGCCCTTGCGGAAAACGCCATTTCGTACATAACAAATCGTTCGGAGATATGAGTGTATGCACGCATCTTTCCCTTCGGAAGAAAAGCGAGCTGTCCCTCTCTTATTATACAGCTGTGTCCGTTGACGTTCAGGTAACATTCCCCTTCAAGGACAAAGAAGAAGTTATCGTTGTAGCCTATATGCCCTACTCTGTCGCCTTTCCAGACAATCGGCGGAGTGTATATCCATACACCGACAGGCTTTACCGTTACATCGTCAAGGGTGAATTCATTGCCCCAGAGAGGCTTGTTGTCGACAGACATTGATGTCGGAGCGTTATTCATTCGTCTTACTCCTTTGTATTATATTTTACCGTATATTATAATTTTGTGCTTTTACTATAATTGTTTTAACTTATTGTTGATATTACATTTTCCGAGTTAATGCAAAATTATCCACAAAAACGCAAAATAATCTCTTGATTTATATAGTTTAACACTTTATAATGATTTTGTCAATACTACTTTTTACGGAAGGACAGACAAAATGAAAAAATACGTTATAGTCGGCTGCGGTTCGAGAGGCATCGGCGCTTACGCCATACCACTCATCAAGGATTATGAGGATTGTGCACAACTTTGCGGTGTTTACGACATCAACAGAAAGCGTGCGGAGGTTGTATCAAAAAAGGTTGGAAAGGACATCCCCGTTTTTGATGATTTCGACAAGATGCTTGAGGAAGTTAAACCGGATACAGTTATTGTTACATCCAAGGACTGTACACATGACTATTATATAGTTAAGGCTATGGAGTTCGGCTGCGACGTTATTTCGGAAAAACCGGTAACAACAGACTTTGAAAAGGCAAATGCACTTATCAATGCAAAGCGCAGAACAGGCAAGGAGCTTACCGTTACATTCAATCTCAGATACAGCCCTTTCTGCGCAAGAGTCAAGGAGCTTGTGGCATCCGGTGCGATAGGTACAATACTCAGCGTTCATTTTGAATGGATGCTTGATACCAAACACGGTGCCGACTATTTCAGACGCTGGCATAGGGAAAGAGAGAATTCCGGATCCTTGCTGGTACACAAGTCCACGCATCACTTTGACTATGTTAACTGGCTTCTCGAGGAAGAGCCTGTTGCCGTCAATGCTTTCGGTACAAAAAGATTCTACGGTCATACAAGAGAAGAAAGAGCCGAGAGATGTCTCGAATGTCCCTATAAGAAGCAGTGCGAATATCCGCTTGACATAACCTCCGGTGAATACAAGGATCTCTACCTTGACTGCGAGAGTGCCGACGGATATTTCCGTGACAAGTGCATATTCTCGGATGAGATCAATATCGAGGATAGTGTAAGTGTCAACGTACAGTACAGCGGCGGAGCTGTCATGAGCTATTCACTTACCGCACATTCGCCTTATGAGGGATACCATCTTGTTCTCAACGGTACAAAGGGCAGAATGGAAGTTGATAAGCTTTCAACAGAGCTTCCCGGATACAACGAGCAGTCGCAGGAGGAAATAAGAGTTTATAACAGGCTCGGCGAGGTTATTACATATTCTATCCCCAAGCGCAAGAGCGAAGGGCACGGTGGCTCGGATGACATCATGCGTGACAAGATATTCAGAGGCACAGAAATAAGACCTGAGCTCAAGCAGGCGGCATCCCTTCGCGCGGGACTTATGTCCATCGGCATCGGTATGGCGGCAAATGTTTCCATGAAAGAAAACAGGAGAGTCTTTATTTCCGAATTCTACAAGGAGATAGATGATATAAAATGATCACAAGAATAAAAAACGGTATCATAATTGCCGACACACTTGAAAAAGGAAAGTATATTTATTTTGATGACGGAAGGATAACCGCTGTAACATCCGATGATCTGCCGTATGACAATGAAATAGATGCAGAAGGAAATTATGTTTCTCCCGGATTTATAGACATACACACCCACGGTGCCGGTAATGCGGATTTTGCCGACGGTGACAGAGAGAGCATAATCTGCGGTTGCAATACTCACGCAAAGCACGGAACTACCACTATATTCCCGACCTGTACATCTTCGGCGACAAAAGATATACTTAACTTCCTTGAAACAGTCAGAGAGCTTATAAAAGAAAATGCGCCCGGAAAGCCTCATATTGCAGGCTCGCATCTTGAAGGTCCGTACTTTGCCGACGGTCAGAGAGGTGCACAGAATCCCGCTTACATTAAAGCTCCCGTTCCGGAGGAGTATAAGAAGTTTTACGAGGTCGCAGAGGGTACTCTTTCAAGGATAAGCTTTGCTCCCGAGCTTCCCGGCTCTTTGGAGCTATGCGATTTTCTCTCGGAAAAAGGTGTTGTTGCTTCCTTCGGACACACGGATGGTGTATATTCCGAGCTGAAACCTGCTATAGACAAGGGATGCAGACTTGCAACGCATCTTTATTCAGGAATGAACTGCGTCACAAGACGCAATCTTCTTCGCAATCTCGGAGCTGTTGAGACAACCTTCCTTGAGGATGACGTTTATGCTGAGATAATCTGTGACGGCATACATCTGCCGCCGGAGCTTTTAAAGCTGATAATCAAGATAAAGGGCACAGACAAGCTATGTATGATAACAGACTCCATGCGTGCCGCAGGTATGCCGGAGGGAGATTATCAACTCGGTGCAAAGGATGACGGACTTGAATGTACCGTAAAAAACGGAGTTGCGTATCTTCATGATATGACAGCGTTTGCAGGCTCTGTTGCGACAACCGACAGACTTGTAAGAGTTATGTACAAGCAGGTTGGAATGTCTCTTACCGAGTGTATCAAAATGATGTGTGCCGTTCCCGCAAAGGTGATGCATATAGATGCAGACAGAGGACTGCTTAAAGAGGGGTATTTTGCGGATATCGTCATCTTTGATGAAGATATCAATGTAAAAAAAGTTATCATTGAAGGTAAAGAATACAATTAAGAATTTTAATTTGAAAGGAAAGAATTATGGAAATCAGAATTTGCAAAGACAGATACGAGCTTGGAAAGAGTGCGGCAAAGCACGTGGCTCAGGTGCTCAGAGAAGTAATTGCCGAACAGGGTTATGCGAGAATAGTGCTTTCAACAGGTGCTTCACAGTTTGATACGATCGAAGCACTCACAAAAGAGCCGGGCATCAAGTGGGACTGCGTTGAGATGTTCCATCTTGACGAATATGTGGACCTTCCCGTGACACATCCCGCAAGCTTCAGAAAGTATCTTCAGGAAAGATTTGTTGACAAGGTAGCTCCTCTCAAGGCTGTTCACTTTGTTGACGGTACAAAGGAAGGTATCGCACAGCTTACTAAGGAACTAAGAGAAGCTCCCATTGATATCGGACTTATCGGCATCGGCGAGAACGGACACATCGCATTCAACGATCCGCCCGCAGACTTTGATACAAAGGAAGCTTACATCATAGTAAACCTTGATGAAAAGTGCAAGAAGCAGCAGATGGGCGAAGGCTGGTTCGCTACAATGGACGATGTTCCGAAGCAGGCTGTATCCATGACAACCTACCAGATTATGCAGTGCGAAAGAATCGTTTCCTGCGTTCCTTATGCTGTTAAGGCTGATGCCGTTGAAAAAACAATCCACGCAACAGAAACCACAAACATTGTTCCCGCAACACTTCTTAAGGAACATTCCGACTTTATTCTTTACATAGACAAGGACAGCGCATCAAAGGTTATAAACATCGGCTGATAATCTTATCCTGCTTTGCGAAAAATCTTTATAGGTATAAAAAATTACGGCAACCGCTGATTTTCGGTTGCCGTTTTTGTTTATCTCTCAGCCTTTGTAATCTTCCGGGAGATAGTATATTGTAAAGTCATTTTCGAGAAGTACGTTTTTCGCTGTCTGCTCTGCTGTGCTGTCATATGTGTACTGAGCCGAGCCGTTTGCGCCGTACTTTATAAACTGCGAATTTCTGCGAATGATGTAGGTGTTTGCGGAAAATTCGGGAAGCCAACCGTCAAAGTCCGCACCGATGTGATATGCGTTGTATGCCGGATTAAGGATTATATTGTCCTTTATAATAAAATCAGATGCCTTGTTAAAGCTGTCCCATCCCTTTATACAAGCGGATCTTGAAGGCATCATTCCCCAACCGTAGCCGCTTCTTGCAAGGATGTTGCCCGTAAAGTGCATTGTCTTTATGTATCTTTCCGCATTGCCGGATGCTGTTTTACCAATAAAGTATTCTATGTTGTAAATACACTTGTCTATTACGTTATTGGTATAGAAAATGTTCTTGAGAAGTACTTCGTTTGTACCGCCGGAAGAATACTGGGGTGAAATACCTGCATCGTAGCATTCGTATACATAGCAATTATCAATTACATAGTTGTCGCATCCGCCGTATATCTGGATACCGTTTCCGTAACGAGTGTTCTTGCCGTCGTTGATGTACTGGCTTGTACCGCCTATCCAGCCTATTTCACAGTTGCGGATAATAAGATTTTTGCAAGTGCCTGCCGTGATACCGTGACCGCCCGCATACATGATGCAGAGGTTTTCTATGGTGTTGTCGGACTTTGCAATCATTGTATGACCGTAAGATGCTATTTCTATATTGTTGTACACAGCACCCGGATTTCCTTCGTCACATCTCAAATACAATGTGCCGTAAGTCTGAGGCATATTCAATGTTTTGCTTGTGATGTTATCATACACCATAAAGAAGGTGTTGTTTCTTGTGTGGCTTGTTTTCGGATCGTATTTTACGTTGTTTATGCAAAGCTCAAGTCTGTCATTTATCATGGGAACAAGCTTTTCCGTGTAAATACTGCCGTCATTGTAAATTATATTGCCGACATCACGGAGCTTTTCTTTGAAGGTATAGATATTTGTTGTACCCTCAACCAAAGTCCAGAGAGAAGCATCTGCCGCATCACCCGTAAGATTTCCGTTCAGCAGCGGCTTCACACCGTTTCCGTATGCACCGTAGTATACACCGGGAATTGTTGTGAAGTTTACTCTCCATTCGCCGCCTCTTTCAAAGAGGATTGCATCACCGGATACCGCAATTTTCTGCGCCGCATCTATTGTAGCAACGGGAGTGCTTTCCGAAAGACCGTTGTTTGCATCATCTCCCTTGTTGGATACATATATCTTCTTGCCGCTGACATTTACATTGTCGGTTGTGTTTCTTATTTCGACAATTCTCTTTTCCATAAGAGCATCAACTTCCGCAGCTT
Organism: Oscillospiraceae bacterium; assembly: GCA_015065225.1. Taxonomy (GTDB): domain Bacteria; phylum Bacillota; class Clostridia; order Oscillospirales; family CAG-382; genus SIG622. The sequence continues at coordinate 14,055 of SVQR01000008.1, read as the reverse complement.
TGTTTATTGCCGCCTCATAGTCGGGATTAAAGCCTGATTCATCTATTACTTTATCCATTTGCAACCACATTTCCTTTCCGTCGGTTGTTTTAAACGAGATGTGTGTGTTTGCGGCATCAAGTATATCCGCATATCCCCAGAAGGCTTCGGAAAGGTCGGCAAATTTATTGTTACAGCCTGCCGCCTTCACACTTTCCGCAGTTGAGCTTCTGCCAAGAGCATTGTTTATTACCTTTACCACTTCAGCTCTTGTAATGGTCTTGTCGGGTTTAAAGCTGAATGTGCCGTCACCGTTGTCGTAGCCGTTTACAAGTCCTGATTTTCCTGCGGCAGAAATCATATCAGCCTTTGTATGATTCTCGGGAACATCCGTAAATGTGCCGTTCTTGCCCTTATCGTTAAGCAGTCCCATTTTAAATACAAGTTCTACAAATTCGGCTCTTGTAATATTCTGATTGGGATTGAAATTTCCGCTGTATGATGTAAGAAGTCCCGCCATTTCGCAGGCAGAAATGTATTTTGCGTACCATTCGTTTTCCGCAACATCAGAGAAGGATGTCTTGGTGACATTTTCAACATTCGCATCTCCGTCTGCCATAAGTCTTGCAAGTACCGTGCAGGCTTCCGCCCTTGTCATTGTGCCGCCCGGTCTGAATGTGCCGTCATCATAACCGCCGATATATGCGGAATTATATGACGCATATGTTGTCTTTTCGGGAATGAATATCATATCCGCAACATAAACTCTATCGTTTTCCGACATGATTCCGACCTTGTTTGACCCGAGAGGATGTATATGCATCTGACCGAGATGAGGTATCTTTCCTTCAAGAGCTTTGGATTTTGCTTCGCTCATATCATAAGATACAACCGCCCATTTGCCTTCTTGTATATCCTCGCGTGAGTTCATATATGTACCTTTGGAAAACTCGTTCCATTTAAGGATATCGAGCTTTGCCTTTCCCGAAACGGGATTATCCGAAAGATACTTGTATACAACCATTGCAGTATTGTAATGTTCTGCGTTGATTTTTGCACCGCCGTATGTCCAGCCGTCAAGATTTATAGAGCCACCGTTTTCGGATTTTGGATTGGGTATAATTTCAACGGTCTGTTTGCCCTCAAATTCCACGGTATTAAGTGTTCCCGTGTCAACTCTGTTGCAGATACCGCCGGAATAATCGGAGTAGCTTATTTTTATGGGCTCGATAACTCCCGTTGACACATTCTGCCAATATGCTATAAATTCCACATCACCATCGGGCATTGTGTATTCCGTTTCGCCGTTATAATACTTGCCGTCATTGTTACAGAACCATTTTGTTACGGTCTTCTCGCCAAGTGTCTGGCCTGTTTTCGGCAAAGTGATTTTGTCGCCCGGTTTTGCGGTTATATCGGACGGATTTTGTATGCTGTCTCTTTCAAATGTGAATTTTACGGTATATTCCATATTAAGCTCTGCCTCATTTTTCTCTGCAGCTTTTGTAGAAAATGTTATGTTTCCGATAAGTATGCTTTCGCCGTTTAAGAGTGATTTTGCATTTGCGTTTGTGCCGAAGGGATATATATGGAACTGCCAGAGCATACCGTCAACAATATTGTTTGTAAGTGCGGGAGTAAGGTCTATTTCAACGCTTGACCACTTGCCTTTTTCGAGTGCAGTATCCGCCTTCACAGTTCTCCACGCCTTAAGAGTTTTTCCGCCGTAGGAGGAAAGACTTGCCGCAGGGAAATATTTTGCATCCGAATCGGAGGTATATTTGTATTCTATCCTCATCGTTATGTAATGATTAAGATTTATATTATACTTTGTAAGATTCCAGGCATCGATATTAACCTTTCCGTCTTCCGTGGTTTCGGTATTGGGACTTACTTTATATACCTCACCCTTTTCACCATCCTGTACCTTTTCGCATACAGAATACGGTTTTCTGTCAACCTGTCCTTGCGCTATATCCTTATACGGAATGACAATATCCTTGTACTCTTCGGCGAAACCGATAAAAGTCGTCAAAGAGCCAAGCATAACAAGCGACAGTACAAATGACATAACTGTTTTGATTTTTTTCATTCTCGCATACTCCTTTATTTTTTGTATATCCGCAGTTATTATATACTATGTTTTTTAAAAAGTAAATAGACAAATCATAACTTTCTAGCACAAAACGACCAAAACTTTGAGTATCGTCATATGCTTTCAATACTTTACACGGCACACGAAAATATGCTGCTATTTCAGAAACATTCACGTTCTGCCGGCATCCCGATTTTATCATACAGCCTTTCGCATGTCAATAGTTAATTTGTATTTTTTCAAAATTCCGTGTGGCTTATTTATACATCGGAGATTGTTTGCCCTCAAGAATACTTGCAATCTTTGAAATTACAGTAAAAGTACTCACAACATCCCTCGTACTTTTACGAATTTTATTCGCTTTTTATAAAAAGCATTGACATAGCATAATTCCCACTGTATAATATAATCAAAAACAACATTATTTTCCCATAAAGAATTCGCATATACAGATATATTAACGAAAAAATGCAACAATCATAAAAAAATTCAGTTATCCGAGCTTACGGAAACCACAAATACGGTTCCCGCAACACTCCTTAAGGAGCACTCCGATTTCATTCTCTATATCGACAGCGAAAGCGCTTCCAAGGTTGTTAAGTTTTAATTGAATTATGACGGATTGAGTGTATCTCTCGGGGTACACTTTTTCTTTTAAGATACAGTTAACAAAGCGGATTTGCGATAGTATAATGGCAATAAAGGCGAGGCTTTTTGAAAAAGCAATATTTTTATAAAACTCGTCGATTTCATTATAGATTATAATAAAAAATCGGTGTATTCTAGAGAAAAATAAACTTTTCATTGGAGGATATAATAATGAAAAAAGTAACCTTATCCGAGCTTACGCTTCGCGAAAAAATAGGACAGACAGCGGCACTCCGAAGTAATTTTCTCAGCAAGGTCGAAAATGTTGACGAATATATGAAAAATAATCCGTACGGAATTCTCTGGACATTCGGCAATATCAAAATGGACTTTGTCAATATGGCGGAGGAAAATGCAGATGATGCCGCTCTCAATGCAGATATCTACAACAGAGCAAGAAACAAGCATTTCAGCACTCTTATGAAGGTTCCGTTCCTCGGTGCGATGGATGCGGAAAGAGGATGCGGAAGCACATTCCCTTACTTTTCCGTAACCACATCCAATACGGGTATAGGCTCGGTCGGCGACTCACAGGCGGCATACGACCACGGAAAATATATTGCTTCCGAGGTTAAGGCGTGCGGTGTAAAATGGCTCTGGAGTCCCGTTTGCGACAATCCCTCTCCCTTCTGCTCGGTTAGTCTTACAAGAGGATTTTCCGACAAGCCCGAGGTTATTACCGAAATGACAAACGCATATGTCAAGGGCATACAGGCGGCGGGTGTTGCGGCAACGCTCAAGCATTTCCCCGGTGCTGACAGAGATGAATACCGTGATTCCCACTTTTCCGACTACCTTATCCGTCAGAATCTTGATGAATGGTACGAAAGACAGGGCTGTGTATTTCAGGCGGGAATTGATGCCGGTGTAGAAAGCATAATGGTAGGTCACCTCGCATTCCCTGCGGCGGACGATACAAAGATGAACGGCAAATATCTCCCCGCAACTCTTTCAAGAAAGATAGTTACAGAGCTTCTCAAGGAGAAGATGGGCTTCAAGGGTATTGTAATTACCGATGCTGTCGGTATGAGAGGTCTTACGGCTATGTTTACAAATTCCGAGGACTTTTACGCCGCTCTCTACAATGCGGGAAATGACGTAATTCTCGGACCGAATCATATTGATTTTATTGATATTGTGGAAAAGGCTGTTCTTGACGGCAAAATCCCTGTGGAAAGAATTGATGATGCCTGTCAGAAGGTTCTTGATCTCAAGGAAAAGCTCGGACTTTTCGATGAGGATTACGAGCCTTTAACTCTTGAGGAAAGAGCAAGAATCAAGAACGATGCCGTAGAGATGTGCAGGAAGTACGCTCCCAGGTCCATTTCGTGGATGAGCAGAACAAACAACCTTGTTCCCGTAAAGCGCGAGGACATAAAGAAGGTTCAATTTGTATACATAGGCTACAATCAGCCCGTGCTTGATGCTGTTGAAAAGCATCTGAAGCCCGAATTTGAGAAAAGAGGCGCAACCGTCAGCATATGCGACCAGGTAAAGAACGAAGCGCATATGAAGGAAATTGCGGAAAACAACGACCTCATTTTGTACATCGCACACATCGCACCTCATCAGCCCTACGGAATGGGTGGATTTATTCTTGAAAAAGCTACACAGTTTATAAATATTCTTGCATACGGCGAGGAAAAGAGCATTTGTATTTCCACAGGCTCTCCCTTCATCTATAATGACTGGTTCCCCGCTGCGAAAAACTTCCTGAATCTTTACTGTATCTGCCCCGAATATTTTGAGGCGCTTGTTGCGGGCATTTACGGTGAGTGTGAGCTTACGGGTACTTGCTCCTTCAATGCAGACCCGCTTGCTCCGAGACTTTAATGCTTACGAATAAAATTCGGATTTTCCGAAACATATTGACAGGTAAATTTAAATAATGTAAAATATTAAAAAAGCGAAAAAGGAGAAAACGCTATGACAGAGTTTAAAATAAACCTTTTGGAAAAGGGCGGCAAAATAAAGCCGATGAACTGTGTCAACAACGGTCCGATTGACGGCGGAGTCCGTAATTCCTACAACAATTTCGACACCTACAAGGCGGCGTGTATTCCCTTTGCGAGAAATCACGATGCTTCCTTCTGTGCGTCATACGGCGGTGAGCATATTGTTGACGTACACAGAATTTTTCGCAATTTCGATGCGGACGAAACAAATCCCGAAAATTACATCTTTGAGCCTACAGACAAGTATATTGCAACTACACTTGCGGCAGGTACACAGATTTTCTACAGACTCGGTGCTTCCATCGAGCACGGCTATAAGTACGGTACGAGAGTTCCGAAGGATTTTGAAAAGTGGGCGAGAATCTGCGAGCATATCATAAGACACTACAACGAGGGCTGGGCAAACGGCTTCCACCATAATATCGAATACTGGGAAATCTGGTGCGAGCCCGATTTAGGTATCTTCGACGGTGCAAGTCCCTGCTGGCAGGGTAATGCGGAGCAGTTCAACGAGCTTTACTGTGTTACCTCAAAGCACCTCAAGGAAAAATTCCCCAATCTTAAAATCGGCGGATGTTCCTTCTACAATCCCAAGGAAAACCCGCTTAAGACGATGGTTCTCGACAGCGTTGCAAAGGGCGAGGCTCATATGGACTTCTTCTCCTTCCATTGGTACGGAAGATTCGCCGAAGAGCTTGCTCCGTACATCAGAAAGAACAGAGAAACACTTGATTCGCTCGGACTTTCCCATATACCTATGGTGCTTGACGAATATAACTACATCAAGGGCTTTTCCGGTGATGACTGGAAGTATTCCATAAAGGTGGAAAAGAGCCTTAAGGGGGCGGCGTTTATTGCCTCTGTAATGTGCATGGGACAGCACGAGCCGCTGGATATGCTTATGTACTACGATGCAAGACCATCCGGTATGAACGGTATGTTTGCACATGAGACCTACGAATGTCTCAAGGGTTATTATCCTTTCCTTGCATTCCGTGAACTTGCAAAGCTCGGAACACACATCCCCACGGAATATGCCGTTGACAGTATTTACAATTGCTGTGCAACAGACGGCGATAATTATGCTCTTATGCTTACCCATTTCAATGACGACGACAGTACACAAGCAAAGAACGTAAAGGTAAATTTTGAAAACTGCACTTCTCCCGTAAAAGTAAGCATCAGCATCCTTGATAAAGAACACAATCTCGAGCTTACCAAAGAAGAATATTTCACAGCGGATAAATTCTCTGTTATACTTGAAATGCCGCTTTTCACAACAATACTAATCAAAATAGAAAAGCAATAAATCCAACAAAGACACTGTCATTATGTGACGGTGTCTTTTAAAGTTAATGACATTTCCCATATATTCAAAAAAAAATTTAATAATCGAAGAAAACGAAGTTTCCAACCTCCCCTATCCCCTATATCCTATATCCTATACGTCCGATTTTTTGCTTTTTGTTTTAGGATTGCTTGACAGGAAAGCCCCGGTACTATATAATTAGCGTATATATGATGATGTGCACCGGCGTACCGATGCCTGCGGAGGATGTTATGAAAGAATTCAACCCCTTTCTTTTTGCGCCCAATGTGAGATTTACCGAGAATACTCATCTCAGAGTATGTCAAGCGAAAAAGGACAATAAGATATATCTTGAGGAAGGTCTTACGGGCACGCCGCACGTACAGTGGGAGCAGAGGATAGACAACGGTTATCCAAATGTGTTTTACGACAGCGAATATAAGGAATACCGTATGTATTATTCGGTTTTCATAAGGGATGATTCACACCGTGAGACAAGTCTTGAAGATAGGAAAAACACGGTATATCGCGAAACAGGCACTCGTGAGAGTGCGATACTTTTAGCCGTTTCAAAGGACGGTGAGACTTGGGAAAGACCAAACCTCGGTGTATGCGATTACGGTGGAAACCGTGACAATAATATTCTTATAAGATGCGCTCACGGTGCAGGTGTTTTCAGGGATGAGCATGAAACGGATGCCGAAAGGAAGTACAAGATGGTGATACATAACGACAGGAATCACCATATGGCTGTATGCTTTTCCGCTGACGGAATACATTGGAGCGATCCCTGCGACTGGATAGGATGCGACCCCGCAGGCGATACGCACAACTATGCGTGGTTTGACGAAAAGGTTGGAAAATACAGAGTAATAACACGGATATGGACAGACAATCAGAGAATACCCGCCCTTTGCGAGAGCGATGATTTCCTGCACTGGTCAGATCCTTGTGAGGTATACCGGGGAGATGGCATTGACGATCAGCTTTATTCCATGCCCGTATTCATAAAGGACGGTATATACTACGGACTCGGCTCTTTCTTCCATGGCGGTGAAAGAAATGCAGAGGATTTTGACTGTGTAGATCTTGAACTGCTTGTAAGCGGCAACGGCAAAAACTGGAACAGAGTGGAAAGGAAAGCTCCTTTTATTGAAAGAGGCAAAGGTCATTACGGCAACGGCGAGGCTGACTGCGGATGTATTTATTCTTCCGCACCCTTGGATGACGGAGACGAATACCGTTTCTTCTATTTCGGTGGCAACGGACAGCATACGAATTTCCGTGAAACAAGCCTCATGTGTGCAAAAATACACCGTGACGAGCTTGCGGCATATGTTTCCGAAAAAGGAAAGCTGTCACGCATAATTACTCCCATGCGAGATATGCCGAAGGACGAATTTTGTGTTCGTGCAAAGCTTCATGAAAACGGCAATATAAGAGTAGGTGTATCCGAATTTTTCACCATACACAAACAGCCGCAATATCTTAATGGATTCTCCCCTTGTGAATGTACACTTGAAGAAATGTCGGAGAATGTATACAGGGTAAAATTTAAAGGGGATATATCCACCGTCTGCGATAAGATTTGTCTTGTATTTGAGTTTACCGATGCCGAGATGTTCGGTTTTTATGAGTGAATATATTTAATTTTATTTATCGGCGTATCCGGAATTTGCAATATCCCGCTAAACATAAATCCTATTTGCAATCTACTTTCTCAATTTCCATACAGAAAAATACAAACAGTATCAAAAATTACATTTACTTATACAGAGCTGTGAGATATAATCTTGTAGGATATATAAAACGATGAAAGGAATATGGTATGAAAAAAATATTCTTTATAGGTGACTCCATCCGTCAGGGTTATGACAACTATGTAAGAGAAAGCATGGAAGGCATCGCCGAGGTATTTGCTCCCGGTGAGAACTGCAGATTTGCGGAGTATACTCTGCGTAATATTCACTATTGGAAGGATGCCCTGAAGTGCGGTGATGATGTGGATCTCGTTCACTGGAATGTGGGACATTGGGATACACTCCGCATTTACGGCGACGACTGTCTGACAAGAGCTGAAGTGTTTGCTGACTATATCGAGAGGATACAGTCAAGGCTTGAATTTCTTTTCCCAAAGGCGAAGTTTGTTTTTGCAACATCAACGCCGGTTCGTGAGGAAGACTTCATTGAAGAATTCGAGATGAGAAGAAACTCGGATATCGTAAGATACAACAATATCGCCATTGAAGTACTGAAGAAGCACGGTGTCGTTATAAACGATCTCTACGGTATTCTTGACGGACGTCCCGACATTGATGAGCTTCATTCCGATCAGACACATTACTATACGCCCGAAGCAACCGAGCTTCTCGGCGGTCAGGTAAACAGAGTCATCTGCGAGGTGCTCGGCATTGATTACAGCACTCTCATAGTTCCGGACAAGACAAAGTATTCACGTCCCGAGGTCAAGGGCGACAAGCAGCTTTATGTTAAGCAGGGCGACTATTATGTTGAGGTAAAGGGTATCTGACATAACGGTCGGGTTATAATACAAATAAGAATTACATATCGGATATGCGGTGTTTGTTATTGACAGCATCGCATTCTTTTGTTATAATTGTTATAGCAAAACACTTACGGAGGTATTGATATGTGTACGATCGCAGGATATATCGGTACAAAAAGAGCCGCACCTATACTTGTAGAAATGCTGAAAAAAGAGGAATACTACAACGCCGGCTTTTACAGCGGCATTGCAACAATACATGAGGGAAAGTTATATTACGCAAAGCTGACGGGCGACACGGACAGACTTGTTGCTCTTACAAATGCTATGGATCTTCCCGGCAATGTCGGCATCATCCACGGAAGAACAAGATCCGGCGGCGGTGATTTGTGGGCACAGCCTTTTATCGGTACAAAAAACGGTAACGGCGATCCTTATGTCGCTTATGTTGCGAACGGATCACAGGGATATTTTTCCGACGAGGTGGAAAAAAGTATCTCTCCCATTGCCGCAGAGCTTTATTCGCTGGGATATGGTCTTCCTTCCAAGTGTAAGATAGATGCCCCCAGATATGCAACGCTTCCCGACGGTGACGGTGTACATTCGAGTGAGGTCATGGCACAGCAGATTATGCGTTATATAGATAGCGGTGAAAATCTTTCAAAAGCTATGGAGAGATCCTTTACGGATATGCCCGGTGAGATAGTGGGACTTGCAATAGCCCTTTCCGAGCCGGACAGGATCGCATTTGCAAGGATAAATCAGCCGATGAACGTATCACACAGCGAACACGGAACTTATATCGGCTCTACATCCATCTGCTTCCCGGAGGATGCGGGCGAGGCGTTCTCACTCCCATGTATGAGCTACGGTAATATTTATAACGGCAAAGCGGAGATACTTCCCTTTGAAAAGCCTGTCTGCAAAATTGCACCGATAAGTGCCGAAATTACTCACAGGGCTTATGATTTTGTATTTGATTCGCTTTCAAAGGAAAAGATCAGCTTCATGGAACTCTACCAAAGAGTCAAGAGCCTGTTCGATCACAAAAAATATGACTGCACACCTGCGGCACATCTTACCTATGAGACGGTAAAGTCTATGATCGCCGAAGGTGTGATAAAGACCGAAGTCGTGACAGTGGACGGTGTTTTTGAAGGCATCACCGCTCCGCAGATCCTGCTTTGGATATAGAGAAAGGAACTATTAAGCATGAGACTTGAAAAGATATTCTGCGACAATATGGTGTTGCAGGCAAATAAGCCCATAAGGATCTACGGTGAGAGCTGCGGTGATGTTACCGTTTCTTTAAACGGAAATACGGCAAAAGCAACGCCGGAAAACGGAAGATTCGTTGTCGAAATGTCACCCATGAAATATGGTGGTCCGTATGAATTGAAGATAGACGGTGACGGAGAAAAAGTCACAATACAGAATGTTTATGTGGGCGAGGTGATCCTCTGCTCCGGACAGTCAAATATGGCGTTTACAATGAATTTGGAGAAAACGCCTCCCGAGGAATACATCTCTGACGATATGCTCCGCACGTTTGTCAGCCACAAGGATGCGGAAAACATCTTTGAATGGCGTATTTGTGAGGCTTCTACCGTGGATTCGTGGTCTGCCATATGCTATCATCTGGGGCTTGGACTTCGCAAAAAGCTCGGCTGTGCGGTTGGAATGATCAACGCAAGTGTCGGTGCTTCCATGATCCAATCCTGGATACATGAGGACAGATACTATGGCAGTGAAATAGAATTACCGGTGGAAAAAATGCATCACGATGTCACATATCCGTTATACAATTGGAACACGCCCGGAAACCTTTATCACAGGTCATTTGAAAGACTTATCCCCTATTCCGTAAGATCCGTTGTGTGGTATCAGGGAGAATCCAACACATCCGATGCGGAATCGGTGATCTACGACAGGATGCTTTATATCCTTGCGAAAAACTGGAGAGAGGATCTTCGCGACGATACACTTCCCTTTACGATAGTTCAGATAGCAAACTACAAAAAAGCCGGTAATCAGGCTGCATGGTCCGGAGTACAGAAGGCTCAGGAGCGTGCCGAAAAGACGGTACCGTACCTTTCCTGCGTAAAGAGCTTTGACGTCTGCGAGGACAACGACATTCATCCGCCGACAAAATCCAAGCTCGCACAGAGAATATGTGAGGATCTGATAAACAAAGGAATATTCGGCTGAAAAACACATCGAGCATAACAAAAAACGGGAACTGTCCGAAAATGGGCAGCTCCCGTATTTTTATACTATAATGCAAAGCGGTACAACAGTTTATTATTCTTCTACTATGTACTTTGCGATCTCGCCGTAGATTTCATGCTCGGATTCGCAGTAGAGTTCATCCCATTCTACGGATGCCATTGCACCCATAAAGCTCTTTGCACTGACAGCGAAGTCCTTACCGTCGGTCAGAATTATTCTGAAGTCGTGGCTTGTTGCTATCTTTACGAAGTCATTGATGTCCTGGAGGGTTATAAGCTGAATTTTGTATTTCATGGTATCATCCTTTCGCAAAATGAAATTGGTGTTTGTTTTTGCCGCTTTTACATATACATGATTATATCATGATTATATGAATTTTTCAATGCTTTTTTGCGTGCTTTGTGTGTTCGCGATATTCCGAAGGATAAATTCCGAACTCCTTTTTGAAATCGGTGGAGAAGTAGCTCTGGTCGCAGTAATGAAGGATATGTGCTATGTCCGTAACGGATTTGTCTGAGTTCACGAGAAGCTCCTTTGCACGTTCCAGACGTTTCAGCCTTATGTACTTTGCAGGTGTGATACCGTACTTGTCGCGAAACAACTTTATAGCAGTACGTTCCGTAATGCCGATATGCTCCGCCGCCTTGCGTACCGATATATTGTCCAGAATAAATGTATCGATGTACTGCTTTATATCAAGCGCGCGGGAACGCACATCTGTAAACGTAGCTGTCTCTTCGCCTCTACCTGAAACCGCAAGAAGAATATCGAGGATTATCGGTGCGAGGACATTTACATTGTCCTTTGGATTTCCGTCAAGCTCGGCAAGCATCTTTTCAAAGAGTGGATATACGTCAACTTTTTTCACAGTAAAGTCGGTATACGGTGAAAGACAAGTATCGTAAAGAGCCTTCATGAAGTCTCCTGTGACACTGAACCACATCTTGACGTAAGGGTCTTTCTTATCCGAGCCATACCGTGTGAATCCGTCCTTTGCGGAAACTATACAGTCTCCCGCAGCGACTCTGACAGTCTCAGTTTCGTTGCCGACATAGCCTTGTCCGCTGACAACATATTCAAAAAGATATGAGTCGCGTATCTTTTCAAATTCGTATCTTGCATCCGGGTACACTATCCCTGCACCGTATATGTGAAGAAAGCATTTTTCACGGGCACTTTCAGGAGTAGATCTTATGTATTTTTCGTTGAATGGCGGAAATATAAGTTTCGGCATTTTTTGCTCCTTTCGAGAGGAATATCGGCTATGAGGGAGATTGATGTTCGACAAGATGGGTGGATGTGCTTCAAATCTATGTTTAGCGGGAACGCCCCCGCTGGCAGATTTGAAGGAGCTTGTCATTGTATTATGCGCTTCGTCAAACCGCATAAATCACGATATCTGTTTTTATCATATCACACAAAGGCATATAATACAACCCGAAAAAAGTAAATTTTACTAATAAAATGTGCAAAAAAACTAATTGACGTAACCACAGCCATTATGTTATTATATATCTAAGGAAAATATATTTTTTAAGGAGGAAAACTTCATGAAAAAATTCCTATCGGTCGTGCTTGCGGCAATGCTCACGCTGACAGGCATCGGAACGGTTTCATTTGCACAGGCTGAAGATGCAGCCGAGGTTGCGGAAGAAACTGCCGAGACCACATCATTCATTTCCCAGATCACGGAAAACGGCTCCGCGATCCCCAACACCTACGCCAAGATAAAGAAAGGCGAGGATATCCACCTGGGCTACTTCGGCGGCTCGGTTACAAACGGCTATGCTCCGTCAAATGCCTACAACCCCGCACCCCAGCAGGGTGTAAACTGCTGGAGAGGTCTTTCACAGACCTGGCTCCATGAAACTTACGGTGTGCCCAACGGCATCACAATCATGGAAACAAACTCCAATACAGGTGCAAAGAAACATGCAGGTCTCGGCGGTACAGGTATCGACCTTAACCTCTATCGTGCAAACAATGCTCTCGGTCTTTCCACAACAGATCCCGTTGACCTTCTTTTCATTGAATTCTCCATCAATGACAGCTACGAGGGCAACACATACGAAAAGTCCGCTTTCTTCATGGAATCCACCATCAAGATGATCCGTGAAAAGAGCCCCACAACAGATATCGTTATCATGCTCACAACAGACCACGGTAAGCTTGCGGCATCCAAGGACGGTACAGAGGTACACATGAACGCTCAGGCTCATATAGATGTTGCGGAATATTACAACATCCCCTGGTTCTGGTTCGGCGGATATATGTATGACTTCCTTGTTGAGGAGAATGTAAAGCTGGGCAACAGCGCAGTTCTTCCCTCCTCCGGCTCCGAGCTCTGGCAGACATACATGGCTGACGGATGTCATCCCTCTCCCAGAGGTTATCAGAAGTACTTTGAGTTCCTTCGTGATAATTTCCTTATCCCCAACCTCGATGATACAAAGGGCTACTCAACAGAAGTTGTAAACTACACCTGTCCCGAAGTTCCCTACAATGCTACACAGGAATTTCTTGACAACTTCCATTCCTATCATCCCGGTGCACATTCCATTTACCACAACGCAAGACTCCGTTCCAACGCAACGGATATAGTTCCGAGAAACTTCGGTACCGCAGGCTACGGCTATAATCCCGCAGGCGGTAACGTCACAAAGGATTCCTACGACAATCCCGGTATGGCATGGTCTGTAAAGACAAAGGCACAGAGTGTCGGTATGTACTACAGAGGACATCCCACAATGGGTCTGATCCAGTACAGAGTTGACGGCGGCGAATGGAAGTATGCAAACATGTATACATCCGGCAACAATCAGAATGAATACTTCATGTTCTTCGAGGATCTCGAAGAGAAGGAACGTGTTGTTGACGTTATTCTCCGTAAAACTCTCAACGGTGATGACTGGTCCTTCAGAAGTATCTTCCTTGAAGGCGACAGCACAGGCTTCGGTGCGGAAATACTCCAGGGTGCTCCCAACAACAAGCCTCTCAACGACCTTGTAAAGACACCTATCGTTCTTACACCCGCACTTCTCAACACAAAGATCTCCGGCGGAGGATATACAAACAGCGGTTCAGACTTCAGCGTATACCACCTCGGTATTACGGACACCGACGTTCTCCGTTACATCCCCAATCCGGAAAGCTCGGACAATGTTGCCAGCGACTGCTACAACAGCACACTCAAGAGCGTTTCAATCCCGGATTACAAGTATGCGGTCATCAGGTACTACTACGAGCTTGAGCCCGGTACAACAGAAGTAAATGCGGAAGGCAACAGACATTTCATTAACTTCCTTCAGCTTGCAAACGGCAGCCCCAAGTCCTG